>CALWLD010000001.1 GCA_944381435.1 uncultured Clostridia bacterium
TTAAGGAAATATATTTTTATATAAAAACAAGTTTTTTAAAATTAAGGAAATATATTTTTATATAAAAACAAGTTTTTTAAAATTAAGGAAATATATTTTTATATAAAAACAAGTTTTTATATAAAAAATATTAAGTAACCAAAATATAGAACCCTTCATATTATAAAATATGAAATTTTTGGAGGGTTATATATGGGAAAATATATAATTGAGGGCAAAAATAAATTAAGCGGAGAAGTTTTTACAAGCGGTGCTAAAAACGCAGTGTTACCTATCCTTGCTAGCACTGTTTTAAATGGTGGTATATGCGTATTAAAAAATGTACCTATGCTTTTAGATACATTTGTGGCTATAGATATTTTAAAAGATTTAGGTTGCAAGGTAGATTATAGCGAAAACACAGTTGTTATAAACTCTAAAGATATAAACAAAACACAAGTTAAAGAAGATTTAGTAAAAAAAATGCGTAGCTCTATAATATTTTTAGGTGCTTTGTTATCAAGGTTTAAAGAGGCATCTATATCTTACCCTGGTGGTTGCAACCTTGGGAAAAGACCTATAGATTTTCATTTAGATGCTTTTAAAAATATGGGAATAAACATAGAAGAAGATAACAACCTTATAAAAGCTAAAACAGATAATATAAAAGAAGCTGTTATTAATCTACCTTTTAAAAGCGTTGGAGCTACACAAAATGTTATTTTAGCATCTATATTTGTAAAAGGAAGAGTTGTTATAAAAAACTGTGCTAAAGAGCCAGAAATAATAGATATGGCTAACTTTTTAAATAAGCTAGGGGCTAACATAAAAGGTGCAGGCACAGATGTTATTACTATAACAGGGGTAGATAAGCTAAAAGATTTTATAGAATATGAAATAATGCCAGATAGGATAGAGGCAGGGACATTTTTATGTATGGCAGCTATAACAGATGGAAATGTAAAAGTTAAAAATATACCCCCTATCTATTTAAAAGCTTTAACTGATGTTTTACAAAAAATAGGATATATAATAGAAGAAGACAAAAACTCTATAGCTATAAAGCAGGGAAATAATAAAAACCCTATAGATTTTTTAGAAACAAAGCCTTATCCATATTTTCCTACAGATTTACAACCTCAAATAATGAGCCTTTTAGCTACCATAAAAGGAACAAGCATTATAAAAGAAAATATATTTGAGGCAAGAGATAAACATATAAAAGAGCTTAATAAGCTAGGTTGCAATATATTAACAGATAAAGATATGTTTATTATAAATGGTGTTAAAAGTTTAAAAGGGGATACAGTTTTTTCTAAAGATTTAAGAGGTGGGGCTTGTCTTATATGTGCAGGGCTTTTTGCAGAAGGTAAAACCATTGTAGAAGGAGCTTGTTATATAAACAGAGGTTATGAAAATTTAGATAAAAAGCTAAGCATTTTAGGTGCAAACATAAAATATATAAAAGATTAGGTGAAACTAATGAAAAAAATATACATTTATATTTTAATGGTTATAGCGTTAATAGCATTAGCTTTTATGCTATTAATGCTATCGCCTTGGCTTAACATAACAAATATTGAAATAGAAGGTTTAAAGACTTTAGATAAGGCTAACATTACAAGAGAGCTAAAGCTTGATAAACCTACAAATATATTAAGCTTTAATAGCTTTATTGCTAAAAGAAGGCTAAATAACAACTATTATGTAGAAGATGTTACCGTAGAAAAAAAACTACCTAACAGCATAACAGTTAGCATTAAAGAAAGGGAGATAGCAGGATATATCCCTTATGCTAATGAATATTTATATATAGATAAAGAAGGAAGAGTTTTAGATATTAAGCCAAACTATAAAGAGGCATTGCCTATGATTTATGGGCTAGAATTTGATAGCTTTACAATAGGTAAAAAGTTAGATACTAACAACGATGAAGCTTTTTTAATAGTTATGGAAATAACAAATGCTATAAAAGATAAGGATAATTTAAAAAGCATAACAAAAATAGATGTAAGCCATTTATCTGATATACATTTATATACAGAAAATATAGATGTTATATTAGGTGATAAGGAAGCATTAAATATAAAAATGAATACATTAAATGAAATATTAAAAGAATTTAAACCAGAGGAAAAAGGTACATTATACATAGATGATATAAACAAATCCCCTGTATTTAGATATATTACTTAATATATTATAAAAAATGATAAAATTTGTAATAAAAATTTAATATTTATACTTGAAAATTTGTTAAAAAAAATATATACTATAAATAAAACTAATTTATAAAAGATTGAAAAATTAAAATATATAGTATATAATAGAAAGATAAGACAGAAATTATTGTTTAGGAGGGTTATATCTTGATAGGGTTAGAGAACATAAATAACGAAGAAGAGAAAATAATTGTTGTAGGCGTAGGTGGAGCTGGTAATAACGCCGTTGATAGAATGGTAGAATCTGGAGCATCTGATATAGATTTTATTGCTATTAATACAGATAGACAAGCTCTTAACAAAAGCTTGGCTCAAAAAACTATTGTTATAGGAGAAAAATCTACACGTGGTCTTGGAGCAGGAGGTAACCCTGAAAAAGGAAGGCTTGCTGCAGAAGAATCTAAAGATGAAATATCAGAAGCTATACAAGGTGCTGATATGGTTTTTGTTGCTGCTGGTATGGGCGGAGGCACAGGTACAGGAGCTGCTTCTGTTGTTGCAAACATTGCTAAAAGCCAAGGCATCTTAACAGTTGCTGTTGTTACAAAACCTTTCGAATTTGAAGGTAGAAAAAGAGCTTTAAATGCTATTGAAGGTATAGAAAACCTAAGAGAAAATGTTGACACATTAATAGTTATACCTAACGAACGTATTTTAGATATTATAGAAGATGATGTTACTCAAATAGAAGCTTTCCATAAAGTAGATGAAGTTTTAAAACAAGGTGTTACAGGCATTGCTAACATTATCAAAAATCCTTCTCAAATAAACGTAGACTTTGCCGATGTTACTACTATTATGAAAGATAAAGGCTATGCTCATTTAGGTGTTGGGGAAGGTAGCGGTAAAAACAAAATACAAGATGCTGTAAACGAGGCTATCAATAGCCCTCTTTTAGAAACTTCTATAGATGGTGCTAAAAGCTTACTTGTTAACGTAGCAGGCGGTCCAGATTTAGCTCTTAAAGAAATAAACAGAGGTTTATCTAGCATTAGAGATATGCTTGATATATCTGCAAATATTATTTATGGTTCTTCTATAGAGGAAAACCTTAAAGATAAAGTTGTTATAACTATTGTTGCTACAGACCTTAAAGATGTTTGCGATGATAACACTACAAGTGCTATAAGCCAACCTATAAGCCAACCTATAAACCATACACCAAGCGTTAAACCTCAACATTTACAAGATGGCTTTTCAAATGTTACAGAGCAACAACCAGTTATAAATCATACACAAGAGCCTATATTTACTAATAATAATGATTATGGCTTAAACAGACAAAGCAATAACGAAAATGAAGGTGGCAAATTAAACATACCTACATTTTTAAGAAAAAATAGATAATAAATAAAAAAGGTTGTAGACTTTTTGTCTACAACCTTTTTGTGATTATTAGATTCTTTGCTTTAAGGAAAGGTTTTTGTAATTATCTAAACCAACACCCCCTTATGTGGGCACACACCGCACCCAGTGAAATATGGCTTAAATTTTTGATAGGTATTTATTTTGTCTACAACTTTTTTATTAATTATAATTAAGGTACGACTTAATTTTTAGCAATTTATAAAATTGATAAATTATTAAAATTTATATAAGGCTTTTTGTATTAAATTTTAGTTAAATAAATTTTAGGAGTGCCTGTTTTTGAATACAAAGTATTCAAAAAATTGATTTATTTTAAAATATTACATATTAAAAACTCTCGTTAATAGATATATATTGTAGGCTATTTATCCTGCTTAACTTCCTTAAGGCTATTTGATAAAAAATGCTTGTATCTTTAATAGGTAAAATATCTATTGCTTTGCATAGTTTATCATAGCTTTTTATTTCTTCTTCTATTGCCAAAAGTAAGCTAGATTTAAAAGGGATATTCATATTTATATTTAAAGGCTTTTCTTCAAAGCTTTCATTTTTCAAATTTTTATAATAATCTTTTAAGGCTAAACATTGGGATAAACAATCATTGCTAATATTTTCTATTTTTTCGCAAACCTTGTTATTTTCACATTTTTTTATTAAGTTTTTATAAAATATATGGCTGTTAGCCTCATCTTGTATAAAATCTTCTATATAATTTAAAATTTCTAAATTGTTTTCTTTTAAATTTATGTTAGTTACATTTTGTTTGTTTTTTTCTATGTTTTGCTGTATTTCTTCGTTTATTTTATCAAGCTCTTCTTGGGTTAAAGGTTTTAAAGTTATATCTGATGGTTGGTTGTTTTGGTTAAACCCATTGTTTATATAAGGGTTTTGTACATTGTTAAATCTATTGTCTATATAAGGGTTTTGTACATTGTTAAATCTATTGTCTATATAAGGGTTTTGTATATTGTTAAATCTATTGTTTATATAAGGATTTTGCATATTATTAAATCTATTATTAAAAAATAAGGGCATAGCATACCTCCTGTTATTTGTTATATATAGTCTATGAAGATATGTAAAATTTGTTACATTAATTTATGTAAACAGTTGTACCTTTTTCTATGTTTTCATAAAACCATTTTATATCTTCTATTTCCATACGAACACAACCATTAGAGCATCTTTGCCCTATTGTATCATCTATTATGTTTTTATCTTTATCCATAGCTACAGAATGATAAAGATAAGAATTGTTAAATCTAAGCCAATACATAGCACCGCTTTTAAGCCTTTCGCTATAAAACCATTCCCCTTTATCGCTTATTTTAAATACACCACGGGTTGTAGGAGATTCATTTACCCCTGTGCCACAAGGTATAGTTTTTATAAGGTGCCAGTTTTTATATTCTCCTTTAAAAATATATGTAAGTTGCCTATATATATCAGTAAATACTAAAAAATCTGTTTCGCTTTTAAGCTCTAGGCTATTTATATATGTTTCAAGCTCCTTATCTTTAAGCCTTTCATCACTTGAAATAGGTGTTTCTGGTATATATAAATCTTCTCTTTTTAAGAAGCCTTCTATATTTAGCATATCATTTTTTACTAAATAAATTTTTCTTGTTTTATCTTGTAAAATCTCTAGGTTAGTGCCTTTTTCTATGGTAGCTATTTTGGTTGTTAAATTTTCATCTAAATAAAGGTTACAGTCATTAAGAGCTGTTGCTATAACAGGGGAGGGTATAATTTTTTGTTCTATATTATAAATGCTTGCAAGCACAGTGTTGTTTTTTTCATAAATAATAATAAATAAAAATAAGAAACTAGATAAAATAAGCCCTATTTTAATAATCTTTTTTTCCATATTATCCTCCTTATAAGATTTATATTAAATTATATGGAAATTATATATTATCTATTACAAAAAAACATATTTACAAATATCGATATGACGTGTATTATATATCTATAATTATCGATATGAGGAGGTAGCTATGTTTAAAGATTACAAAAAAAGTGCTGAAATATTTAAGGCTTTTTGTGATGAAAGCAGGCTTAAAATTTTGGAAATATTATTAACAGGTGAAAAATGTAGCTGTGAAATGTGCGGAAATGATATATTAGAAAAGCTAGATATTAGCCAATCTACATTATCTCATCATTTAAAAATACTTGTTAATTCTAAAATAGTAAATGCTAGAAAAGAAGGCAAATGGACTCATTATAGCATTAGCAAAGAAAATGTAGATTATGCTATTAGCCTTCTTAATGTATTAAAATCTAGCTAAGAGGGGTATTATGTTTAGCTTTATAGAAGAACAAATTTTAGGTATGAAATGGCTTAGTGTATTAATAGAAAATATGTTAAGCTTAATGGGGTTAGATATAAAAACAAAAATAGGAGAAAGCATACACTTTTTTATTTATGATACAATAAAAATAATGCTTTTGCTATGTGTGTTAGTTTTTTCTATATCATATATACAAAGTTATTTTCCACCAGAACGTACAAAGAAAATATTATCTAGGTTTAAAGGGTTAGTTGCTAACACAATATCTGCAATTTTAGGCACAATAACCCCTTTTTGCTCTTGCTCATCTATACCTATATTTATAGGCTTTACAAACGCAGGTTTATCTATAGGTAGCACGTTTTCTTTTTTAATATCATCACCTTTAGTAGATTTAGGTTCTATAATACTTTTAGCTAGCATATTTGGTTTTAAAATAGCTATTACTTATGTTATATTAGGGGTTATATTAGCTATTATAGGTGGTTTTATAATAGAAAAATTTAAGCTAGAAAAATATATACAAAAAGATATGCTAAAAGGTAACTGCTCTTGTGGTTGTAAAAAAGAAGAAATACCAACATATACAAAAAAACAACGCGTTATATATGCTAAAAACGAAATGATAGCTACTTTTAAAAGCGTTTATTTATATATTTTAGTTGGTGTTTTAATAGGAGCTTTTATCCATAACTATATACCAGAAGATGTTATTCAAAAAATATTAGGAGAAGAAAACATATTTTCTGTAGTTATTGCAACTATTGTAGGTATACCTATGTATGCTAGCACCTTTGGAACTTTACCTATAGCAGAGGCTTTATATGACAAAGGGGTGGGGATAGGAACTATACTTTCCTTTATTATGAGCATAACAGCATTGTCTTTACCATCTATGATTATGCTAAAAAGAGTTTTAAAAACAAAGCTTTTATTTATATTTATTGGTATAGTAACTTTTGGTATAATAATTATAGGATATTTATTTAATATATTTGAAAAATTTTTAATATAAAAGGAGAAAAATATGAAAAAAGTAGCGTTTATATGTGTTCATAATTCTTGTCGCTCTCAAATTGCAGAGGCTTTAGGAAAGCATTTTGGAAAAGATATTTTTAAAAGCTATTCTGCAGGCACTGAGCTAAAACCTCAAATAAACCAAGATGCAGTTAGGCTTATGAAAGAAATATATAACATAGATATGGAAGAAACACAGTATTCTAAACTATACAATGACATAGAAGAACCAGATTTGTTAATATCTATGGGGTGTAACGTAGCTTGTCCTGTTTTAGATAAAGATTTTTATGCAAACTGGAAGTTAGAAGACCCAACAGGTAAAAGCGATGAGGAGTTTAAAAAGATTATATTTAAAATAGAAGAAAACATAAAAGAGCTTATAAAAGAATTATCATAAAAATATAGAGGTTGTAGATGTTTTGCAATTTTAATATTTTAGAATAAAGGCAAGATAATATAAATCATCTATTCCACCCGCCACCCTTATTCTAGGGCTTTGCCCTAGAACCCTTTAATTACTCAAATATTTATCATAGAAGTCTTTTAATAAATTTTAATATTATTTTATATAGAGTTTAAGGCTATGGACAAAGTCCATAGCCTTATGATATATGTAGCTTTTTATATTCCACAGGGGATAACCCATAATATTTTTTAAAGCTTTTACTAAAATGATAAGCATCTTCATAACCTACAATAGAAGATATTTCTTTAATGCTTAAATCTTTGTTTTTAAGGAGCAAATCTTTTGCGTTTTCAAGCCTTACTTTTATAAGGTAGTTTATAGGGGTTTCGCCTATTTCTTCTTTAAATACTTTAGATATATAAAAAGGGCTTAAATATAAATTTTTTGCAATTTGCTCAAGGGATATTTTCTCTGCAAAATGCTCGTGAAAATAAGATAACATTTCTTTGCTAATGTTAGATTTTTTGCTTTCAGAAGCTATGTTATTTTCTTGTTGTTTTTCTCTAATAGCTAGAAGAATAAACTGGGTAAGGTAAGATTGGAGCATAAAATCTTTCCCTGTTTGCTCTAGGTTGTTTTCTTCTGTGATAAAATCTATTAGGTTAAGAAATTTTTTCCTTGATGATGCAGTTGTTTTAATAATAGGATATTCATTTAAAAACAAGGTGTTTTCTATCATATTATTAAATTTAAAATTAGAAAAGCCCATAAAAAATTCTAAACTTGGCTTTTCTGTAGACACAGGCATACCATAATGAGTTTGCTCTGGGTTTATAAAAACAATATCACCTTCTTCTACATCGTAAGAAACATTATCTATGTTAAAAATAGCCTTACCAGATATAATATAAGCTATTTCCATATGGTTATGGCTATGTGTGTTTTCTTTATCTTGCCTTATGCCTTTAACGCAAAAAAGCATATTAGGGCTAAAATTTGTAAAATCTATGTTTGTTATGTGCATAAAATCACCTACAATCTAAGTAAATATATTTTGCTATTTATATTATACTTTATAACATATAAATTGGCAATAAAATAAGAAAATATTAATATTATTGTAATAAAAGGGGATAAAGATAGCTTTAAGATTATATAAAATTATATTAAGATTACATAACAATATATTACATTATTAAAGCAAGAATGTACATTTTTTTTTACCAAAATAAGTTTATAATGTAGAGATAGATTATAACATTTTAACATAACAGGAGGGAATGCTATGGAGTCTTTTAAGTGGTTTTATTCATTTTTTAAACCCTATAAAAAAAGATATATTTTTGGCTTATTTTTAGTTACATTAGCTACGCTATTATCTTTTGTAAATCCTTATGTAATAGGTATTTTTGTAGATGATGTAATGCAAAACGGTAAGTTTGGAATGCTAAAATATGTTCTTATTGGCTTATTAGGGTCTACAGTGATAAAAACATCTTTAAGATGGAAATATTTAGTGTTATTTGAGCAATGCTCTCAAGATATTTTATACAATATGAGAGATAAAGTGTATAGAAAATTTATGAGGCAAGATTTTGCTTTTTTTAACCGTAACAGAACAGGGGATTTAATGTCTAGGCAGATAGGAGATATGGACGCTATTAGGCATTTTACAGCTACATTTTTTGCCATATACGAGGCTATCGTTTATTTTGTTGTAGCCCTTATTATGTGCTTTACTGTAAATTTAAAAATAGGGCTTTATATGATAGCTGTGTTACCTTTTACCCTTATTTTAGCTCTTTTTCAATTTAAACACGTAGAAAAATGCTTTGCTAAAATAAGAGATTGTTTTTCTAGCTTAAATGCTTTTGTGCAAGAAAACATTAGCGGTAACCGTATGGTTAGAGCTTTTGCTAAAGAAGATTATGAAATACAAAAATTTAATAAAGAAAACGAAGCTTATAGACAAAGCCAGCTAGAAGCTACAAGGGTATGGAGCAATTATATACCTGTGTTTGAGTTTTTATCAAATGCTTTAACTGTTGTTTTAATGCTTGTAGGTGGTAAAATGGCTATAGATGGCAACATAACAACAGGTGATTTGGTTGTTGTTTATAACTATCTTTGGATGCTAAACTATCCTCTTAGAATGTCTGGCTGGTATATAAATGATACACAAAGGTTTTTAACATCGCTAGATAAAATACATAAAACAATAAAAGATAAACCTAGCATAAGAAAACCTATAGAGGCGGTATCTAAACCAGATTTACACGGGGATATTGAATTTAAAAATGTATCTTATCAACCTGAAGATGATGAAAACTTTGATATACTTAAAAACGTAAGCTTTTCTATAAAACAAGGGCAAACTTTAGGTATTATAGGGGCTACAGGTGCAGGTAAATCTACTGCTGTAAACCTTTTATGCAGATTTTATGATGCAACAGAAGGGGAAATAACAATAGACGGCATACCTATAAAAGACATAGATATATATTGGCTTAGGGACAATATAGGTATGGCTATGCAAGATGTTTTCTTATTCTCTGATACAATAGAAGGTAACATTGCCTATGGCGACCCTGATTGTCCTTTTGAAAAGGTAGAATGGGCTGCTAAAACAGCAGGGGCTCACGATTTTATACAAAAAATGCCAGAAGGATACGACACAATAGTAGGTGAGCGTGGCGTTGGTTTATCTGGTGGGCAAAAGCAAAGGATATCCCTTGCAAGGGCTTTACTAAAAGAACCTTCTATCCTTATATTAGACGATACAACATCTGCTCTTGATATGGAAACAGAGCATTTAATACAAGAAAACTTAAAATCTTTAGGTAAAAAATGTACTAAAATTTTAATTGCATATAGAATATCTTCTATTATGGAAGCAGATTTGATACTTGTTTTAGATAAAGGTAGAATTGTAGAACAAGGTACACACGAAGAGCTTTTAGCTAAAAAAGGTTATTATTACTCTGTATTCCATCATCAATACGGAGATTTTAGAGAAGGGAGGTTATAAAAATGGCTAGAAATACTTACGAAATAGATGAAAATTTAGAAACCCCTTTTGATATAGAAAAGCTAAAAAGGATAGGAAAATATGTAGCACCATATAAAAAGACAATAATATTAATATTATTTCTTATGGCTACATCTAGTATTGCAACAATGTATATACCTATCATATTTATGGATGCGATAGATAAATCTATACCAAACAAAGATATGCAAGAGATAATAAGGCTTAGCATTTATATATTAGCTATATCTTTATATGTATCTATTGTTTTAAAAATAAGGTCTGTTGTTATGACGAAAATGGGGCAAGATATTGTTTTTGAAATAAGAAAAGATATTTTTGAACACGTACAAAAGCTACCTTTTACTTACTTTGATAACAGACCTCACGGTAAAATACAAGTTAGGATAGTAAACTATGTAAACAACTTAAGTGATTTATTATCTACAGGTATTGTAAACGTTTTAACAGAGATAGGCTCGTTATTTTTTATAGTAGGCTTTATGTTTTATGTAAACGTTAGGTTTAGCATAATATGTATGCTTGGGCTTCCTATTTTATCTGGGCTTATATGGTATATACAATCTAAACAACGTAAAGCTTGGCAAGAGGCTAGCAACAAACAATCTAACCTTAATGCTTATATATCAGAAAGTATAAACGGGGTTAGGATAACACAATCTTTTGTTAGAGAAAAAGAAAACAGACAAATATTTAACAGGCTTAGCAATAACTACAGAGATAGCTGGATGAAAGCAGTTAGATACAACTTCTTATTAGGCCCTGCTATTGAAAATATATCTGCTATAACAACTGCTGTTATTTATGTTTTAAGTGTTTACTGGGTAAGCGGTGGTTCTAGCGTTATAACAGCTGGTGCTGTAGTTGCATTTATATCTTATATAGGGCGTTTTTGGGCTCCTATAAATACCATTGCAAGCTTTTATAACAGCATTATAACGGCTATATCTTATCTTGAAAGAATATTTGAAACTATAGATGAGCCTATTGATGTAAAAGATAGAGAAGATGCTACAGAAATGCCAGAAATAAAAGGCGAAGTTAGGTTTGATAATGTTTGCTTTGGATATGAAGAAGGGGTAAACATATTAAACGGCATTAGCTTTAAGGCAAACGTTGGTGAAAGCTTTGCTATCGTTGGACCTACAGGAGCAGGTAAAACAACTATTGTAAATTTATTAAGTAGATTTTATAACATAAATTCAGGACATATTTATATCGATGATATAGACATAGAAAGCGTTACTATAAAATCTTTAAGAAGCCAAATGGGGGTTATGATGCAAGAAAGCTTCATATTCTCAGGCACTATAATGGATAACATAAGATATGGTAACCAAGAGGCAACAGATGAAGAGGTTATAAAAGCGGCAAAGGTTGTATGTGCTCACGATTTTATAATGGCTATGGAAGATGGATATAACACTGTTGTAAAAGAACGAGGAAGTGGCTTATCGGCAGGGCAAAAGCAACTTATATCTTTTGCAAGAGCCTTGCTTGCAAACCCTAAAATTTTAATTCTTGATGAGGCTACATCTAGCATTGATACAGAAACAGAAATAGCTCTTCAAGAAGGCCTTAAAGAGCTTCTTAAAAACAGAACATCTTTTATTATAGCTCATAGGTTATCTACTATAAAAAATAGTACTTGTATTTTATACGTAGATAAAGGGCAAATAGTAGAACAAGGTTCTCACGATGAGCTTATTGCTAAAAAGGGTGCTTATTACAAGCTTTATATGTCTCAATATGAATTTTTGAAAAAGGAAGAAGAAAACTAAATAAATATATAATAAAAAGGTTGTAGAAAAAATCTACAACCTTTCAAACTGTAGACAAAATAATATCAAAACCTTCTACCATAAACATTTAAGCAATTAAAGGGTTCTAGGGCAAAGCCCTAGAATAAGGGTGGTGGGTGGGTTTAGATAATTACAAAAAAATTGTCGACAAAGTCGACAATCTCAAAGTCTTCACCCTTTAGATTGTAACAAATAATAACACTATGCATTGAACCAAAGAAGAAATTAAAAAAGTAGGAGCAATTAAATTTTTCTTTTTTAAAAAGAATAACTTTGCATAAATGTTTCCAGATATTAAGCCTATAATAACTAATATAAAAGCAGATAATATTACACTTATGTTTGTACCTTTAATACCTGCTAATGCACCAACTAAAATACAAGGTAAAAAGATACTTATATAAGTTAGAACATTAACATATTTAGGGATAGCTAAAGGCTCATAAGCTTTGTTTGTATGTAAATATTTTTTATTAACAGCAAGGTTAAATGCTCTTTCAAAAAATGTATAAGTAAGGTTACAAACAGTACCATCTATTTCAAATTCATAATCTAAAAGTAATAAAAATTTATGTTGGTTTTTAAGGGTTATTTCTTTTTCGTCAATGGTAATTATAAAACTACCTTTTAAAGAGTTTAAATTGCATTTTATTGTATGAGAAACTCCATTTATATCAATATTAAATACTTTTTCAAATTTAAACATAAAAATCCTCCCTATATTTATTTATAAAAATATGATAAATAATAATTTTTAGAATGTCAATAAATCAATTAAAAAATTACAAAAAATTATAATAATTATTGAAAATAAATATAATTAAGTTTATAATATAAGTTAGATAATTTTATATGAAAAGGAGAATAAATATGAACAATAGATACAAATTAAATTGCGAACTTGCACAAATGTTAAAAGGTGGCGTTATAATGGACGTTACAACACCAGAACAAGCTAAAATTGCAGAAGAAGCAGGAGCTTGTGCTGTTATGGCTTTAGAAAAAATACCAGCAGATATTAGAGCTTGCGGTGGCGTTGCTAGAATGAGCGACCCTAAAATGATAAAAGAAATACAACAAGCTGTTAGCATACCTGTTATGGCTAAAGTTAGAATAGGCCATTTTGTAGAAGCATCTTTATTAGAGGCTATAGAGATAGATTACATAGACGAAAGCGAAGTTTTAACACCAGCAGATGATTGCTATCATATAGACAAAACAAAATACAAAGTTCCTTTTGTATGCGGTGCTAAAGATTTAGGTGAGGCTCTTAGAAGAATAGCAGAAGGTGCATCTATGATAAGAACAAAAGGTGAGGCAGGCACAGGAGATATTGTACAAGCAGTTAGACATATGCGTGCAATAAATTCAGAAATAAGACGCATACAAGCATTAAGAGAAGATGAGCTTTTTGACAATGCAAAAAGATTAGGTGTGCCTTATGAGCTTTTACTTTCTGTATATAAAAATGGTAAATTACCTGTTGTAAACTTTGCTGCAGGTGGTATTGCAACGCCAGCAGATGCATCTTTAATGATGAACTTAGGCGCAGAAGGTGTTTTTGTTGGCTCTGGTATATTCAAATCAGGCGACCCTGCTAAAAGAGCAGCATCTATTGTAAAAGCAGTTACTAACTATCAAGACTATGAGCTTATAGCAAGGTTATCAGAAGATTTAGGGGAAGCTATGGTTGGTATAAACGAACAAGAAATAGAAATTTTAATGGCAGAAAGAGGCAAATAATGAAAATAGGTGTTTTATGCTTACAAGGAGCTTTTATTGAACATATTAACATATTAAACAAGCTAGGGGCAGAAACCTTTGAAATTAGGCAAAAAAAGGATATAGAGCAAGATTTTGATGGTATAGTGCTTCCTGGTGGAGAAAGCACCACTATGGGCAAGCTATTAAGAGAGCTTGATATATATGATACTTTATTTGAAGCTATAAAAAAAGGTGTACCTGTTTTTGGTACCTGTGCAGGGCTTTTGCTCCTTGCAAAAGAAATAGATAATGACGACAGAAGGCATTTAGCTACCTTAAATATTGTAGCCAAAAGAAATGCTTACGGAAGACAGCTAGGAAGCTTTAACACTATAGAAAAATTTAACGGTAAAGACATACCAATGACTTTTATTAGAGCACCTTATGTTGATAGTGTAGGTGAAAATGTAGAAATATTATCTGTTGTTGATAACAAGATAGTTGCAGTTAGAGAAGGCAACCAGCTTGCTACAGCTTTTCACCCAGAGCTTACAGATTGTTACGATGTGCATAAATATTTTATAGAAATGGTTAAGGAATATATTAAGAAATAAAGCTATAAAGGGGGTATAGAAATGTTATTAAAAAATATAAAGCTAAAAGGCAAATTTTTAATAATGATTACTATTACAGTTATTTTGGTTGGGTTTATAGGTATGTTTGGAACAGATTCTGTGTATCGCTCTAAACAGATTGTAAGTACAGAGCTAGAAACCAACAAAGATACTATAGATAAGAGTATGAGTTCTATTAAAAATATAATAGAATTAAGGTTTACAACTTTTAGAGTAAATAAAGATTTAGATGAAAATTATACAAAACAAGATTATGATAAAGCTAGAGAAACAGTTAAAGAGGCATATATCAATGCTAAAGAACCTTTAGAGATTGCACTAGATAAGCTAGATAAAACATATGATAAAGATTTAAGAAGTTTAATAGAGCAGTGCATTGTAAAAATGGATGACTTCTATAATAATTTTATTATGTTTATAGATTATCACGAGCAAGATAAATTCGAAGAAGCTAATAACCAAGAAAAAATAGCAGCACAGCTAGGTGAAGAATTATTTAATATTGCGTATGAGCTTCCTAATGTAAACTTTTCAGAAATGATTTCTAACCTAGATGTAGTTTTAAAAGCTATGAATACAAAAACAATAATATTGTTATCAGCAACAATATTATGTATTGTATTTAGCATTGTTTTTGGAAGATGGTTATCTAATTCTATAAGAAAACCTATAGATAAAATTAAAAATGCAGCTCAAATGGTATTAAAAGGCGACCTAAATGTTGATATAAGAACAAATAACACAGATGAGCTAGGAGAGCTTTCTAATGCTATAGCTAATATGTCTGGTACTATATTATGTATTATAGATGATATAAATAGCCTTTCAGAAAATTTAGAAAATGGTAATACATCTTATAGAATCAATGCAGAAAAATATAGCGGTGCTTTTAAAAATGCAACAGAAGCTATAAACACTGCTACAAATGGTCTTGTACAAGATGCTTTATACATAGCAGATAACATTAAAGATATAGAAAAAGGTAATTTTAACAACAAAGTTAAAGAGCTTGCAGGAGATAAAGCTGTATCTACACAAGCTATTAAAAATGTACAGCTAACTTTACAAGCTTTATCTAAAGAAATAAACGGGCTTATTAATGCAGCCATAAACGGTGATTTAGAATATAAAATAGATAGCACACATTATAGCGGTGAATGGAAAGCAACTATTGATGGATTAAATACATTTGTTGAGGGCGTTGTTGCTCCTATTAAAGAAACACAAAATGCTATTTATCAATTTTCTGTAGGTAATTTTGAGCATAGAATAACAAATAACTACAAAGGTGAATTTGAAAAAATTAAACAAACAGTAAACTATACAGCAGAAACTGTAGGTTCTTACATATCAGAAATATCTAACATATTAAAAGGAATGGCACATAAAAATTTTGACGTTTCTATAGATAGGGAATATTTAGGAGATTTTAAGGCTATACAAGAATCTGTTAATTTAATAGTTAAAAACTTAAATGAGCTTACAAGAGATATTATATCTTCAGCAGAGCAAGTATCCGCAGGTTCTAGACAAATATCAGAATCTAGCGTATCTTTAGCAGAAGGAGCTACAGAGCAAGCAGAGGCTGTTGAAAAACTTAACAGCATTATACAAATTATATCAGAACAAACTTTAGAAAATGCTAAAAACTCTAATAAGGCTAATGAGCTTGCAATGCAAACAAGAGAAAATGCCTCTAAAGGTAGTGAGCAAATGAACAATATGCTTATGGCTATGGAGCAGATAAACGATGCATCTAACAGCATATCTAACATAATTAAAGTTATAGATGATATAGCTTTTCAAACAAACATTCTTGCTCTTAATGCAGCTGTAGAGGCAGCACGTGCAGGTGAGCACGGCAAAGGCTTTGCTGTTGTAGCAGAAGAGGTTAGAAGCCTTGCAGGCAGAAGCCAACAAGCAGCAAGAGAAACTACTGAGCTTATAGAAAGCTCTGTAGAAAAAGTAGGAGAAGGCTCTAGGATAGCTAACCAAACATCAGAGGCTCTTATATCTATTGTAAACCAGATAGAATCTATCTCTAGCCTTGTAGATTCTTGTGCTAAGTCTTCTAACGAACAAGAGATGTCTATATCACAAGTTGTTCAAGGTATAGAGCAAATATCTAATATTACACAAAGAAATAGAGCTACTAGCGAAGGTTCAGCAGCAGCATCAGAAGAGCTTGCAAGCCAAGCAGAAGTTTTCCATACATCTGTTTCAGATTTCAAGCTAAAAGGATGATAGCCAAGATATATTAATTGGTAAAAGCTTAGACTTTGGTAAATATTAATTTATAAATATAAATAAATAAAAGCCACTTTGAAAAAAATCAAAGTGGCTTTTATTTATTACAATTAAGGGACGACTTAATTAAATAAATTTTAGAAGTTTCTGTTTTTGAACACAAAGTATTCAAAAAATTGATAAATTGCAATTAAGGTATGACTTAATTTATTTAATTAAAATTTATATACGGTTTTTTGTATTAAATTTTAATTAAATAAGTTTTAGGAGTTCCTGTTTTTGAACGCAAAGTGTTCAAAAAATTGATAAATTGCAATTAAGATGTTAAAAAGGCTATAGGCTTTGCCTATAACCTTAAGTTGTATATTTTACCAAAAAAGGATAAAATTAATATATAAAATCCCGTGCATTTATCTTCGACAGACCTTTCCAAGCGTTACCTATATAGTTAGCTCAAGCCCAGCACCCTTACGGCACATAGAAAATCTTGTTTAGTGCTGCTTCCGTCAGGACCTGACACGGTTCACAAGCATCTATTGCGTAAGACTAGGCCGTCAACACTACTTGTACAGGGCAGACCTAAAAAAGGAAAGCCTTAGATAAACATCGTCCCTACTATAGCGGATTGTAGGTTACAAGGCACCGCTACCTCCCCAACTAGCACGAGAAACTTTAAAACATATTTACCATTATATTATAAATGTTGTTTTTAACTTTGTCAATGTAAAAATAAATTTAAAATTATACAATTTTAAACAATAAGCTCTCGATAATCTGTTATATATTCTTCTATATAACCTTCTAAATCAGCTATAATGCTATGGTTAAATTTTAAATTATCGTATAGGAAAAACACTCTTAAGTTATTTTCTTTAGCTATTTTAATATTTTCTATACAGGTTTCAAACATTATTATGTTGTTATCATTTAGCTTTAAATAATCAATACAAGATTGATAAATATTTTCACTTTCTGTTAAATCTTTATCTAAAATTATATCAAATAAATCATAAACTTTGTTATTTTTTAAGCAAGGTTCATAAAAGGTTTTTTCACAAGTTGTAATTAATGCTGTTTTTATGCTGTTTTCTTTTAAAAATATAAGATAATCTAAAATACCGTTTTTTAAGTCAACATTATTCTTATATTCATCATAAGCCAATTTATTTAGCTCATTAACTATATCATCACAGCTTTCCTCAACGCCATAAGACTTTTTTATATAGCTAGCTATTTCTAAAAAAGACATATTACCTACTAGGCTTTCGTAGTTTGTTGGTATATACAATTTTTTGTTTTTTAAAAAATTTCTAAAGGTTTTAGCTATAACATCTAAAGAATCTAGCACAGTATTATCTAGATTAAAAATAACACCTTTATAGTCCACCATTAAGTTTATCCTTTCTTCTAATATTTTTAAAGAAATCTTTCATAAGATTGCTACATTTTTCTTCTAAAATACCTTCTATAACCTCAACTTTATGGTTAAAGCTATCATTATTTACAATATTTAATATAGAACCACAACAACCAAACTTAGTGTTCTTTGCTCCAAAGATAACTTTATCTATTCTTGATTGCAAAATAGCACCAGAGCACATAGCACAAGGCTCTACAGTAACAAAAATGCTACAGCCTTCTAAACGCCAATCTTTTAAAACTTTGCAAGCTTTGTCTATAGCAATTATTTCTGCGTGTTTTAATGTGTTTTTCTCTATGTTACGCATATTATATGCTCTAGCAATTATTTCATTGTTATAAACTATTACACAACCTATAGGCACTTCATCTATTTTATAAGCTTTTAGTGCCTCTTTATAGGCCTCTTCCATAAAAAAATTATAATCCATAATACACCTTCTATATTATTATAAAAAGCAAGGTTTTTCCTTGCTTTTATAATATATGTTTTATATAAAGTTCTTTTTCTTGTGATAAATCTATAAAACTATCATTTACTTTAACAATAGGTTTAGATAAATTAGCCTGATTTATAAATATAATCTCTGCCTCTCTGTTGTCAGATAACATAGCGTGGTTACCAACATAGGTATAAACTATATTTTGTAAAAATGCTAATAACAGCTGGGTATCTAAAAGGTCATAGCTATTTTGCTCAAAGTTTCTTATAACTTCAAAAGGACAAATTTTAGGTCTATATACCCTATCAGCAGTCATTGCTTCATAAATATCACATATAGCAACAATTTTTGCAGTTGTAGCTATTCTATCGTCTTTTAAACCTAAAGGATATCCAGAGCCATCTATCTTTTCGTGATGCATTAAAACGCCAAGCTTTATTTCCTCTGGTATATCTAATTCTTTAACAAGGTTATATCCTAAAAAGGCGTGTTTTTTAATATGGTCATATTCGGAATCTGTTAGCTTTTCAGGTTTTTTGATAATGCTTTCATCTATTTGGGTTTTACCTACGTCGTGTAATATGCCTGCTACTGTAAGGTTTTTTAAATCTTCACCTTCATATCCAAGCCATAAACCAAAAAGATTGCATATAAGCCCTACATTTAAGCAGTGAGTATAAGTATGAACATCTTGTATTTTTAAATGACCTAAATAAGAAAAAACATCAGTTTTACAGTTTACATTATCTATTATGTCTATAACCATATCATAAAGGTTATTTATTTCAACCCCAACCCCTTTACCAATGGCTATAAATTGATTTTCTAGCTTTTCTATTTTTTGTTCATATTTGTTTTTAAATTCTTGAAATTCTTTTCTATCTTCTATACGTTCATATCCTTTATTTTCAAGTAAAACCGTTTTGCTAAAAGAGTCGTTATTAAGGTCTTCTTTATCAAAAACAGTTATAAATTTTATACCGCTATCTTCAAGCTTTGTGTAGTTTGTATCGCTTAACATAGTGTTTTTAGCTAATATAATAACACCGTTTGTACTTACAACATCTTTAGCTAAAATCATATTAGGTTTAGCATCTTTAACATTTAATTTTCGCGTTTTAAGACTTTGCATAAAAAACCTCCCTTTGTAACAATATGTATTTTAAACTAATTTGTATTTTAGATTGATATCTATTTATTATTTTTATAGTATAACATTAAAGTAGGGCATTAATCAATAGTTTTATGTAAAATAATATAAAAAATAAGATAATATAAAAAAATAAAAATTTAGCTAGAAATTGTTTAATATATATTGTATTATATAATATATAAAATTTTAGGGGGTGTTTTTATAAAATCAAAAGACTTTATAAAAAATAACAAGAAATATTTTAAGCTTGGCTTATGTTTAGTTTTGGTAGCTATAATTACAATAGTTTTTTATCGCTCATCATCAAGGCTTGATATATCTATCACCATAAAAGAAACAAAGGATATATTATCCCCTTTTATATATGGTATAGGCATAGCTTATGTTTTAAACACAGGGCTTAAATTTTTAGAAAACAAGGTTTTTAACAAAATAAAATATTTAGATGATAAGAAAAATTTAAAAAGAGGCCTTTCTATAACGACAGCTTATCTTTTGGTATTTAGCTTTTTGATTTGGCTTATAAGCTATCTTATACCTGAAGTACAAAAAAGCATATTAGATGTATCAGAATATTTTAAAAACTTTGATATAAATGAAGTTGATAAAATGTTAAGAAAAAGCATACCTGTAGAAGAAGAAATTGTTTCAGAAATATCTAGCTATGTAAGCAACTTATTAAAAAGCTTTTTAGAAGAATTTCCTACTTATGTAAAAAATTTATTGCCTAGCATAAAAAGCTTATTATCTAGCGTAAAAAACATAGTTGATGTTTTATTAAACGTGATAGTAGGTATTGTTGTATCCATTTATATATTATTTGATAAAGAGGCTATCGCTAAAAGAACAAAATTTATATTATATGCTATTTTATCAAGAAAAACATCAAAAGGTTTAATAGAATTTTTTAAAGAGGCTAACTATACTTTTGAAAAGTTTTTTGTTGGCAAAATAATAGATTCTACCATAATAGGTATAATATTTTTTGTAGGTGCAACATTACTAAAAGCTCCTTTTGCAATGCTTCTAAGCATAATAATAGGCGTTACTAATATGATACCATTTTTTGGACCTTTTATAGGTGCAGTTCCTGTTATATTTATTACATTGTTATTTGACATAACAAACCCTTTAAAAGCGGTTTGGATAGGTATTTTTATACTTTTATTACAACAATTTGATGGAAATATATTAGGGCCTAAAATATTAGGCGATTCTATAGGCATTAAGCCTATTGGAATAATCTTTTCAATAATTGTAGGTGGATATATGTTTGGGCCTGCTGGTATGTTTTTTGGTGTACCTATATTTGCTGTTATATTCTCTGCTTTTAATGATTTTATAGATAAAAAATACAAGAAAAAATATGGAGTTGGTAACAATGAGATATCCTAAAAATGCTAATTTTTTTATGTTCTTTTTAATGATATTTTATATATTTATAGGTAATTTCATTTCAAAGTTTATAGTGGTAAATATGCCCTTTTTATTAACGAGAGAAAATATATGGATATATCAATCTAGCATTGCTATTGTTTGCTTTATATTGCCTATATTTATATATATAATTGTAAAAAAGATACCTTTTAAGGAGGTTTTCCCGCTAGAGAAAATAAGCCTTAAAAACATAGTTTTAATAATTTTTATAAGCTTTACTATTCAGCCTATGCTCCAGTTTATAGGGAGCATTACAAATTTATTTTATGAAGACAAAGTATCAGGCAGTATATATGTAATTGCTAGCCTAGGTCTTCCTAAAGCCTTGTTTACTACGGCTATAGTGCCTGCTGTAACAGAAGAGCTAGCTTTTAGAGGTGTTATATTATCAGGGTTTAAAAAATCTGGTTTTTTAGCAGGTATCTTAATGAGTAGCTTATATTTTGGGCTAATGCATTTTACGCTAACACAACTTTTTTATGCAATAGTTGCAGGGGTTATATTTGCATTTTTAGTTAAAGTAACAAAATCTATATATTCTAGCATATTAATGCATTTTATATTTAACGGAACACAAATGACACTTGCATATTTTACTATAAAATATGTACCTAACATAGAACAGCAAATATCTAACATAAGCTACAGCGTAAAAGACTTAATATATCCTTTTATACAGTTTTTAGTTTCTTTACCTTTTTTAGCTTTATCTATATATTTATTTATAAAAAATAACAAAAAAGAAATAGAAGAGATAAAAGCAGAAGAAGTAAGAAAGGTTGAAAAAGAAAATGTTTTCACTGTTTTCTTTTATGTCAACATTATAGTTTATATAGCTTATATGTTATTTTTAAAAATGAAATAATAAAATTTAAAGCCCTATTGAGCATCAATAGGGCTTTAAATTGTCGACAAAGTTGACAATCTTTTTGTAATTTTTAAATTTTTTGGTTTAATGCAAGGTTTTTGTAATTATCTAAACCCACCCACCGCCCTATGCGGGGACACCCCGCACCCCGTGAGCTATGGCTTAAATTTTTGAAAAATATTTATTTTGTCTACAGTCTGAGCCCTATTGAGCATCAATAGGGCTTTAGGTTTAAAATTTAATATGTTTATATTTTTCAATTTTTGGTACATCAATGATGATTACTTCTTTATTTTCTTTCATAGCATAGCTTAAAGTACTTCTTGTGCCACTTCTTTTAAATTTTAGGTTATATACACCTAAAACAACGGTAGATTTATCTACAAGATATTTATTTCTTTTAAGATAACAATCTTCTGTATATTCTTCTTGTAATTTAATAATTTTGGTGCTATTATCTAGTACATTTTTTAAACGTTTTTTATAGATTTCATTCCAGTTTTTATGGTGTTCATTACAAGGGATAACAGAAAAAAGGTTTATATCATTATATTTTTCTTTTAGTTGTATTACTATTTCAGCACACCATATATCAACTCCCATAGCACAACCAGTTAAAAAGTATTTAACACCATCTAAATATAGGTTTTCAATTTCTTTTATTAGCATAGCTTTTAACCTAATACAATCTATATGCTCCTCATTGTTTTTAAAAGTAAATTTTTCAGGTCTGTGTCCTGTAAAAGAACAAACTTTAGTTGTATTCATAATAAAACTCCTTTTTATGTTAACAATATTTTATGTACTTAAAATAAGTACACTTTAACATTTTACATCATTTTGTACTTAAAATAAAGTCATATTAAAAAAAGGAGATTTTTATATGAGTAAAGAAAAACATTTAGGTATTCGCATTGACAGTGAAATGCACTATAAAATAGGTTATATTTCAAAATATGAAGGACGTTCTATAAATGGACAAATTAGATACTTATTAAATAAATGTATTAAAGAGTTTGAAGATGAAAATGGTAAGATAGAAATGGACAATGAGTAACGTATATCTTAATTAAATATTTAATTTAAAATAATATGTGAAATATTAATTATTTTTAAAATACTTTTAATATATAAATTATAATAATATTATAATATGCTAAAATATAGGGGAGTATTATATGAATGATGATTTACCTAGATACACTTTGAGGATTAATAGAGTTTTATTAGATAAATTAGAATATATTGCTAAATATGAGGGCAGAAGCAAAAATAAAGAAATTGAACAGTTGATTAAAAAGCGTATTTTAGAATTTGAAAAAGAAAACGGAGAAATAAACTTAAATAATCAAGATTTATGATAAATATAAAGTTATTAAGTTAAATTATAGCAAAAAGCAACCTAAGATAAAAGTTTCAAGCTCTTAGGTTGTTTGGCAAAATAAACAAATGAGGGTAGCAACTAAAACAGTTTATCCATTTATATATTATTTGTAAATCTAATTTGTGTTTGTTATAAATTTTAAAATTATAGCTTGATTTAAAAAGTATAATAAAAATTAATAATAAATAGTTGACATAAGAATATGTTTATGTTAATATTATTATACAAAGATATTCAAAGGAATTCAAAAAAGCATAGGACCGTTACTCCTATGCTTTTTTCTGTGTTTAGGCTTATTCGTTGCCTTTGTTATGTATGTTATCTAGCCACCTGCATATTAAATATGCCAACACACTTGCGATAACACTTTTTGCAATATCCATTAAGATATTCAAAGGAATTCACCTCCCAACTGTTACCAGTATAGGTAAGGCAACGAAAACATATTAACATACATAATATAAAAATTCAATACAAAAATGTCAAAAAATGTAATTTTTAGGAAATAATAAATTAAATAAAAATAGAATTAATTATAATAAATGGTTGATATATAAATATACTAGAGTAGATGAAATGCTCAAAAAATTGATTTTTGATTTATTAATAATTAAGGTATAAATTAATATTTATAAAAAAATAGTAATAAAAATGTAAAAAAATGCTTGACATATTTATAATGTGCTGATATAATATTATTTGTTGTTAGATGTGGGAGCATAGCTCAGCTGGGAGAGCACTTGCCTTACAAGCAAGGGGTCACAGGTTCGAGCCCTGTTGTTCCCACTTTACAATTTAATATGGCGGAATAGCTCAGTTGGCTAGAGCACACGGTTCATACCCGTGGTGTCGGGGGTTCAAATCCCTCTTCCGCTATCTTTTAAGGGTATAGGTTGTCTATGCCCTTTTTTATACCTTAATTAAATGCTTGAAAAAATACTTTTTTTATGGTAAAATAATTTGATTAAAATTTATTAGAGAGTAGGAGAAATTGTGAACAAACGAGAAGATGTTAGAAATATAGCTATTATAGCTCACGTAGACCACGGCAAAACTACCCTTGTTGATGAACTTTTAAAACAAAGTGGTACTTTTAGGTCTAATCAGGTTATTAGGGAAAGGGTTATGGACTCTGGAGATATTGAAAGAGAAAGAGGCATAACTATCCTTTCTAAAAATACATCTGTATATTATGAAGATAAAAAGATAAACATTGTAGATACACCAGGACACGCTGATTTTGGTGGCGAAGTTGAACGTGTTTTAAAAATGGTAGATGGTGTTGTTTTAGTTGTAGATGCTTATGAAGGTGCAATGCCTCAAACAAAGTTTGTTTTAAAAAATGCTTTATCTTTAAAACTTCCTGTTGTTGTTTGTGTAAACAAAATTGACAAGCCAGAGGCAAGACCAGATGAGGTTGTAGATGAAATATTAGAGCTTTTCATAGAGCTTGATGCAACAGATGAACAGCTAGATGCTCCTTTTGTTTTTGCATCTGCCAAAGCTGGTAAAGCATCTATGGAGGCAGACAAGGCTATGGAAGCTAGCGATATGAAATGCCTTTTTGACACAATAATAGATTATATACCTGCTCCTGTTGGTGATATGGAAGCAGGGGTTCAAATGTTAGTTACTACTATAGACTACAACGAATATGTAGGTAGAATAGCTATTGGTAAAGTGGAAAACGGTACTATAAGAGTAAACCAAGATGCTTGTGTTGTAAACTTTAACGACAAAGATAAAAACTACAAAGTGAAAGTAAACAAGCTTTATGAATATGAAGGGCTTGAAAGGGTAGAGGTTAAATCGGCAACGGTTGGTTCTATAGTTGCAGTTAGCGGTATACCTGATATACAAATAGGAGATACTATTGCAAGCATTGAAAACCCAGAGCCTATTGAGGTTAACAAAATTTCAGAGCCTACAATAGCTATGACTTTTTCTGTTAATGATAGCCCGTTTGCTGGTATGGAAGGTAAATTTGTTACTAGCAGACATTTAAGAGATAGATTACAAAAAGAGCTTAACACAGACGTAAGCCTTAGGGTTGAAGAAACAGAAAGCGCAGATTCTTTTAAAGTTAGCGGTCGTGGAGAACTGCATTTATCTATATTAATAGAAACAATGCGTAGAGAAGGCTATGAGTTTCAGGTTTCACGCCCTGAAGTATTATTTAAAGATATAGACGGAAAACGTTATGAGCCTATGGAAATTGCAACTATAGATGTGCCTGAAGAGTTTGTAGGTAATGTTATAGAAAAGCTTGGCACAAGAAAAGGCGAAATGATAAATATGGTACCATCTAAAGGTGGTTACACAAGGTTAGAATTTAACATACCTGCTAGAGGGCTTATTGGCTATAGAAGTGAATTTTTAACTGATACTAAAGGTAATGGTATATTAAATACTATATTTAATGATTATGAAGAATATAAAGGTGAAATTGTTAGCCGTCCTCAAGGCTCTTTAATTGCCTTTGAATCGGGCGAGGCTGTAACTTACGGGCTTTATAATGCTCAAGAACGTGGCGATTTATTTATAGGTCCTGCTACAAAAGTATATTCTGGTATGGTTGTTGGTAGAAACGCTAGAAGCGGTGATATGGAAGTAAACGTTTGTAAAAAGAAACAACTTACAAACACCCGTTCTTCCGGTGCAGATGATGCCTTAAAATTAACACCTCCTATAAATATGAGCCTAGAAAAATGTATTGAATTTATAACTGATGATGAGCTTGTTGAGGTTACACCTGAAAACTTAAGAATAAGAAAGAAAATTTTAGATGCTAACCTTAGAAAAAAAGCTAACAAAAACTAATTATAATTATTTTCAGAGATACTTTATTTTCAAACATAGGTGCAACTTAATTATAACTAATTAAAAAGAGCGGGAACAACCCGCTCTTTTTGTGATAAATTTATTGTATATTTTTATAATGTATTACAAAAAATACATTTAAGCCATAGATAAAGCTATTTCCATCATTTTTGTAAAAGTTTTTTCACGTTTTTCAGCAGATATTTCTTCACCAGTCATTATATGGTCGCTAACTGTTAAGATACAAAGAGCGTTAGCACCAAGCCTTGCAGCATTTAGATAAAGAGCAGCAGCCTCCATTTCTACAGCTAAAACACCCATTTTAGCCCAAAGGTTATGTGCATCTTTAAATTCTGAATAAAAAATATCGCTAGATAAAATATTGCCTATATGTACAGGTACATTTTTGCTATCTGCTATGTTTTTAGCTTTTTCTAAAAGAGCATAGCTACAAGTAGGAGCGAAAGTTCCTGGTAATTGATATTGGCTTGCAAAGTTAGAATCGGTTGAAGCAGACATACCAAAAACTATGTCATATACTGCTAAGTCTTTGCTAAGTGCTCCACAAGAGCCTATCCTTATAAGGTTTTTAACGCCAAATGTTTTTATAAGCTCATAAGAATAAATACCTATGCTAGGCATACCCATTCCTGTTCCCATAACAGATATTTTTTTACCGTTATATGTGCCTGTGTATCCTAAAGCACCTCTTACAGCGTTAAATTGCACAGGATTTTCTAAAAAATTTTCTGCTATAAATTTTGCCCTTAAAGGGTCGCCTGGTAATAAAATTGTTTCTGCTATTTCGGCAGTTTGGTTAATATGTGGTGTATTTTTCATAAAAAATCAGCTCCTTTTATATTTTTTATTAAATTATATAATAAAAATGTATAAATTTCAATTAAAATAAAAATATAAAATTATAATAAACATTATAAATAAAAAATATATAAAAAAACTATAAAATATATAAATAACTATCGACATATTTAATAATTTTATGTATAATTAATATAACCATTATAAAAAGAGAATTGGGTGATTTTAATGCAACAAATATCTGATAAAGAATTTTCTATGATTAGTGCATATATAAAAAATAATTATGGTATAAGCCTAGCGTCAGATAAAAAGTCTCTAGTATATTCTAGGTTAAAAAATGTACTGGATAAAAAGGGTTTGAAGGATTTTACAGAATATTACAACTATTTAATACACGATAAAACAGGAGAAGCATCTATAACTTTTATCGATAAAATTACAACAAACCATACATTTTTTATGCGTGAAGTAGACCATTTTGAATATTTAAAAGAAACGGTACTTCCATACATAGAAAATAGTGCAAAAGACAAAGATGTTAGAATTTGGTGTGCGGGGTGTTCATCAGGAGAAGAATCTTATACTTTAGAAATGATTTTAACAGATTATTTTAAAAACAAAGGAAACTGGGATACAGAGCTTTTAGCTACAGATATCTCTACAGAAATTTTAAAAAAAGCTATAAAAGGTGTTTATACAAAAGACCAAATAAAACCTTTAAGCGAAGCTTGGAAAAATAACTATTTTAAACCAATAAGCGATAGCAAAGTTACAGTTATAGACAGCATAAAGAAAAATATAACTTATAGAAAATTTAACTTGATGGAGCCTAAGTTTCCGTTTAAAAAGAAATTTCAAGTTATATTTTGCAGAAATGTTATGATATACTTTGACGATGATACAAGAACAAAACTTATTAAAAAGTTTTATGATTCATCTGAAAAAGGGGCTTATCTTTTCATAGGGCATTCTGAAACCTTAAATAACATAGATACAGACTATGAATATGTTATGCCTGCAGTATATAGAAAAAAATAATAGTATAGTTTGATTTTTTTTGAAATTTTGTTATAATTATATTTAAGAGGATTTTTACAAATAATATTTCAAGATTAGAAATAAATTATTAATGACGGAAGGGATTGATTTTAGGTGGCGGATTTTTCAAGAGAATCTATGTTAGATATGTTTATATTTGAAATGAACCAACTTGTAGACCAATTAGAACAGCTTATAATAGAGTGTGAAGATGGTTACTCGATGGATAATATTAATGAAATATTTAGAATAATGCACACTATCAAAGGCTCTGCAGCTATGATGATGTATGAAAATGTTTCTAAAACAGCACACGCTATAGAAGACGTTTTCTTCTTTTTAAGAGAAGAAAACCCATCAGATGTAAACTATTCTAACCTTACAGATTTAGTTTTAGAAGGTATGGATTTTATAAAAAATGAGCTAGATAAAATAGCAGATTCTGGAGAGGCAGATACAGACCCTACAGAGGTTATTAAAAGAATAAAAGCTTTCTTAAGTGTTTTAAAAGGTGAAGAAGCTGAAGAAAAAACAGATAAAAACGAAAGTAAAGATGATAAAAAAGTAGAAAATGTACAAGCGTCTGTTGATACATCAAACTTTGAAAATAAATTTGAATGTCATCTTTATTTTGAAGAAGAAAGCGGTATGGAAAACATAAGAGCTTTTAATGTTATAAACCATTTAAAAGACTTTGGTGAGGTTGTAAACACTATACCTAAAGAAGTTACAGATGAAAAATCAGAAGAAATTATTAAAAAAGAAGGTTTTAAGTTTGTTATAGCTACAGATTTATCTTACGAACAAATACACGAAGCTATTAATTCTACTATATATTTAAAAAGCTTTGAGCTTAATCCTTATGTTTTAAGAAGATATAAAGCTACAATACATTTTGACGATGGTTGTGAAATGGAAAACGTTCGTTCTTATACAATTGTACATAACTTAGAATCTATTGCAGAAGATATATCTTATGAGCCACAAGACGTTATATCAGAAGATTCTATAGAAATAATAAGAGATAAAGGGTTTAAAATAGAATTTTCTATTAATAAAGATTATGACGATGTACACGAAATGCTTAGCCAAACTGTGTTTTTAAAAAGTTTAAACCTTGAAGAGATAGAAATAAAAGAGGAAGTTAAAGAAGAGGTTAAAGAACAGCCTAAAGAAGAGGTTAAAGAACAACCTAAAGAACAACCTAAAGAACAGCCTAAAAAGGCAAACGATAAAGCAAAAGAAAGTAACAGCAAAAAACAAGGCTCTTCTCAACAAATGATAAGCGTTAGCATAGGTAAGCTTGACCAACTGTTAAACCTTATGGGCGAGCTTGTTATATCAGAAGCTATGACTACCCAAAACCCAGACCTAGATGGCTTAGAGCTTGAAAACTTTAACAAATCGGCAAGACAGCTTAGAAAAATTATAAAAGATGTACAAGATAGCGTTATGAGTATGCGTATGGTAACTTTAGATGCTACCTTCTTTAAAATGCAAAGAATAGTTAGAGATATGTGTAAAGCTCTTGGCAAAAATATAGAGCTTATCATAGAAGGTAGAGATACAGAAGTTGATAAAAACATTATCGAACATATAGCAGACCCTCTTATGCACATAATAAGAAACTCTGTAGACCACGGTATAGAACTACCTGAAGACAGGGTTAAAGAAGGTAAAGATGAAAAAGGGGTTATTAAGCTAGAGGCTAGAAACTCTGGCGGAGAGATACTTATAAGCGTTAAAGATGACGGTGCTGGCATTAACAAAGAAAAAGTTATGGCTAAAGCTAAATCGGCAGGTATTCTTAAAAAACCAGAAGAAGAATATACAGATAGAGAAATATACCAGCTTATATTCCACGCAGGTTTATCTACAAAAGAAGCTGTTACTAGCTATTCTGGACGTGGTGTTGGTATGGACGTTGTTACAGCTAACATAGAGGCAGTTGGAGGTAGCATTATTGTAGAAAGTGAACAAGGCTACGGCACAACTACTATACTTAAAATACCTTTAACTCTTGCTATTATTGAAGGTATGTTAATTAGTATGGGTGGAAACAAATATACTATACCTATTGCTGCTATACAAGAAACATTTAAAACTAAAAAAGAAAACATATTCCTAGACCCAGACGGCAATGAAATGATAATACTTAGAGATGATGTATTTAACCTTGTTAGGTTATATGACTTCTTTAATGCACCTACAGATATTAAAGATATAGAAGATGGTGTTGTTATTAGGCTTGAAATAGAAGGAAGAACTGTTTGCCTGTTTGTTGATGAGCTTATAGGAGAGCAACAGGTGGTTGTAAAAAGCATACCTAAATACATTAAAAAAGTAAAAGGTATAAGCGGTTGTACCCTTCTTGGAAACGGTGACATTTCTTTAATTATAGATGTTGCAGGATTTTATGACAACTAACATAGGGGGATAGAAAAATGGAAAACGAATTATATCAAAATATATCTGAAAATGATACTACTAAAAATAAATACTTAACATTTGTTGTAGATGATGAAATCTTTGGTATAGATATAAGCCACGTTATAGAAATTATACCTGTGCCTGCTATAACTTGGATGCCAGAAAATCCAGAGGCTATAAAAGGTATTATAAACCTTAGAGGCTCTATCATACCTGTTATAGACGTTAGAATAAGATTTAACAAAGAAGAAAGACCTTATGATGAATTTACTTGTATAATTATTATAGAATATGAAGATAACCAAATAGGTATTATTGTAGATACAGTAAATGAAGTGCTATATATCCCTAAAGGGTTTATATCTTCACCGCCTAATGCAAAGCTTAAATATCAAAACAAATTTATAAAGGCAATTGGTAAAATGAACGATGAAGTACAACTTTTATTAGACCTTGATAAATTTTTATATTGCTAGATATGGCTTTATAACTTATAATCAATTTTTTGAATGATTTACGTTCAAAAACAGGTGCTTCTAAAATTTATTTAATTAAAATTTAATACAAAAAACGTATATAAATTTTAATTAAATAAATTAAGTTGTACCTTAATTGTAATTAATAAAATAGCTCTGATAAGGTAATTATCAGAGCTTAAGTTGTAAATAAATTAATTAATATAAAATTTAAGCTTTACAAAAATAATTATTTAATTGGGGGGATATTTTTGAAACAAGCTAATATTATTTTATTTTCAAAATCTTCACAATTTTTAAGTGTTACAAAGAAGACTTTAGAAAGCTATAAAATAAACGTAGAAGAATGTATTAAAAATTTAAAAGATATAAAAAAATATGCTAATAATAAAAACAAAATATTCGTAGTACAGGTGCCATATAATGAAAAAGTAGAGGCAAGAGAAATAGTAGAGTTTTTCTCCAAAACTAACATTAACTGGATATGTGTTGGACAGGATAGTAGCATAAATTTTTTTGCTATGACAAAAGGTGCTATGGCTAATATCATTTTAAAGCAAATTCCTACTGCTACAGAATATAAAGTTTTTATAAAAGGGTTAGTTAGCAAGATAAACCAATCTGTAGAGATAGCTAGCATAATAAATGCAAAAACAATAAAAAGACGAGTAAATAAAGATTTTAAAAAAATAATAGCCATAGGTGCATCTACAGGTGGTACAGAGGCTGTACAATCTATACTTACATCATTAAATGAGGATATACCACCTATTGTGATTGTTATACATATGCCAGCAGGATTTACAAGAATGTATGCTAACAGGCTTAATGAACTTTGCAAAATGTATGTAAAAGAGGCAGAAGATGGGGATATGCTTAGATATGGAGTGGTTTATTTAGCACCAGGGGGATATCATATGCGTGTTATTAAAAAGAGAGGTAAGCTATATATATCTTGCAAGGAAGAAACAAAAGTAAACGGGCATATGCCTTCTGTAGATGTTCTCTTTGAAAGCATAGCTAAAGATGTTGCACCATATGTTGTTTCTGCTATATTAACAGGTATGGGCAATGATGGAGCTTTAGGTATGTTAAATATAAAAAATAAAGGGGGGTTTACCATAGGTCAAAGCAAAGAAAGTTGCGTTGTTTATGGTATGCCAAAGGTTGCAAACGAAATAGGCGGAGTTATGGTTCAGGCAGATTTAGAAGATATACCAAAAATAATAATGAAGAATATTTAAAAATTTATTAAAATTTATATTGTATATATTAAAAAAAAGGATTATAATATTATTTATAATAAATCATATTATAAAAGTAGAGTATATAATCTATTTTTTAAGGAGGATAAAAATGAACTTTTTAGATGAAATTAAAAATCTTGCAAAAGCAGATAAAAAAACTATTGTTTTGCCAGAATCTTTAGAAATGAGAATTTTAGAGGCTACGCAAGAAATATTAAAAGAAGAGATAGCTAACATTATATTAATAGGAAATAGAGAAGAAATATTAGCAAAAGCAGGTAGCCTAGATATATCTAAAGCTACAATAATAGACCCTGAAAATTATGATAAAATAGATGTTTTAATAGATAAATTTGTAGAGCTTAGAAAAGATAAAGGTATTGATGAAGCTAAAGCTAGAGAAATACTTTTAAAAGACCCATTATATTTTGGTGTTTTATTAGTAAAATGTGATATAGCAGATGGTATGGTTGCTGGTGCTATTACATCTACAGCTAATGTTTTAAGACCATCTTTACAAATTATAAAAACAGCTCCTGGTGTTAAAACAGTTTCTGCTTTCTTTTTAATGATAGTGCCAAACTGTGAATATGGTGAGCACGGTGTGTTTGTATTTGGTGATTGTGGTTTATGCCAAAACCCTACAAGCCAAGAGCTTTCTGCCATTGCTAAAAGCTCTGCTGAGTCTTTTGAAAGCTTTACAGGTAAACAAGCAAGAGTTGCTCTTCTTTCACACTCTACAAAAGGTAGTGCAAGCCACCCTGATGTAGATAAAGTGTTAAAAGCTTTAGAGATTATAAAAGAAGAACATAAAGACCTTATCGTAGATGGTGAGTTCCAATTAGATGCTGCTATCGTTCCTGAAATTGCAAAAACAAAAGCACCAGATAGCCAAGTTGCAGGCACAGCAAACGTTCTTATCTTCCCAGATTTAGACGCAGGTAATATCGGTTATAAATTAGTACAAAGATTTGCAAAAGCAGATGCTTATGGCCCTATAACTCAAGGCCTTGCAAAACCTGTAAACGACTTATCAAGAGGTTGTAGCCCAAGCGATGTAGTTGGGGTTGTAGCTCTTACAGCTGTTCAATCACAAAAAAGTAATAAATAATTTTGGAGGTATATATAAATGAAAGTTTTAGTATTAAATTGTGGTAGCTCTTCTTTAAAATATCAATTAATAGATATGTCAACAGAAACTCCTTTAGCTTCTGGTTTATGCGAAAGAATAGGTATTGACGGTAGACTTAAACATAAAGGCAAAGAAGTTTATGAAGTAGAACAAGAAATGAAAAACCACGAAGATGCAATAAAAATGGTTATAGACGCTTTATTAGATGAAAAACACGGCGTTATATCAGATATTAAAGAAATAAATGCTGTTGGTCATCGTGTTGTACACGGTGGAGAACACTTTGCAAGCTCTGTAGTTATAAACGATGATGTTATCAAAGCTATTGAAGATTGTATAGACTTAGCTCCTCTTCATAACCCTGCTAACTTAATGGGTATTAGAGCTTGTGAAAGCTTAATGCCTGGCGTATCACAAGTTGCTGTTTTTGATACAGCTTTTCACCAAACAATGCCAGAAAAAGCTTATCTTTACGGTATCCCTTATGAATTATACGAAAAATACAAAATACGTAGATATGGTTTCCACGGTACAAGCCATAAATATGTATCTGAAAGAGCAGCTAGCGTTTTAGGCAAAGATATTAAAGATTTAAAAATTATTACTTGCCATTTAGGTAACGGTGGTAGCGTTGCTGCTATTAACGGTGGTAAATGTATGGACACAAGTATGGGCTTTACACCTCTTGAAGGTCTTGTAATGGGTACTAGATGCGGTGATATAGACCCTGCTGTTGTATCATTTATTATGGAAAAAGAAGGCTTAGATAACAAACAAGTAGATGAGCTTATGAACAAAAAATCTGGTGTTTTAGGTTTATCTGGTGTATCTAGCGACTTTAGAGATATTGAAAACGCTGCTAAAGAAGGTAACAAAAGAGCTCAGATAGCTTTAGATACTTTCCATTACAAAGTAGCTAAATATATTGGTGAATATACTTCTACTTTAAACGGCGTTGATGTTATTGTATTTACTGCAGGTCTTGGCGAAAACAGTAAAGATAGCAGAAAAGAAATTTGCAGTTATTTATCTTGGCTTGGTATTGAGCTTGATGATGAAAAAAACTCTAAAAGAGGCGAAGAGCTTGTTATATCTGTAGATAGCTCAAAAATCAAAGTTTTAGTTATACCTACAAATGAAGAATTAGTTATTGCAAGAGATACAAAAGAATTACTTGACAAATAATAAATAAACCTTTATAATATAGGTTGTGTTTTATGTAATTAATTTGGGTTTTTTACCTTAATTATTCATTTGTTCGTATAGAGCAGGAGTGTTTTTATGAATATTAACGTTGATAGTCTTAATAGCGGGTTTAGCAAAGAGGTTAGTTTTGATGGTAATATCACCTTGCCTAAATCTTTAGTCTATCATAAAGATGTATATATACAAGGTAAAGGGGTTATTACTAATTCTTACGGCAAATATACCTTTGAAGGAAGCATTTTAGCTAATGTAACCTTTAATTGTAACAGCTGCCTTAAAGAATTTAAAAAAGAGATAGCTTTTGATATGACAGAGGTTTTTTCTAAAGATATAGAAGATGACGATGAAATTTGGTTATTTTCTAGCAAAGATAATATTATACACTTAGAAGAACCTATAAAGACGAATCTTTTGCTTAATTTACCTATGAAGGCTCTATGTTCTGAGAACTGTAAAGGCTTATGCCATATTTGTGGGCATAACCTTAATGAAGGCGACTGTGGTTGCGATAGGGATTATATTGACCCTAGGTTTGAAAAATTTTTACATCTTTTTAATAACAAGGAGGTATAACTATGTCTATTTGTCCTAAAGGGAAAATGTCTAAATCTAAAAGAGATAAAAGAAGAGCTCAAAGCTGGAAAATTTCTAGCCCTACATTAGTTAAATGTGGTAAATGTGGCGAATTAATGTTACGTCATAGAGTTTGTAAATCTTGTGGTTCTTACAATAAAAGAACAGTTATTGAAGCTTAATAAAATTAAAGCTAAAAAGTGAAGGCTTTTGTATTCACTGGAGGTTGTAGACTTTGTCTACAACCTTTTTGTTTGTTACAATTAAGGTACGACTTAATTTATTTAGGTAAAATTTATATATGGTTTTCTGTATTAAATTTTAATTAAATAAATTTTAGGAGTACCTGTTTTTTAATATAAAGTATTCAAAGAATTGATAATTATTAGATTTTGGTCTTTAATGTAAGGTTTTGGAAATTATCTAAAACTACCACCACCATTATTTTGAGGAACTCCAAAGCCCTGTGACCTATCCCTTAAATTTTTTAATTGGATTTTAAATATTATTTTGTTTACAGCCTGAGTGAAAGCTTTTGTCTTCACTCTTTTTTAGCTTTAATTAAGGTATAGCTTAATTTTTAATTAAAGCTTATAAAAATATTTGTTATAAAATAATATAAACAATACTAGATACATTTTTAGGAAAAAAGGATATTTACATATAATAAAAGCAAAACAAGGGTTAATATTAGTATAAATATACCAAAATTGGTAATAACTAATTATTTACAAATTGTTTACAATATAGTATCATAAATATAGATAAAGCAAACAACAAATAAAATATATACATATATGCTAAAATAAAAGCTAATAAATACTACATATAAAATAAAGAAATAATAGATAAAGCAAATAGGATACACTAAATGACATAACATAATAAACTATAAATTGAAAGGACTTATTTATTATGAAAAGATTTTTAACATTAACTTTTGCTTTAACTTTATTTTCTACAGCAAGCGTATTTGGAGCAAGCTATAAAACAAACTCTATTTACGATTTTTTAACTATTAATGGAAAACCATTAAAAGACTACAACATAAACAACAACCAAAACAGCCAAAACAAGCCAAATGATGAAAATGATAACACAAACAATAAACCAGAAAACCCTTTACCAGAACAACCAGAACAGCCAAACAAGCCACAAAGCCCATCAGAAGATGAAAACAACACAAACAGCTCTGTTTCTAGCATAGAACAAGAGGTTGTTAGGCTTGTTAACATTGAAAGACAAAAGGAAGGGCTAGCTCCTCTTAAGCTAGATACGAGCTTATCTAACGTGGCTAGGTTAAAATCTGAAGATATGAAGAAAAAAGGTTATTTTTCTCATACTTCACCAACTTATGGCTCACCTTTTGATATGTTAAAACAATTTAACATTACATATAAAACTGCTGGAGAAAATATTGCTAAAGGACAAAAAACTGCAAAAGCAGTTGTTGATGCGTGGATGAACTCAGAAGGACATAGAAGAAACATAATGAGCAAATCATTTACACATATTGGCGTTGGCTATACGCCAAATTATTGGACACAATTATTTATATCTAAGTAGTAATTTTTCTTATACTTTTAAAGTATTAAAATTTGTTATTTATCCTCCTTTTACATAGATAACAAATATAAAAAAGAACATAAAAGCTCACATATTTAGGTGAGACTTTTATGTTCTTTTTATAATGCTAAAGCTTTAAAAGCTTATCTATTGCATAATCAAAAAATTTTTTATATGCATCACAATAGTAATTTATGCATAAATTACCATCTAAAGCTCTATCTCTATCACGCCTGCAACCACCACGGCATAGATTTAGCCATTTACATTTTTTACATTTTTCTTCTATCTTTGTAGAGTTTTCTATAAACATTATCTCCTGTCTGTTTTGATGTATTTTATGAAAATCATCTTGTAAAAGGTTGCCTATTTTATATTTATCTAAAACATAAAAATCACAAGGATAAACGCTACCGTCTGCTTCAACTACATTTTGTATATTGCACATACCAGCCATACCACAAGCCTCAGGGGGATAACCTTTTAAAATACCAACTATGTTTTCAAAATACCTGTTATATACAAAATGGTTGTTAGTTATATCTTTATACCATAAATCGAACAGATTACATAAAAAATTGCCATATAGCTTAGGAGTTAAAGAATAATCTTTAAGCCTATAATCTCCTATAGGATTTAAGCAAGGAATATACTGTTGATATACTATATTATTTTCTTTATAAAATTTATATATTTTGTTAATATTTTTAGCAACCTGCGATGTTATAACTGTTAAAACATTAAACTCTACATTATGACTTTTTAAAAGATTGATTTTATCTAAAATAAGGTTATATGTAGGTTCATCATTTTTAGTTATCCTGTTTATATCGTTAGTTTCTTTTATACCATCTAAAGAAATACCAACTAAGAAATTGTTTTTGGCTAAAAACCTAGCCCAGTTATCATCTAATAAATAACCATTTGTCTGTATAGAATAAGATATTTTTAAGTTTTTAGTGTTATATTTATTTACATATTCTATAACTTTTTCATAAAATTCAAGCCCTACTAACGTAGGCTCACCACCTTGAAACATAAAGCCACAGGTAGATACAGAAAAAGAAAGAGCTTTTTTAATAATTGTTTCTAAATTATCTAACTTCATAAAGCCATAAGAGGCAGTTTCTCTATTTTCTGCTATATCTTCATAAAAACAATATTTACATTTGAAATTGCAACTACCAGAGGCAGGCTTTATTAATAAATTTATAGGATACATATTATTACCTTAGTTACTTTGTGTTTTATTTTTATTATTGTTTGACATATTTTTTAATATAAATGTTAAATAAGCTATTACCATACCTACATAAATAAGAAGAGGCATAGGAAATGATAATAAAGAAAATACAAAGCTTAATATATAGGGCATTGTATTAACATATATTGTTAGCTTTAAAATATCCTTAAAAGTAAGCTTTAAGTTATATATTTTACAAGATAGGCTAACTAACACCGTAAAAACTAATAATGAGCCTATGTCCATAGCACTAAAAGATACTAATAATAACAAAAATGCAAATATGTTAGCTATATTTATCAAAAGCTTTATATTTGCTAAATCAGCTTTTTCGTTGATATTAAATGTTTCAAGGATAGGGGCTAACTGTACGTTTATATTTAATGTAGAAGATATAATGTATGTAGGGGTTACTTTTAATATAATATCATCTACATCTTTTTTGTCTTCTTCTGTTATAGCGTTATTTTCTTTATCATCATATATAAAAGTTATCCCTAAAGGAGTTTCAACTTTAGAATATTCATCAAAAACTACTTTGCTATTTTCAACTGTAAAATCAGGAACATATTTTTCTACAAAACTATCAAAGCCTTTTGTTTTTACATAATAAGAAATGAACGGTATAGAAGAAAATATAACGTTAAATATTATTATAAAAAAAAGAGCATAAAATATAGCTTTAGAAAGCTTTGTTTTTAAAAGTTCTTGGTATTTATCAAAGTCTAACATTGCAAGCTTTGCTTGTTTAAAAATATACATTTCTTCACCTCAAAAGTTATAAATTAAACCTTATTATAGCATATATAACAATTTTAAGCAACTTTTAAATAAATTTGTAAAAAATAAGTATAAAATTTTACTTAAAACTATTTTATTTTTTGTATTTTTACGATATAATATATATAATGTTTAAAAATAATAAATATATTAATATAATACTTTAGGAGGGTACTAGATGAAAAAAATAACAGCAAAGATTTTGCTTATTGTTATGATATTTAATGCTATGTTAGCTAATATGACATTTAGCGTTTTTGCAAACAATAAGACAAAGGAAACAAGCAAAACTAACTTTACTTGGAACAAAGAAGCCACATTAAATGATAATTTAGAGCTTGTAGAAAGACCACAAGGTAGCGATGAGGTGCTTTTGGTATGGGATATAGAAAATCTTGCAGGAACACCTAATGATAATGGTACTTATACATTATCTTATCCTATAGCAGATGGTAAAGAAATAAAGTTTAATATAAAAAGAATGAGCAATAAATCTCAAATTACATATAGTGTAAATGGTGATAATGCAGTAAATAAAGCTGATAAAAGCCTTACAATTTATAAAGAAGGTTCTTATTTACCTGCTAACACCAAAAACTTTCCAGATACAGAAACATTTAAGCTAGATAGTGTATACCAAAGTAGCCAAGATGGTGATGCTAGAGCAGTTTCTTTTGAAATAGCAGAAAACGGTGGTGCATCTTTTAAATATAGGGGTAACACAGTTAAGTTTTTATGGAAAAACGATAAAATGTATTTTGTTACAAATGCAGTAGCAAAGGGTAACATTTATCCTTTTACACTTAGCTATCAACGCGATACAGAAAATGGTGAAGATAAAAAAGAGATATTTTTAGGTATAGATACAGTAAATGGGTTCTCTGTGCAACCTTTTGCTAATGCAGATGATGCTAATAATCCAAATGGTAAACTTGTTATAGACCAAACAACAAGACCTATTAACGAATACCCAGGTAGTGATACAGTTGGAGTTACTATAAAATTTAATTCACCAAAAGAATGGAATGATACAAATAATAAATATGAATTTATAACTGGTGAAACTGGAAATAATGAAAAGAAAGCTACAGAGGTAATATTTAACCTAGGACATAGCGACCCATCTAAAAAGGTACAAGTAAATATAAATAATATTTATGACCCAAATGGTGGTATAGTTATAGGGCCTACAGGCAATGCAGATGGGGAATATAAATATGATAAGGCAACCAATAGTGGTACACTTACATTGAAAAAATTACAACCTAGCACAATATTTAGCGATATATCAATATCAGCTGAAAGAAAGCTAGCTCCTTTTGAAACAATAGAGGCTGTTTTACCTATAGGTACTGTTTATACATATCCTAAATTTAAAATGATTGCTTTAGGTGAATCTGAATTTTATTTAGAAATTGAGCCTTATGAAGGTTATAATGGTTATTATGTAGTACAACAAGGGCTACAACAGGGTACAATTAGCAAATGGGCAACTTATGAAGAAAAAAATCAAGGTAAAGATAAAATAATAATATCTGTACCTTTAGATGCTAATGCACCACAGGAAAAATATTTTAGAGTAGATTTTAGCTTTACACCTCCAGATTTAGATGCTAAAAATTTACCTTTTACATCTCAAATATTAAAATATAAGCCTTATTTAGAGGATATAGTTTTAGCTACTCCTAAAAACTTAAAAATAGTAAGTTCTAACATTGTTAAAAAAGATGAAGAACCTGAAAACTTATTTTTAACTTTAAAATGGGACATAGATAGTGAAAGTGTATTAGCTGGTATTATGAAAAATCATACTGATAATGATTTTAACATAGACTATTTATTTTATAAAGGGATTAAACCAAATGAGCTTGAGCAAGATGACTTTTTAGGTGTAAACCTAGCTTTTACAAGCAAAGATATGGGTAGTATAAAAGATGGAATAAAATATTCTTTAAAGAAAGAATATACAGATTTAGGTATAGAGCTTGTAGAAGATAAAACATTTACTACAGAAAGACAAGAAATAGTAGGGAATAAAAAGAAAAACATATTAGAGGCTAACGTTACATTTAAAATACCTGTAACACATAAAGATGCAAATGATAAAGGTGTTTTAACTTATCCTGGTACATATTTCTTAGCCAACAAAGGTGAATATACTGTAAAACCTCAAAATGGAACAGAAGTAAAACATACTACAGGTTTATCTCTTCCTGTTACTCTTACATTAAATGGTATACAAAAAATAGAAGTGCCAGCACCTCAAAATTTAAAAGTTTTAGAAGAAACTGTAGAAGAGAAAAAATTTAGCATAGAATATGACACATTAAAATATAAAGAAGAAAAAGACTTATTATATCTTTATAATGAAATTATGCTAAAAACTATCGGTAGAGAGCTTACAGAAGATTCTATAAAATATGATTTTTATATTACACAAGATAAAGCTTTATTTGATGAACTTGTTAAATACTCTAAAGATAGCGAAATACCAACAAATATAAAAAATAAAATAAATACTTATAAAAATGAGCAACCTATGACAGGTGACGGCATAACTATAGATTTAAAAAATAATAAAGGTGATAAAGGTAATTTATTAGATAGCTTAAGGAATAAAGGTATTGTACAAATATCTAACATAGGACAAGATGAAGAAATTAGCAAACAAAAAATAAATTTTGAAGGGCTAGATGAAAACGAAACATACTATGTTGTAGGAAGAACAAATGTTACACCTTATGAAAAAGATGTAGCTTTAGATGATAAGAAAGATTTTTCTAAATTTTCTATATTAGTTACAGCTACAACTAAAAAGAATGAAGGTGAACCTGGTGAAAATGAAAAGGTACCACCAGCTCCTACTAAGTTTATAGCTAAAGATATAACATTAAATTCTGTTAATTTAATATGGGATAAGGTAAAAGATAACCTACCAGAAGGGCAAGACCCAAAATCTAAGCTAGAATATCAATTTATAAAAACAAGAGGGCAACAACTCCCTGATAGTTTCTTAAAATCTAAAGATAGTTATGTAAAAACTTGGGAAAGCTTATCTAATATAACTTATAAAGAAGGTTTAAAAACAAATGATAACAAGCTTTATGAATTTGATAAAGCAAACAACCAGTTTTTTGATACAGAGGCATCTAAAGATAGATATGAATATATAAATTATGAAGGAACAGAAGGTAACATACAAGATAAGACATTATCTCCTAACCAAATATATTTTTATTATATAAGAACTGTTAGGGTATCAGAAAATGGAGATGAGGCTTATTCTGTTTGGGTTCCTCTTACATTTACTACAAAAAATACAACAGGACCTACAAACTTAAGAGTTGAGCCAAAGGCAGAATATAACAAAAAAAGTGAAGTTGTTATAAGCTTTGATATTCCTAAAATGGACACAGATCTTATAGGCAAAGAATATAACTTACAATACTCTATAAAAGAAGATTTAGGTGATTGGAGCCAAGATACTACAATGCCTAAAGATAAGCTTACCTTTGCAGATAATGATGATGGCAAAACAATGAAAGTTACATATAAAATAACAGGTTTAAAATCTGGAACTATGTATACTATACGTGTTAGAATGCTAAATATTCCTTTAAATGCACCGTCTATATACTCTAATGAGGTTGAGCATAGAACAGATGATGATAATGATGATAACGATTATGACGAAGATGTAAATAACTGGCAAAATAATTTTAAAGACCAAATAGAAGATTTAAAAAATCAACCTTATTGGTATGGAAAAGATACAACATCTAATACATTAGTTTATTATAGACCACAATATTTTGATAAAATAATAGCAACTACTAACAATAGCATCATAGATTTAGCAGTTGGAAAAGGTGGTAGCTATAAAGAATATTATTTACCTGCTAGTGCAGTTATTAAGGCTTTTGATGAGAACAAAGGCTTTAAAATATCTTATAATGGAGCAGATGTTATATTTACATCTAAAGCTATAAACCCTTATGATAATGATGTTATCAAAAAAATGGCAGAAGAGATACAATCTAAAGGTGGTAACATTAAAGATTACTTTGTTAAATTAACTATAGACTTTAAAAATAACAAATATATAATAGATGGCTCTGAGAGCTTAAGCCCTTCTGCTTTAATATCTGTTAGCATTGTAGGTACTAAAAATCTTATTACAGATTGGGATAGTGAAATGCTTTCTTATATAGATGAGCTTTTAGAAACTAAAGAATTTTCTAAAGATGTTAATAATAAAATACAAGATCTTATAAAAGATAAAACAGATAATAAAATAATGGTACAAGAAATAGGTAAAATAGTAGATAGCTTTAAAGCTAAGTTTGGTGATAACCTAGCTAAAAGCGTAAATAATCTATCTAGAAAAACAGAACATATACAGTATTTATCAGGAGATATTATTTATGCTTATTCATTACCTACAGATGTTTCTGTATCAGGATATAAAAAAGGAGCTCAAGGCAATTGGATAAGTATTTTAGCAAAAGACTATCTAGGTAAAAAAGCTATTTATACTAGAGAAACAGGAGAATATATTTTTGCAGGCAAAAAGCTAGTTATAAACGGTGCAGGTAATTTACCAAACGGTAACCAAATGACAAATATTGTTGTAAAATATGGCTTAGATGACTTTTTAGGAAAAGATGGTAACATTAACTTAAAAGCACCAATGACTAGAAGACAAACTATAGGTTCTTTAGCAAGGATAGCAGGAGCTAGCAAAACTCAAGACCCTATTGAGTTTTTCAAAACAAAAGGTATTGTATTATCTACAAGAAATATGGATAATAACATTACATCAGAAGAAGCAGTTTATCTTATAATGAAAGTTTATGAGCTAAAAAGTAGCACTAAACTAGAAACTGTTAAAATTAGAAACTATAACTTAACAAAAGATATAAAAAATATTAATAATAATTATAAAAAACCTATACAGGTAGCTTTTGAAACAGGTATTTATAAAAACCCTAATATGAACCCTAAAGGTACAATAAGTGTGCAAGAGTTTTTACAAAGCCTTGTTAATATGTCTACTATGGTAGGTATGTAGGAGGTTAGTTTATGAGGGCTAATCTAAATAGATATATTAGCTTTTTAATAGCTGTTATTATGCTTATAGGCACAATGCCTTTAAGCATAATGGCAACACCACAAAAACACGTAAAAATAAGTACAATAAGGTCTGGAAACGCAAAAAAAGACCCAGCTTATTCTTTTACTTTAGAATGGAAAAACCCTATACCTTGGGGAGATGATACAGGCCACGACCCAAAGAAAATTAGGATAATAGAAAAAAATGCAACCGTAAATGGCACAGCAGAAACTTTACAAGAGGTAGATGCAAAATCAGAAAATGTATTGATAGATAGATCTAACTTAACATCGGGTAGTATATATGAATACAAGGCTATACCTTATCATATGCACGTTAATGATAACGGAACAACAACCCAAGCACCTTATGACCCAACAACACCAGAAGATTTTGCACTTTTTATGACAGATATAAAAGTTGATGCAAGAGGATATGGTAACACTTTAGAGGTTACATTTGATAACCCTACATATAATGGTAAAAACTTATTTACAGGATATAGAATATATTATCAACCAGGTGGTGCTAGCGTAGGTGAAGATGCCTTTAGGTCTTCTATAGATGTAAGCATAGATAATGAAGACTTAATACCATCTAAAGATGAAGCTAGAAATGTAAATAGGCTTACATATAAAATAACAAATGAAAACATAAAACCTTCTACCATTTATGCTGTAAAGGTTGAACCTTTATATAATAACGTAGAAATAAGAAAAGATGATGTTTCTCAAATAGTAATAGATGGTAAAAGCAGAAAAATAGGTTTTAACTCTAAAAGGTTTGTTTCTTATAGAACAAATGATGCTTATGTATCTATACCTTTAATTGTTTTAGAAGATGGTAGCGAACATCTTAAGCTACAATGGGGAGATATAAGCGGTATAGCAACTATAGGAAGTATAGAAAAAATAGAGATTTTATCAGGAGCTAACGAAGACCAAATAGAAAATATAATTGGTACTATACACGGACCTACAGACGTTATAAACATTAATAGCTGGCGTATAACCAAACCTACACAGGTTACATATTTTAAAATAAGATTTAAAATAAAAGGCGTAGATAAATTTGTAGAATCTGAAATAGCTATGTATGACCCTTCTATAGTTAATGTAACCCCTAACAAACCAGAAATTTATCCTAAAAACAATATAGCTAACAATAAGCCTGTTATAGATTTATATTGGGATACTTTTATGAGACCTCCATATAACAAAGATGAAGAGGCAAACGTTGACCAAAATGGACTAATATTTGATACAAACGTTGTATACGATGTATGGATAACAGATTCTTTAAATAACCTTAATAGGTTAGGCTTACCTAAAATAATGAGCAAAGTGCCTGCTACAGACATAGATACAACTAATATACAAGATGTTAAAAATAAGGTTTTTTATAGCCAAATATCAAAATATGTAACTATTGATGAAACAGGAGCTTTTATTGAAAAAGAGATAGCCGAAAACAAAACATACTATATAAAAATAGTTGCAACAAAACCTACATCAGATGGGCTTGGGCTAGAATCTTTACCAGCTGTTAGCCAAATATATGTGCCACCTGTTGGCGATATATCAAGACCAAAGGCTTTATCTAAACCACCTTTTAGAGTTAAAAAAGATGAAAACGGAAATGATGTTATAACACAAAATGAAATTACCGTACAATGGAACACTAACTGGTACGAGGTATACGATGATAAAACAGATAGCTGGTACTCAAGCGCTGCACTTAGAGATGGAGAGCTTATTTATGGAAAAGATATAAAAGATACAGATAAGATAATATCTTTTTATGATAAAACATCAGAAGATGAGGTAAAAAGAGCATTTAGAGATGCAGGCTATGCTAACTGGGCTAACATAGTAGTTAGAAATATGGATATATCTGCTAAAGATATAAAATATGAAATGATAGTTTTACCTTTTGATGAGATAGAGCAAAGCGGAGGATATGAACAATATATAGAAAAGCTTTTACAATCTGAAAGTGAGCTATGGCAAGATATAAACCCTACATTTACAGATGAAAAATATGCAGAATATTTAATTAGTAGTTTAAAAGAAAACACAATGTATGCAGTTTTATTAAGACCTTACAGAATACTTGCAGATGGTAAAAAAGATGCATACCCTACATATCTTTTAGCAACAACCCTTCCTAAAGATACAGATATAGATGTAACACCTACTATACCAACGTTATATGAAGTGGGAAAAACAGATACATCTATAGAAGTAGAATGGGAAAACTCAGGTAATAAGATAGTTTATGAGCTAGCTGTTGATGAAAATATGATAGACGACCCTTCTAAAGCTAATATGTTTATAGATAGCCAAACTATCAAAGATAATATGGTAAAATATAACAAAGAAGATGGACGAGAGTTTTTAAAATATAACATAAAACCTCTATTTCCAGATACAGGATATTATATATGGATTAGAGCTAAAGTAGAAGGAACAGATAAAACATCTGATTGGTCTACACCTCTTTATGTAAGAACAAACCCTATAGCTAAGCCAGAGCCACCTAGCGGGTTTGGCTTAGCATCAGAGAAAAGCTTATCTACATATAATACTAACAACAATACAGACTATAAACCTATCACAGATAAATATTTAGTTTTAGAATGGCTTAGAGACCCAGAAGATTTACTTGAAGAGCCAAAGGCAGATGAAAAAGATACTGCAGAGCCTTTAATAGACCCTAACCTTAAAAAGACATATATGGTAAAATTTAATGAGCTTATAGCTAATAGATATTACTATACAAGAGCTAAAACTAAAGTATATGTATATAAAGGTACAGACAATGCTGTTGAAAAAGCCTATAGCTATATAATTCAGTTATCACCAAACCAAGATTTTAAAGATGCTATAGAAATAGAAATACCAACTATTGAACCTAAAGGTGATAGAGTTTTAACAGCAGAATCAGACTGGACTACTACATTTAAGTATAGAACAAAATTTTCAACTGATGGTGGAGATTATGATGGAAACATAATAGATGATTTATATCCATTACCTACAGAAGATTTTGAAGTGTTATATGACTATCCTACAAAAACTCTAACATATAGATTTCGTTCTAACCAAAAAGATGCTAACGGAAACGATGATAACTTGGTAGACCAAAGGTTTATAACAAAGCTTATAAACAATAAAGTTTATAACTATAATATAGACCTTACAAGCCATAACGGTTATGAAATAAAAAATAGAAAAGTAGAGATACCATATTCTATTATATCTGCTTTTGAGGAAAGAAAGATTGCTCTTAGCATAACAACAGGTGGTACAAGGTTTACCTTAAACCCAGGCTTTTTAAATACGCCAGAGGTAAAAGCTATGGGCAAATTGGGAATGAACACAAGGGTTTTAATAGAGATAGCGCAAAACCCACAAGGCTTACCTGTTTTAAACCATAACCAAATTTATGGAACAACGCCAGAGCATATAAAAATGAGTATTAACAACAATGGTGTTTATAATTCTATTACATACACAGGTTCAGATATGGACGTAATGCTAAAGCTTAAAAACAGAAGCTTAACATTAGATAGTAACGTAGGTGCATATAGAAATATTAGTAATAATTTATGGGAAAGAATACCTTCTACATATAGCAGTGAAACAGGTATCCATACAGTTAAAACTAATAGGTTAGGTAAATACACAACTATTTCTAATGGTGTAAACCAAACTAACATAAACAGTAATAATGATATAAGCCTTATTACTAATGTTAATAGCAAGATTATATTTACAGACTTTACTAATATAAATACTAAAAATCCTATATCTGTTGTACAATTTAATAATATTGTAGCAGGTGTGGCTAACAATAAAAAAGAAATATCTATAAATGGAGGCTTAACAGATGATGATTATAAAGCACTTAGTCAATCTGGTATGCTGTTAAAAGGTTCTGTTGTAGGTAGAGAAGCAGGTATTAACACATTAGTTAAGCTTTATGAGATGAAAACTAAATCTAGGTTTGAACCTATAAATGATATTAACTCAACACCTTATAAAGATATAAAAAATGCTAACAAAGCTTACCAACAAAACCTTATTAAAGCAGGAGATATTGGCTTTTATGGTGAGGCATCATCTTCAAGACCTAAAGATGTAATGACTATAGAAGAGATGCTTTATATGGTAGATATTATATTAGCTGATTGTGGTTATTAATAAATTAAGCTTTTGAGTATTTTATTTAAAAATAATAAAAATACTAGAAGGGACACTTCATATAATGAAGTGTCCCTTCTAGTATTTTAAATAATTTATAACGATAGTTATGATAAACTTGTGAAAATAATTTATAAACAAAGAGATGTTAAGTATTATATATTATAATTGGTTTATGTATGAATAGTAGAAAAAATCAATATTGTGTGTTATAATATTTATGTATTTTTTAGTATTATGTTAGCTCATATTAATTTTTATTTTATAAGGAATATTCAAGGAGAAATGATAATGGTTACAAGATATATAGACGAAATTGTTAAAAGAAAATTATATGCAGAATCAATGGGTCGATGTATGAATCCAAGTTGTCAGCGAGAGCTGTTTTCTAAAAATGGTGACATAATTGAAAAGGCTCATATTATTCCACATTGTGAAACAGCTGATAACTCATTTGAAAATTTAGTTTTGCTTTGTCCAAATTGCCATACAGAGTTTGATAAAAATGATGCATTTACACCTGAAGAAGTTTTTAGATGGAAGGAAATTAGAAAAAAAGAATTAGAAAGTTTTTTTAGTAAAAAATATGACACGTTTGAGGATTTAAAAAAAGAGGTTGTTCCTATACTTGAGGAGAATAAAACTATTTACGAAATGTACTACTTAAACGATAATAAGACTTTGTGGGATAAATTTGAATATAAAATATTAGTTAATAATAGAAAACTTAAAGCACTTTTTTTAGCAAATGATAATTTAATTCAACGACATCCAGAAAAATCCTACTCCAATTTGGCATATATTCAATCTTTTATATTGCACGCTGACGAATTTGAAGTAACTCGATTAGAAGGAGAAAAAATACGAGCAGCTCTTTTTCCAACAGAAATAAATTCAATGTTTGGAATTCACCCTGTGAAAGATTTTACTATTCCCTCTACTGAATCGTTGGAACTGTTAATTGATAAGTTAAAGGCACAAGATAAATACGAGGCTATAGGTATTGGTATTTACCATCCATATATTCAGATGAATGTGGAAGGACAGTCAGTCAAAGTCTTTTTGGATGATACCCCAAGAGTTAGACAATTGTATTATGATTATGGTTGTTTTATGGGAGCAAAGGTTCGCTTGGAAAGCCTTAATTATGCTTTAAAATATATCCGTTCAAGAAATATTAGTTTTAATTTTTTATCTGACAACAATTTAAGAGAAATTTCTATAAAAGGTAAAAAAATGATTTTTGTTTATGAATATTGTTTGAGTCAATCACAATTAATATGTCTGGCTCCGGAAAAAAGTAGTCTTATTGTTAATCTACATAACTGGAATGGAGAATGTTGTATATCCACTGAAGCATATATGTTGGCAGAGAATATGAATGTTCACTTGTTAACTATGGAAGATTTTTATAGATATATTAATGAAATCATGTAAATTAAATAGTCATATTATTGAGATAGTAAGAAAGCATATATTTTTGTTTGATTCTTTCAAACAGGTATTCTTATTCGGTTCCATATTAAAGACAAACACAATTAATAATGATATTGATATATTAATTATATACGAAAAATACTCAAACAAAGTTGTCAATGATTTAATTATATTTTCAAATGAATTAGAAAAGGAAAGTGGTATGATAGTTGACATAACATCATTAAGTATTGAAGAAGAAAAAGAAACTAAATTTTTAGATAGGATTAAGCCTTATTATTTAAAATTAAAATAAGCATACTAATAAAGAATTCGCTGAGTGATTTTCATTACACGAAAATCACTCAGCTTGTTTTATTAATTACTTGTTTAATGTAATCATAGATTACTTAGCAGTTAATGCTGCCATAGTAATATAGTTGTAAGGTTGGTTAAAGTGAGGTAAGAAGAAAATATCTAATAATTTTAATTTATCAATAGTAACTTGTTCTTGGATAGCAAGAGAGAACATATGGATACCCATAGATATATCTTCTCTAGATGCCATTTGAGCACCTAATATTACTCTAGTGTTTTTATCATAAACGATGCTTAATTTAACTTTATGGTTGTTATGCTCAATGAAAGCTGGTTTTTGTAAATCTTCAAATTCTGTAGCCACTGCGTCAAAGCCATTAGCTTTAGCTTTTTCTAAAGTAAGACCAGTAGATACCATATTAAGACCCCAAATGCTTATACCGTTAGAACCTTGTACACCGATGCTTTGGATATCTGTGCCACAAGCGTTATGAGCAGCAACTACACCAGAACGAACTGCATTTGTAGCTAAAGCGATATAGTTTGTATCGTTGATAGAGTTATCATATACAGTAGCACAATCACCGATAGCATAAACATCTTTTATGCTAGTTTCTTGTCTTTTATTAACAAGGTATGCACCGTTTTTAAATAAAGCTAAATCGTTTTTACCAAGCTCATTGTTAGGTCTAAAGCCGATGCAAAGGATAACCATATCTGTTTTATATTCGTTTTTATCTGTAACGATGCCTTCAACTTTACCATTACCAGTTATTTTTTTAACCATTTCGTTAAATACAACTTGTACACCGTTTGATTTTAAGTTTTCTGTCATTAAATCTGTAAATTCTTTATCATAATATCCAGATAAGCAAGTATCAGCACAGTCGATGATAGTTATATCTCTACCGTTTCTTTTAAAGGCTTCTGCAAGCTCAACGCCTATATAACCTGCACCAACAACTGTAACGTGTTTTATGCTATCATCTTTTAATTTTTCAATAACTTCTGCAGCGTTTTGGTATAATTTAACAAACTGTACATTTTCAAGATCCATACCTTCGATTTTTGGCTCAATAGGTAAAGAACCTGTTGCTAAGATAAGCTTGTCATAGCTTTGTTCTATTTTAGTACCTGCTTTATCTGTTGCACATACTTTTTTGTTTGCATAGTCTATACAGTCTACTTTTGTTTCCATATAGATTTTAGCGCCTTTACCTTTTAAGATATCTCTGTTAGAGTAAAATAAGCCTTCAGGACCTGATATTTGTTTACCAATCCAAAGAGCCATACCACAACCTAAAAAGCTTATGTTGTTGTTAGAATCGAAAACTATTACCTCTTTATCTTTATAGTTATCAAGAATTGTGTTAATACATGCAGTACCAGCGTGGTTAGCACCTACTACAACGATTTTTTCCATAGTTAATCCCTCCAAAAAAATAAAATACGACTATATTATACTATATTACAAGGAATTACACAATAACTATTGTTGTATAAAAAATAACAATTTTTAATAATGATTATTGTATAAAATTGTTAATATATGCTTTTATATTTTTAACAAAAAAAACATAAAAAGTATAAAAATTTTAGATAAATTTTACCTATTATTAAATTATAGAATAAAAAAGTAAAAATTTGACTATATTATTATTAAATATACAATGGAGGGTTTATATGGAAAATTTATTATTATTAAAAAAAGAAAAGAAAAATATAAAACAATTAGATACAGAAGCTACAGAAATATTACATTTTTTAGAAGATACGAAAAGAAAGCTAGAATATGCTGAGCTATGCTTAAACTTTGCAAGCGATGAAACATTAATAGATAGCATAATATATGAAATAATGTCTTTACAAAAGAAATATGATTATTTTTTAAAGCTAAGTAAGAAAAAAGGGATAGTTATAAATTTTCCTAATATTTTACAAAAATTTCCAGCATCTTAAGGGGGAAGGGTATGTTTGATAATAATTATATATATATAATGATTGGTATATTAATAGTTATTTTAACCCTATATAGCAAGATAGGAATTAAAATATTATTTAATGCTATTTTTGGGCTATTAGCTATCTATATATTAAATATTTTGTTAAAAACTACAGGATTATATTTAAACTTAAATATATTTACAGGCATTTTCACAGGTATTTTAGGCATACCAGGAGTAATTTGCCTTTACATATTAAAAATATTGTTATAAAATACAAGTAGAGAATTTAGAAAAAAGAGGAAATAACAATGGAAGATAAATTTTTACAAAATTTAGATAGACAGCTATTAAATAATAATTTCTATAAGTTAAATACAAATTTAGATAATAACATATATTTTAAAACTATAGGGACTAACGGTTATTTAGTTGTGCCTGTTTTAAAAGACGAAGAATATGAACAAATATTTAATAAGGTAGAAGCTTATGCAAATAATATTTTAAGCCAAAATAACCTAGCTAAGATGTTTGTGGTTAAAATTTTAGCTAGTAAAAGCTTTGATGAAGAAGATAACAGCTTTTTTGATAAGGATATATTTTTAGATGAAAAGATAGTAAACATAAACTGGGGTGTAGATTTATCAAATAAAAAAATGATTTCAAAAGGTAAGCAACCTAATAAATTTTTACATATAGAAAAATACATAAAAAATTCCTTAAAATTAAAAGAAAAGGTTAATCTTAATAGAAGAAATTATGTTTTGTCTGAAAATTGTAATATTACATATAACTTAATGTTTATTATAGCTGTAGTACATATAATTGTAACTATGGAGTTTCATAGAAGTGATATTATATATAGTTTTGGGGTATCACCTAGCTTATTTGCAGATAGACAAGAATACAGGTTATTTACATTTTTATTTTTACATTCAGGCTTAACACACCTTTTATCTAACCTTTTAAGCCTATATATATTTGGTACAAGGATAGAAAGATATTTAGGAAAAACAGCATTTTTATTAATATTTTTCATAGGTGGTTTTGCTAGTGGTATATTTAGTGTAATGTTTACAAAATCTTACTCTATAGGTGCAAGCGGTGCCATATTCGCCCTAGAAAGTGCTACACTTTATTTTTCTATAAAAGAAAAAGTTAAGCTAGACGGCATTGACTATTATACAATAGGCATAATGTCTGTAATAGGGATAATAGGTAGCTTTGCAGATGCTAGCATAGATAACGCAGGGCATATAGGCGGGTTTTTAATGGGGCTTATAGTTTGCTTTATATATTATCACCTAGTTTATAAACGTTTAATAAATAGAAAAAATTAGATTTATTTTATATAAAAAGGGCTATAGGGTTTATCTATTCCCACCCACAACCCTTTTATCTAGGGCTTCGCCCTAGAACCCTTTTAATTACGATTAAGGTACGACTTGATTTTTAGCAATTTTAGGAGTGCCTTTTTTTGAATACAAAGTATTCAAAAAAAATTGATTTTAGGCATAAAGCCTATGGTCTTTTGATGTTTAAAAAATTGATTTTTGTAAAAAAATAGTATATAATATTATAAATATTTAATAATGGAGGAAAAATATGAGCAAAGGAAAATTTTATATAACAACACCTATTTATTATACAAATAATTACTTACACATAGGCCATTCTTACACAACTATTGCAACAGATACAATGGCTAGATATAAAAAAATGAGAGGCTATGATGTAAAGTTTTTAACAGGTTCTGATGAACACGGGCAAAAAATAGAAGAAAGTGCAAAGCAAAAAGGCATATCCCCTAAAGAATATGTAGACCATATAACAAACCATATAAAAGATTTATGGAAGCTTTTAAACATAGACTATGACTATTATATAAGAACAACAGATGAAAAACATATAAAAACTGTACAAAAAATATTTAAGGATTTATATGATAAAGGTGACATATATAAAGGTCATTATGAAGGCTTATATTGTACACCTTGCGAAACATTTTTTACAGAAAGCCAGCTAAAAGACGGCAAATGTCCAGATTGTGGAAGAGAAGTTAAAAGTGTAAAAGAGGAAAGCTATTTCTTTAAGCTTAGCAAATATCAAGACAGACTTATTAAGCATATAGAAGAAAACGAAGACTTTATAAGCCCAGCATCTAGAAAAAACGAAATGTTAAACAACTTTTTAAGACCAGGCCTTGAAGATTTATGTGTATCAAGAACATCTTTTAAATGGGGTATACCTGTAGAATTTGACAAAGACCACGTAGTTTATGTTTGGATAGATGCTTTATCTAACTATATTTCTGCTCTTGGCTATGGCACAGACGATGACAGCGATTTTAAAAAATATTGGCCTGCTGATATACACGTTGTGGGTAAAGAAATAGTAAGGTTTCATACTATCATTTGGCCTGCTATGCTTATGGCTTTAGATTTAGAGCTACCTAAACAAATATTTGGCCACGGTTGGTTGCTTATAGATGGTGGCAAAATGAGTAAATCTAAAGGAAACGTAGTAGACCCTAAAGTTTTAGTAGATAGATATGGGGTAGATGCTATTAGATATTTCTTACTTAGAGAGGTTGCTTTTGGACAAGATGGCAATTTTACAAACAAATCTCTTATTGAAAGAATAAACTTTGATTTAGCAAACGATTTAGGAAATTTATTATCACGTACAGTTGGTATGATAGATAAATATTTTGGAGGAGCTTTACCTAGCTTTACCCCTACTGGTGATGAAAGCGAAAAAAATATTGAACAGTTTTCTTTAGATACTGTAACAAAAGTAGAAGAATATATGGACAAAATGCAATTTAGCAATGCATTAACAGAAATATGGAATTTTGTAAGACGTGTTAATAAATATATAGATGAAACAACGCCTTGGGTTTTAGCAAAAGATGAGGCAAACAATAATAAGCTTGCAAACGTTATGTATACCCTTGCTGAATCTTTAAGAATAATAAGCATACTTATAGCCCCTGCTATGCCTAACACGGCTAAAGCTATAGCTATGCAACTTTCTATCAAAGATGATAGCCTTTTAAGCTGGGATAGCAGTAAAAACTTTGGAACACTTCCTAAAGATTTAAAGGTTACAAAAGGAAATGTTATTTTCCCACGTATAGACATAGAAAAAGAGCTAGAAGAGCTAGATGCTATGTTAGATGCTATAAGAGCTAAAGCAAATAACAATAATAAGGAAGAAACTAAAAAAGAAACAGAAGAAAAAGAGCAAATAACATTTGATGACTTTTTAAAATTAGATTTTAAAATCGGCGAAGTTTTAGAATGTGAAAAAATAAAAAAAGCTAACAAACTTTTAAAATCTAAAGTAAAAATAGGTGATAAGGTTGTACAGATTGTATCAGGCATTGCAAATTATTACACACCAGAAGAAATGGTAGGCAAACGTGTTGTTGTGCTTACAAACTTAAAACCTGCTAAGCTATGTGGTGAAATATCAGAAGGTATGATTTTAGCTGCTAGTGATAATGATAACAACCTAAAAATAATAACTGTAGAAGATAGCGAAAACATTATTAAAAGCGGTGCGGAGGTAAAATAAATGTATTTTGAAAGCCACGCTCATTACGATGACAGACAATTTAACGAAGATAGAGACCAGCTTTTGTCAGATTTAAAAAATCATAACGTAGGCTATGTTGTAAACGTAGGTGCAGATATGAAATCATCTTATAAAAGCATAGAGCTTGCAGAAAAATATGACTTTGTATATGCAAGCGTAGGTGTGCACCCTCACGAAGCTAGCAAGGTTACAGATAAAGACTATGAAACATTAGAAAAATGGCTACAACATAAAAAGGTTGTAGCCTTAGGGGAGATAGGGCTAGATTTTTATTACGACCATTCCCCTAGAGATATACAACGTGAAGTTTTTACAAAACAGTTAAAAATTTGCGAAAATGTTACAAAACCTGTAATAATTCATTCAAGAGAGGCAAGCCAAGAAGTTTTTGATATTATAAAAGCTAGCAAAGTAAGAAAAGGGGTTATACACGCTTATTCTGGTAGTTTAGAAATGGCATTAGACTATATAAAAATGGGATTTTATATAGGTATAGGAGGTGTTTTAACCTTTAAAAATGCCAATAAGTTATTAAAAGTAGTTGAAAATATACCTTTAGAGGCAATTTTGATAGAAACAGACTCTCCATATTTATCTCCAGTGCCTGTTAGAGGAACTAGAAATAATTCACAAAATTTAAAATATATTGTTAAAAAAATTAGCGAAATAAAACAAATAGACGAAGAAAAAATCGAAAAAATAACATTACAATCGGCTAAAGATTTATTTTGTATAAATTAATCGAAAAAAAAGTGTTGCATAAATGTTACAAATGTGTTAAGATATTACGCAGGTGATATATTTTTTATTACGCCTATGTTAAAAAATTTTAATATAACTTAATAAACAGGTTTAATCAATAAGATTATATTCACAGCTTAAACCTGCATAGGAGGAAATATTAATGTTTAATAATTTATGTAACAAATTTTTTAAGGTTACTAAAGCTAGAATGAAAAAAATAAATATGACTGTAAGTCTTGTTTTAATATTATCTACTTTTTGTGGTACTCTTACTGCTTTTGCAGAAGGGTTATATCAAGTTAGAGTAGTTATAGATGGCAAATGGCACGTTTATAACACAATGGATATGAAAGTATCTGAATTTTTAGATAAACAAAATATTAGATTACACGAAAAAGATTTTGTTGATAAAAACTTAAATATGGTTATTAACCAAGATATGGTTATTAACATTAACACAGCAGAAGAAATTAAATTTTTAATAGATGATAAAAAAGAAGTATCTTTTACTACTAACCAAGCTAAAATAGGTACTGCTTTAAAAGAATTTAACCAAGAAACAAAACAAAATCTTTATTTAAACGAAGGGCAAAGCTCTGCTACCTCTATTAAAGACGGTATGGTTATAGAGGTTTCATCTTATAAAGAAGAAATAAAAACAGTAAAAGAAGAAATACCTTATGAAAGCAAAACTGTTGAAAACCCTAATTTACCAGAAGGTATGGTTAATGTAAAAACTAAAGGTCAAAACGGCGTTAAAGAGATAAAAGTTAAAGAAATTTACAAAGATGATAAATTACAAAGCAAACAAGTTATAGAAGAAAAAGTAACAAAACAACCTGTTACAGAAGTTATAGAAAAAGGTACTAAAAAGAACACTATAAAAACTGAAAAAGGTATATTTGTTATAGATAAAAAAATAAATATGAAATCTACAGCTTATACAGCGGGGCCAGAATCTACAGGTAAAAGCCCAGGCCATAAAGGATATGGCATAACTGCATCTGGTATGAAAGCTCAAAAAGGCGTTGTTGCTGTAGATACAAGGGTTATACCTTTTGGCACAGAGCTTTATATAGAAGGCTATGGCTATGCTATAGCAGGGGATACTGGCAGTGCTATAAAAGGTAATAAAATAGATGTATTTTTTGATAGCTACAGCGATGCTATACAGTACGGCGTTAAAAATGTAAACGTATATGTATTAGGTGATAGGGTGGCTTAATGATATATAAAAGGTTAGGAATTTTCCTAGCCTTTATTTTTTTTAAAATTAAGATATCACTTAATTTATCTAATTAAAAATTTATATATTAGGGTTATTAAATGTTAATTAAATAAATTTTAGAAGTATGTATTTTTGAATATAAGGTATAAAAAAGATTATAGCTAAATAATATTTACTAAAATTTTAAAAAGTTGAAATTTATTATAAAATACTGTAAAATAATTATTATTGATATAATTTTTCACTATAGTGTTTTTATAAAAATTATGATAAAATATAAATATAAGGAGCAATAAATGGATAATGAAAAATGGGAAAATTTGACTATAAGTAATGATTTTATATTTGCAAAGTTAATGACAGATAAAGAAATATGTAAAGAGATAATAGAAAACTTGTTACATATAAAAATAAAAGATATAAAATATATACAGGAGCAAAAAACAATAAATATAAAATATGATGCAAAAAGTATAAGGTTAGATGTATATGTAGAAGCAGATGAAAAAATATATAACATAGAAATGCAGGTAGCAAACAAAAAAGATTTAGCTAAGAGAAGTAGATATTATCAAGGGTTAATAGATTTAGATACAATAGAAAAAGGAGAAACATATAAAAGACTACAAGAAAGCTATGTAATATTTATATGTACATTTGACCCTTTTGGAGAAAAAATGCCAAAATATGAATTTAGATACTACTGTAAAGATAAAAAAGAGCTAGAGCTAAAAGATGAAACATACAAAATATTTTTTAATACAAAAGCATCTGAAAAAGAAAAAGATGAAAATATAAAATCATTTTTAAAGTATGTAAACGGACAAAAAGAAAACAATAAATTTATACAAAAGATAGATGACAAAATAAGAAAAATAAAAAATAATAAAGAATGGAGGCAAGAATATATGACATTGTTAATGAGAGAAAAAGAAATAGCCGAAGAAAACTTTGAAAAAGGAATAAAAGAAGGAATAAAAGAAGGAATAAAAGAAGGAATAATAAACCAAATAAAAATATTAAAAGAGTTTAACATATCAAATGATGAAATAATAAAAAGAATAGTAAAAGACTATAAAATGACAGAAGAAGAAGCAAAAAGTTATTTATAAATTTAATAAGCCTAGTAGAAAATAAAAATCTACTAGGCTTATTAAATTTAATATTTATTTTATTTATTGAATTATTAATTAAATATAAACTATAAAATAACCTCAAAAGGCCAATCTATAATACCACCAAATTCTAGTATATTTTTATAGCCTTTTTTAGCCATTATTGAAGAAGCATTTTTGCTTCTAACTCCACTTCTACAGTAAACAAGGATAGTTTCTTCTTTATCTGTAAAAACAGATTCCACCTTTTCTTCTATTTCATCTAAAGGTAATAAAATAGCTTTATCTATGTGGCCTTCTTCAAACTCCTCTCTAGTTCTAACATCTAATATTTTACAATTTGTAGTGTCCATTAATTTTTTAGCCTCTACGGCACTTATCATTTTAAAATTATTCATATTTACCTCCTTATATATTAATATCTATACTTACAGGGCAATGGTCTGAGCCTAAAATGTCTGTATGGATAGTAGCATCTATTAAGTTTTCCTTTAAATCATTAGATATAACATAATAATCTATACGCCATCCAGCATTTTTTTCTCTTGCCTTAAAGCGATAGCTCCACCAGCTATAAGCTCCTTCTTTATCAGGATATTTATATCTAAATGTATCTATAAAGCCACTATTTAATAAATTTTGAAATTTTTCTCGCTCTTCATCAGAAAAACCTGCATTTTTCCTGTTAGTTTTAGGATTTTTTAAGTCTATTTCATTATGTGCAACGTTTAAATCACCGCTATATATGACAGGTTTTTTATTTTTTAAGCTGTTAAGATATTCTCTTATATCATCTTCCCATTTCATACGGTAATCAAGTCTTTTAAGCTCTTCTTGTGCGTTTGGCACATAAGCTGTTACATAATAAAAGTTTTCAAACTCTAAAGTTATAAGTCTTCCTTCTGTGTTATGCTCTTCTATATCTAGGCCGTATATAACATTTATAGGTTTAACTTTTGTAAAAACAGCAACGCCAGAATAACCTTTCTTTTCAGCATAGTTCCAATACTGATAATATCCCTCTAGCTGAAGGTCAATTTGTCCTTCTTGTAATTTTGTTTCTTGTATTGAAAAGATATCTGCATCTATATCTTTAAAAAAATCTAAAAAGCCTTTTGTAACACAAGCTCTAAGCCCGTTTACATTCCAAGATACCATTTTCATTTTTTATCCTCCTATTTTTAGTTTGTCCTATTGATATATTGCTTAGTATATTGTATGTTTATTATTTTAAGCCTTTTATTCTATTTAAAAAGGCATTAAAGCTAGCATCACTAGGCATTCTAAAATCTCCACGAGGAGAAAGAGAAACAGAGCCTACCTTTACACCATCTGGTAAACAAGAGCGTTTAAACTGTTGTGTAAAAAATCTAATGTAAAATTTTTCTAGCCATTTTAAAATAGTTTCATCGTTATAGCTATCTTTAAATGCAATCTTTGCAAGGAAATATATTTTTTCAGGGCTATAGCTATATCTTATCATATTGTATAAGAAGAAATCGTGTAGCTCATAAGGGCCTACTATATCTTCTGTTATTTGAGCAATTTTACCGCTTTCATTAGGTGGTAAAAGCTCAGGTGATACAGGTGTATTTAATATATCAAGTAAAATTTCTGAAAGTTCATTATTTATACTTTTTGCAAAATATTCTATTAAATATCTAATTAAAGTTTTAGGGACAGAGCCGTTTACACCATACATACTCATATGGTCACCGTTATATGTTGCAAAGCCAAGAGCAAGCTCAGATAAATCACCAGTTCCTATTACTATACCGTTATATTTATTTGATATGTCCATAAGGATTTGGGTTCTTTCTCTAGCTTGGCTGTTTTCATAAGTTACGTTATGAAGGTTAGTGTCGTGGCCTATATCTTCAAAATGTTTTAAAACGGCATCTTTTATATTAATTTCTAAAAGGGTTGTACCTATTATTTGGCATAGTTTTTTTGCATTATTGTAAGTTCTATCTGTTGTGCCAAAGCAAGGCATAGTAACAGTTATTATGCCCTTTTTATCATAGCCTAAAAGCTCAAAACAACGGTTTATTACTATTAAAGCATAGGTAGAATCTAGCCCACCAGATATACCTATTACTACATTTTTAATACCTATATGCTCAATACGTTTTTTAAGAGCATAAGCTTGTATATCTAATATTTCCTTACATCTAACAGCACGTTTTTCTTCATCTTTAGGTACAAAAGGCATAGGGTCTATATATCTATCTAGCGTAAAAGATATATCTTCCATTTTGTAAGGTACTATATGATATTTACCTACAGATTGTTCTGTTTTAAAAGATGTGTTTTTTCTTCTTTCGCTATTTATATATTCTAGGTCTATATCTCCATATATTATATTATTTTCGAAAAGGTTGCTCTCTTTTAAAAGCCTTCCATTTTCATATATTAAGTTATGCCCTGAAAAAACTAAATCTGTTGTAGATTCTCCATATCCAGCATTTGCATACACATAGCCACAAATACATCTAGCAGATTGGTTTTTTATAAGCTCTTTTCTATAAATAGATTTTCCTGCTATTTCATTGCTAGCAGAAAGGTTAAAAATTACGTTAGCTCCGTTTAATACATAGTTTGAGCTAGGAGGGATAACGCTCCATAAATCTTCGCATATTTCTATTGCAAAGGTAAAGTTTGGTATATTTTCAACTTGAAATATACATTTTCCAAAGCAACTATGATAAAAGTTTAAATCTTTTAAATTTAAAAAGTTACTATTGTTATCTTCTAGTGTATTAAAATGTCTTTTTTCATAAAATTCGTTATAGTTAGGTATGTTTGTTTTAGGTACAATGCCTAAAACTTCTCCCTTATAAAAACATACAGCACAGTTATATAACTTGCCTAAATGCTCTATAGGCATACCTATTATACAAGTTATGTTTAAATCTTTAGTTTGTGATAAAATTTCTTTAAAAGCAAGCAAGCTATCTTGTAGCAAACTATCTTGCAAAAACAAATCAGAACAAGTGTAACCTGTTATGCATAGCTCAGGAAAAGCTATTATATGGGTGTTATTTTTATATGCTTTTTTTATGTTTTCTATTATGCTTTTAGCGTTATAAAAACAATCAGCAACCTTAATATCTGGCGTAGCAGCAGCTACTCTAACAAATCCGTATTTCATAAATCTTCTCCTTAATAAATTATTAATATTATTATACCATATATATAGAAAAAAATAATATTAAATTTTGTAAAAATAGAAGAATTTGTATAAAAATATAAAATATGTTGCATAAAAAATCCTTTTATGATTAATACTAACATTGTCAAAAGCATATTAAAATTTTGATAAGGAGGAATTTTTTTGAAAGCAACAGGCATTGTAAGACGTATAGATGATTTAGGCAGAGTTGTTATACCTAAAGAAATAAGAAGAACTTTAAGGATAAGAGAAGGAGACCCTTTAGAAATATTTACAGATAGAGAAGGAGAAATTATATTAAAAAAATATTCGCCAATAGGCGAGCTTGGCAGTTTTGCTAAAGAATATGCAGAAAGCTTGGCTCAAAATGCAGGGCATATTGCTTGCATAGTAGATAAAGACCATATAATAGCAGTTAGCGGTGGAGGCAAAAAAGAACTTTTAGAAAAACATATAAGCAGTGATTTAGAAAATGTTATTAACAAAAGAACTACGCATATAGCTAATAAAGAAGATAAAAACTTTGTTTCTATCACAGATGATGACAATATCTTATATAACCATCAGTTGATAACGCCTATTATATCAGAAGGTGATGTTATAGGTGCAGTTTTGTTATTATCAAATGAAAAAAGAATGGGCGAGATAGAAGGTAAGCTTGCTCAAACTGCCGCAGGTTTTTTAGGTAAACAAATGGAGTAAGGGGCCTTGCCCCTTACTTATTAATACTTTTTATATTTTTTAAATTATCTAAAAACTTAAAATTTGATATTTTATTGTTAGATATATCAAGCTCTATAAGGTTTGTAAGATTTTGGATATAATCGGCATTTTGTATTTTATTGTTAGATACATTAAGCTTAACTAAATCAACAAGGTTTGATATATAAGATATGTCTTTAATGTTATTAGAAGATACATCTAAAATTTTTAGGTTTTTAGGTTCTAGCACCTTTGGTATATTTTTTAATTTATTGCTTTGAAGGTTTAGAAATTCTAGGGTTTTAAAGTTTTCTAAAGAAATATCTTCTATAAAATTATCTGCCAAAGATATAAAAGATAGGTTATCTAGCTTGTTATTAACATTAAAGCTTGATATGTTGTTATTATCTGCTAATATTATATGTATTTTAGGTAAATCATTACATATAGATAGGTTTTCTATATTATTAAAGGATACATCTATAAATTCTATATTTTTATTATGTTTTAAGCTATCTATGCTACATATAATATTTTGGTTTGCAATAAACTCTTTTAGGTTTTTCATATTTTTAACACAAGATATATCTTTTATATAGTTATTGCTTATATTTAAGTACATTAAATTTATATTATTTTTTATAGGCTTAATGTTAGATATTTTGTTTCCAGTTATATCTAGGTATTTTAGTGTGTTTGTAAGGTATAAAAAACTTATATCATTTATATTTAAGCTACATAGGATAAGTTTTTCAAGGTAATTTAGGGTTGAGATATATTTTATATCTTTTATATTGTTTTTAGTTGCATCTATTTCTTTTAAATTTTTATTATTTAAAATAGGCATTATATAGCTTATGTTGTTAAATGAAAAATCTATAGTTACTATAGATTTAGTGTTTTTAAGGGGCATAAGACTTTCTATTTTGTTATAAGATATATTAAGATAAGTAAGGTTTGTTAAGCTTTCTAGAAAATCTATATTTTTTATGTTATTGTTGCTTATGTCTAAAAATTGTATATTTATCAAATCTTTTAAAGGGCTAAAATCGCTAACGCCACAGTTTTTAAGACCTAATGTATCTAAGCTAGGTAGTTGTTTAAAAAAATCACAATATTTTTTAAATGTGTTATTATCTATTTGCCAACTTATAGCAATTATTTTTAAATTTAATAAATAATTTTGTTTTTCTTTATCGGTAAATCCTGTGAAATTTTCATCGTCTTTAGGTTTTAGGCTAAAATACATTTGACTTTCTATATAGTTTTTTAATATTTCATCAGGAAAATCTATAGATATTTTTAAAGTATTATCTTTTTTGGATAAACTTTCGTTATAGGTATTTGTGCTAATTTTTTTAAAGAGTTTATTTATTAAATTATTAAAAATGCCCACTTTAAGCCCTCCCTTTTTTTGTGATTATATTCATTATAAGTTTATATTATAAAAAAGTCAAATACAACTGTATAAATTGCAAGAAATATAATAAAAATACAAAAAATAAATATTTTTATGTTGTACATCTATATAAAAATTAGTATAATTATAAAATAAAAAATTATATTATACACTTTTTGAAAGGAGAAAAATATGAGCAAAAAAGAAAATGTCAAGAAAAAATCTTCTTTTTTTGATAAATTTTTAAATGGTATAGAAGTTGCAGGAAATAAGCTTCCTCATCCTATTACATTATTTGCTATTTTAGCTTTAATAATTGTTATATTATCAGCTGTTTTTGAGGCTTTAGGTGTTTCTGCTACAGGGGAAATAATGAACACAAAAACAATGGAGCTAGAAGAAAAAACAATAACAACTGTTAGTTTGTTAAGCGGTGAAGGTATTAGCTATATGATAAAAAATGCTATAACAAACTTTACAGGGTTTGCTCCTTTAGGTATTGTTTTGGTTACAATGCTTGGGGTTGGCTGTGCTGAAGGTAGCGGATATATAGCTGCTAGTATGAAAAAGCTAGTTTCTAAAACACCTTCAAAGCTTATAACACCTGTTGTTATATTTTTAGGTGTTATGTCTAACGTAGCATCTGATGTTGGATATGTTGTTTTAGTGCCTATAGGTGCTATTGTTTTTATGGCTTATAACAGGCACCCTTTAGCAGGGCTTGCTGCTGCTTTTGCAGGTGTATCTGGCGGATTTAGCGCAAACCTTTTGATAGGTACTGTTGATACCCTTCTTTCAGGGGTTAGCACAGAGGCTGCTAAAATATTAGACCCAAGCTATCAGGTAGGAGCTACTTCAAACTGGTTTTTTATGTTTGTATCTACATTTTTAATTGTTATAGTAGGTACATTTGTTACAGATAAAATTGTAGAGCCTAGGCTTGGAGCTTTTAACGCTACAGATGAAAGCATAGATAAAGCAACAGAGATTACACCTAAAGAAAATAAGGCTTTAAAATGGGCTAATATTACATTAATAATATATATACTAGCTATTGTAGCTTGGGCTATACCTCAAAATTCACTGCTTAGAAACCCAGAAACAAAAAGCTTAATATCTAACGCTTTATTAATAGATGGAATAATAGTATTTATTACTTTAGGTTTTTTCATACCTTCTGTTGTATATGGAAGAGTATCTGGAACTTATAAAAGTGAAAAAGATATAGGTGAGCAACTTAGCAAAAATATGTCTGCTATGGGCTCTTATATTGCATTAACATTTGTTGCTGCCCAGTTTGTTAATTATTTTAACTATACAAACCTAGGTAGCATATTAGCTTTAAAAGGGGCAGATTTTTTAGGAAATGTAGGCTTACAAGGGGCACCTCTTATGGTTATTTTCATTCTTTTAACTGCCTTTATTAACTTATTTATGGGCTCTGCATCTGCTAAATGGACTATCCTTGCACCTGTTTTTATACCTATGTTTATGCAACTTGGATATTCTCCAGAGCTTACACAGGTTGCTTATCGTATAGGAGATTCTACAACTAATATCATCAGCCCTCTTATGAATTATTTTGCTATGATAGTTGTATTTGCTCAAAAATATGATAAAAAATCTGGCATAGGTACATTAATTTCTACAATGTTACCTTATAGCTTAATGTTCTTAATAGGTTGGACTATACTGCTTGTTATATGGATGCTTCTTGGCTTACCTTTAGGACCTGGTGTATCTATGTATTATTAAAACATACGTTGATAACTAATAATAAAAAAGGTTGTAGGAATAAAGACTACAACCTTTTTACTTTCTATTAATATTTATTTTAAAAATTTATAACAAATGTTTACATATTCTTAATATTTTATTCAAAATATATGTATATAATTAAAACATAAAATAAAACAAAACATTTTGGAGGTAATATTTATGAATACAGATAAAAATAATAATATAGATAATATAATAGAAAATAACAGCATAGAAAACAAAAATGATATAGAAGAAGTTAAACCTATAGAAGAAGTTAAACCTATAGAAAATATATCTTCTAACATAAACGAACAAGAAAAAACTATAGAAGATATGGAACGAAAAAAAGAAGAAATAAAATCTTTAATAGCTAAAGAAAAGCTACAAAAGAAAGAAGAAAGAAAGAAGAAAAGAAAAAAAGTAGGAAAAGCTATTTTAAAATCTGCATCTGTTGCATCTTGCTTTGCCATATTAGGTGTAGGCATAGGCTCAGGGGCTGTACTTTCTAAAAGCTATGTTGCTAAAAAAGAACAAGCAAGCTTTAAATTCGATGTATCAGATGTTACAGAAGCTAGCTTAACAGATAACATAATGCTAACATCTAACAGTGCCTCTTCTATATTTAAAGAAGTTGGAGATTCTGTAGTAAACATATCTACTAAAATATCAGGTGGTTTCTTTTCAGCAGATATGCAAGATTTAGGCTCAGGCTCAGGCATTATTTATAAAATAGACGGAGATAAAGTTTATATATTAACTAATAACCACGTTATAGAAGGTGCATCTTATGTTACAATATCTGTTACAGGTGAAGAGCAAATAGAGGCTAGCTTAGTTGGCACAGACCCAAGCTCAGACTTAGCTGTACTTATGGTTAGCAAACAAGATATGAACAAAGCAGGCATAGAAAAGGTTAATGTTGCAAAATTTGCCGATTCAGACACTGTAGAGGTAGGAGATTTTGTTTTCCCTATAGGTAATGCTTTAGGAAGAGGCAAAACAATGACACAAGGTATGATAAGCGCTCAAAACAAACAAATAAACATTGACGGCAAAAACTTAACTGTTATACAAACAGATGCAGCTATAAACCCAGGTAACAGCGGTGGTGCATTGATGAACACAGATGGTGAAGTTGTAGGGATAAACACAGCCAAGCTATCTAGCTCTGCTATAGAGGGTATAGGTTATGCAATACCTTCTAACATAGCTACAGATATAGCAGACCAGATAATAACTAACGGATATGTAGAAAGACCATACTTTGGCATAATGGGTAAAACTATATCTGAAAATACAAAACGTATTTATGGGCTACAAACAGATGGTGTTTTAGTAGTTGAAGTTGAAGAAGATAGCAACGCATCTAAAGCAGGCCTTAAAGCAGGAGATATTATCACTAGCTTTAACGGCAAAGAAATAAAAACTGTTGAAGATTTATCTGTGGCTATCAATAACTGCAAAGCTAACGATACTGTATCTTTTGAAATTTTAAGAGATGTTAATAAGCCTATGACTTTAAAGGTTACATTAGCACCTTCTAATACATCTTTTTAAACATTTTTATTATTAAAAATATTTTAGGATTTACTGTTTTGAAGGTAGAGTTTTAAAAAATTGATTAATAAGTTAAAAAAATATTTTAAATTGTTAACATTTAATTCATAATTTATTCATTTATTTGGTTTATTATATATTTATAGGGAGGAAACATTATGAATGACAATAATCATAATAATGAACAAAGCGATAGCTTAAAAGATACCCACTTATTTTATAAAGAAGAAATAAAAAAGCAAAATAAAATATCAAAGGTTTTTAAAAAGCTTTTTATATATGTAGGTTCTCTTGCCTTTTCTTTAGCATTAGGCTTAGCTATTAGCTTTTCATATATATATTGTAAAGATATAGTTATCCCTAAATATGCTAACGATAGCATAATAGAAACAACACAGACTAGCAACGTTATAGAAACATCTAACGATTTAGTTAAAATGGCAATACAAAATGCTAGCCCATCTATCGTAAGCATAACAACATTAAATGACAGTGTAGATTGGTTTAATAACGCAACTACGTATAAAGGGATAGGCTCTGGGATAATTTTTCATAAAACATCTAATGAAGTTTTTATAGCTACAAACTATCACGTTATAGAAAATGCATCTAAAATAGGCATTGTTATAGGTGATGACGAGCCTATAGAGGCTAAAATTGTAGGAAAAGATGAAAACTACGACCTAGCTGTAATATCTATTAGTATTGAAAGCTTATCTGAAGAAGAAATAGATGATATACGTGTTGCAAGGTTTGCATCATCTGATAACCTTATGGTTGGAGATTATGTTATTGCTATAGGCAATGCTGTAGGCGAAGGCATTACATCTACCTTTGGCATTATAAGCCAAACATCTACAGATATAATCTCAAACAATAAAAAACTTAACGTTATGCAAACAACAGCTGCTATAAACCCAGGTAATAGCGGTGGTGCATTAATTAACTTAAATGGTGAAATTATAGGTATAAATACTGCAAAAGTTGACGATAATACAGTTGAAAGCGTTGCTTATACCATAAGCTCATCTGTGGCTATGCCTATTATAGAAGATATAATGAGCAATTTAAACCCTACATCTTTAGGTGTTTTGGTTACAGATGCTAAAGATGCTAACATAAGTTATGATGGTATGGCAGGCGGAGCTATTGTAGTAGAGATTGTGCCAGGAGGCTCAGCAGATAAAGCAGGGCTTAAGGCAAATGATGTTATAACTAGCGTAAATGATGTACCTATATTTAGTTCTTCTAGCTTAGTAGAAGAAATTAAAAAGTATGAAGTTTGGGACACCATTAAGTTAAAAATTATTAGAAATGGCGAGCTAAAAACCATTAAGGTTAAGTTGCTCCCTGTAACAAATTAGCTTACAAGTTTTTAATTGATATAGATACTCCTCTCCTAGCCCATATAAAAGGGCTAACCTCAAAATTCTCTCTTTTCTGGAAGGCACCTTTGGTGCCTTCCCTTTTTTATTACAATTAAGGTACGACTTAATTTATTTAATTAAAATTTATATACGGTTTTTTGTATTAAATTTCAATTAAATAAATTTTAGGAGTGCCTGTTTTTGAATACAAAATATTCAAAAAATTGATTGTAAATATTGTTAAAATTATATTATTTATATGTAAAATTTCTATATAAAATGATAGTAAATTTTTCTACAATATTATAAAAATTATGTTGACTAAAAATGTATGAATATGGTAAAATTATACTAGCAAATTGTAAAGGGGTGATAAATATGATGCTTAATAAAGATATAAAAGTATCTTATGAAATGGATACTTTTAAAATGAACGGGGGATGGGTATACCTTATAACTAACATTTTAAATAAGTCTCATTTTATGAATAGTTTTATATCTTTTTATTTTAGGCTGGCTTAAAGCTTTTTTAAATAGCTTTAAGGGGCTTTTAGTGATGTTTAATTTAAGCTATGATAGCTTTTAAACACAAGGAGGTAGATTTTATGAAAGGAAAGATAAAAAATAGAACTTTAGCTAGTATGCTAACATTTACTATGATAGCTTCTTCTGTAAGTTTGCCGACAAATTTGGTTTTAGCAAAGGATATGGAAGATATTATTTCAAGCGAAGAAACATCAAGTGAAGAAAAATCAAGCGAAGAGATATCAAGTGAAGAAACATCAAGCGAAGAAACATCAAGCGAAGAAACATCAAGTGAAGAAACATCAAGCGAAGAGATATCAGGCGAAGAAACATCAAGCGAAGAGATATCAGGCGAAGAAACATCGAGCGAAGAGATATCAGGCGAAGAAACATCAAGTGAAGAGATATCAGGTGAAGAAACATCAAGTGAAGAGATATCAGGTGAAGAAACATCAAGCGAAGAGATATCAGGTGAAGAAACATCAAGCGAAGAGATATCAGGTGAAGAAACATCAAGCGAAGAGATATCAAGCGAAGCAGTATCAAGTGAAGAGGTATCAAGTGAAGAGGTATCAAAAGATAAAGAGATTCAAGAGTTAGCTAATAATGAAGGTCACTTTATTTTTGAAAACGGTGTTATTACTGGCTACGATTCTCGTATACCTTCAATAGGAGAGCTTGTAATACCTGTTCAAATAATGGGTAAAGATGTAACTAGCATTGCCGATAATGCTTTTACAGGTAGAAACATTACAAAGTTAACTTTTGCAGAAGGAAGCAAAGTAACATCTATTGGAGAAAACGCTTTTGCTAACAACCCAATAGAAGGAAGCGTTAATATACCAAGCAGTGTAAAAACTATAGGTGTAGGAGCTTTTAAAGGTTGCTCTAAAATAACAAGCGTTACAATACTAGAAGGTGTAACTTTTGAAGAAAATGGAAATGGAACAAGTTCAGCATTTGAAGGGTGTACATCTTTAGCACAGGTAACATTACCTAATAGTATGACTAAGATACCAGGAAGTATATTTAGAAATTGTAGCTTAACAGAAATAAATATACCTGCTAGCGTAAGATCTATAGGATCATATGCTTTTTATGGAAATAAAATTGAACAACTAAATATACCTGCTAGCGTAAGATCTATAGGATCATATGCTTTTTATGGAAATAGCATTGAAGAAATTGTAATACCAGAGACTGTAACTAATTTAGGTACAGGGGTATTTTCTTACAATAATAGCCTTACAAAAGCAACATTACCTAACAATATGACAGTTATACCAGATAATTTATTTGCACATTGTAGTAATTTAACAGATGTAAATATACCAAATAATGTAACTAAAATAGGAAGTAGTGCATTTAATGGTTGTAATTTACAAGGTAAGCTAACATTATCTGATAATGTTATAGAATTAGGAAGTAATGCTTTTAATGGAAACAAAAAATTAACAGAGGTGGAGATAGGCTCTGGGATACAAAAACTAGGTTATAGAGTTTTTGATGAATATGTTAAAAAGATAACTATAGATAAAAATAAACCTTTAAAATATGGCGATAGCTATTATGATGATTGGTATGCAACTTTATGGAATACAAGTGGAGTACCAACTGTATTATGGAAAGATACTGTTGAAACTGATGAATGGATATTAGATGCTGATGGATATTTATCTAAATATAAAGGTACATCTAAAGAAAATTTAGAAATACCAAGCCAGATAAATAATATACAGGTAAAATATATAGGAAAAGAATTATTTAAGTTTGAATATGGTATAAAAAATGTAACAATACCAGAAGGTGTATTAGATATAAGAAGTTATGTTTTCAGCTATTGTTATGACTTAGAAACAGTTACAATGCCTAACAGCATAACAGAAATTAAAGGGCGATATGTTTTTATGAATACAGATAAATTAGAAACAGTTAAGTTACCTGAAAATCTTACATCTATACCAAGCGGTATGTTCTTTATTTCAGGTTTACAATATATAACACTTCCTGATAGCATTAAAAAACTAGAATCTCAATCTTTTAGTAACTGTAGAAACTTAAAAGAACTTATTTTACCAGAAGGCGTAGAAAAAGTAATAAGTATAAATAATACAGGCATAGAAAGGTTAAATATACCTTCTACAGTAAAAGAAATTGCAAGTTTAGATGGTATAAAAGAAGTTTATTTGCCACATCACGAAGTAGACAGCATAAGGAATGCTCCTTGGGGTGCAGAGACTATATATTGGAAAGGTGTTCATAACAACGGTGAGTTTATCTTTACACAAACAGGTAGGATAGAAAAATATATAGGTACAGGTGAAATAGTAACTGTTCCTAGTCAATTAAAAATACCAGGAAGTGAAGAAACTGTTAATATAACATCTATAGCTTCTGAAGCTTTTTATAAATCCAATATAAAAGAAGTTACAATAGAAGAGGGCATAAAAACAATAGGAAGTAAAGCTTTTGCAGAATGCCCTAATTTAACAACTGTTAAACTTCCTGAAGGGTTAACAGATTTAGGTGATAAAAATGTATATGTTTCTTTTTATGGTGTATTTTATGGATGCAATAATTTAGAAAGTGTTAATTTGCCTAGCACCTTATCTTATATAGCTACAGGTACATTTGCAAAGTGTAATTTATCTGGTGAAATAGTTATTCCAGAAGGCGTAGAAAAAATAGGTATTTTAGCATTTCAAAACAATAAAAATATAACAAAAGTTATAGTACCTAGCTCTTGTAAAATAATAGAAGAGGGGCCTTTTGAAGGTTGCACTAGCTTAGAAGAAGTAGTTTTACAAGAAGGTTTACAAGAAATCGGAAGAAAATTTGTTAACAATACAGCTGTAAAAAGTATCACTATACCTAGCAGTGTTGAAAAATTAGATTCTACATTCTTAGGAAATAATGTTATAGAAGAAGTAATATTATTAGAAGATGAAAATCACCCAAGTAGCCTTAAAGCGTTATGGTCAACATTTGCAGAAACTACTAACCTAAAAACAGTTACGATACCTTCTACAGTAACTACTATGATAGGAAATGGTAATGAATATTATGGTAATAATGTATTCTCAAATAGTGGTGTTGAAAAAATAATGGTTAATCAAGATTATAATACATCTCCTTTAAGAAATAGTCAGCCTTGGGGTGCTAAAGAAGGAACAAAGGTATATTTCAAAGGCAAAATACCAGCGATGAAAACAACAAAAATGGTAAGAACAGATGCTAATAATTTTGATATATCTATAAATTATACAGCACCTGATGATACTGCTATTATAAAAACTAAAGATTACCATAAAAATACAGAAAATACTACGCTTATAAATCCTAAAAATAATGAAACAAGAGATTATCAAATAACACTTGATAATCTTAACAACATAAATACTAATGAATATATTTATGGTGCTTTCATAAAACCTGTTGACAGAAATATGCAAGAACAGCCAGGAGAAACACATCATAAAGTTAAACTAACAGGCTTTGTAAGCTATGTAGATAATGATGGTAACCATTTATCTAAAGATGGAATAAGTGTTGATACTAAAAGATATACAGAGGGTAGATATACTATTGCATATAGCTTATCAGATGAAAACTTTTTAGGCTGGGCAACAAAACCTAACTCTACAAAAGTAGAATATGTAAAAGGTCAAGAAGTTCAATTTGATGCTAATACAAGAAACTTAAACCTTTACCCTGTTTATGGTAATAAATTAACTTTAACAGACGGTGTAAAAAATTATCATAGCGAATATTATGAAACAGGTTCTACAGTAGATTTAAACAGATTACAAACTACTGAAAAACCATCAAAAGAAGGTTATAAATTTTTAGGTTGGAGCGAAAATAAAAATGCTACAGAACCTATTACAAGCATTAGCTTAGATGCAGATAAAACATTGTATCCTGTTTTTGAAAAGTTACCTATATTAACACTTAATTTTAATGATGGTATTACATCAAATGAAACAATAGTATCAGATGATAACTATATAGTAGATATAAGTAATCATCAAAACCCAACTAGAACAGGTTATACATTTGATGGTTGGTATGATGGTAATAACAAAATAACAGGAAATACTGTTACTTTAACTAAAGGTACAGATAAAACTATCACTGCTAAATGGATAGAAAACACTGTAACTATTAACTTTGATGCACAAGGCGGTAAAGTTGATAACAGTACTTTAGATAAAAAGTACAACGAAAGCTTTATCTTACCTACACCAACAAGAATAGGTTATACATTTGCTGGTTGGTACACTATGCCACAAGGTGCAGGAACACAAGTAGGAAATAGTGATAAATTATGGGAAGTAGTATCAAACGATGATAGCATAACTTTATATGCTAAATGGATTGTAAATGAAGCAACTATTAACTACTATACAAATGGTGGAGAAATAGTAACTTTAACTAGGTTACTTGCTAGAAATGCTGAAACACCAAATTTTGAAGAGACAGTAGAATTTGATAGCGTTTATACTTTAAAATCTGCTACAAAAGCAGGTCATTCATTTACTAACTGGACTACGAAAGACGGTACAGTTGTAACAGAAGATAATTTATGGACGTTATTTGATGAAACTTTAACTCTTGACTTATACGCAAACTATGATGCTTTAAGCTATGAGGTAACTTATGATGTAAACGGAGGTAACCCTCTTAAAAATGATAAAACAGAAGTTACTTATGGACAAAATTATCAATTAGAAGTTCCAACAAGAACAGGTTACACATTTGATGGTTGGTATAATGGTGATGACAAGATAGAAACAACAGGTACTTGGAACACTGTAGGCAATGTAAATGTTGTTGCTAAATGGACAGCTAACACTTATACTGTAACTTATGATGCAGATGGTGGTAGTTTATCTGGTAATAGCACAATAAATGTAACATATGATGCTGAATATACATTAGAAGAACCAACAAAAACAGGTTATACATTTGAAGGTTGGTATAATGGTGATGACAAGATAGAAACAACAGGTACTTGGAACATTACAAGCAATGTAAATGTTGTTGCTAAATGGACAGCTAACACTTATACTGTAACTTATAATGCAGATGGTGGTAACCTATCTGGTGATAATACAATAAAAGTAACATATGATTCTAGCTATACATTAGAAGAACCAACAAAAACAGGTTATACATTTGGCGGTTGGTATAGAGATACAGTACAAGATGGAAATCAAATATCTACAACAGGTACTTGGAACATTACAAGCGATGTAAATCTTATTGCTAAATGGACACCTAATACTTATACTGTAACTTATAATGTAAACACAGGTGATGAGCTTAATCCAAATACAATAAAAGTTACTTATGATGCTGAATATACATTAGCAGAGCCAACTAAAGAAGGTTATATATTTGCAGGTTGGTATAATGGTACTATCCAAAAAGGTAATGAAATACCTACAGAAGGTACTTGGACTATACCAAATGATGTAACATTAGTTGCTAGTTGGAGCAAAGAAAAATATACTGTAACTTATGATGTAAACGATGGAATAGAACTTGATAATAATACACAACAAGTAGAATTTGATAGTGATTACACATTAGCTACACCACAAAGAATAGGATACAAATTTGTAAACTGGACTTATAATGGTACAGAAATACCTCAAAATGGCAAATGGAATATAGCTGAAAATGTAACATTAACAGCTAATTGGGAAGCAAAACCAGTTACTATAAACTATTATGATGATGGAAAAGTTTTAGAAAATGGAACACAAAATGTTTCATTTGACGAAAAAATAGATATATTAAACCCAACTAAACAAGGCTATACATTTGCTGGTTGGAGAACAGTTGATGGTAAACAAGTTTTAGATTATCTATGGAACGAAAATATATGGACACTAGAAAACACAAAAGAAGATAAATTAATTATAAACTTATATGCAAGCTGGGTAACAGAAGATGCTACTATAAACTTTAATGCAAATGGTGGAACAATAGAAGATTTAGAAAAACTACAAGGTAACCCAGATTATAAAGAAATAGTAGAATTTAATAGTGTTTATGTGTTACCACAACCAAGCAAAACAGGATATACATTTAAAGGTTGGTACAAAACATCAAGCTTTGAAGAAGATAGCAAAATAACAAATTATAGCTTATGGAAAAACTTTGATGAAAACTTAAATATAACATTATATGCTAAATTTGAGGCTAACACATACAAAGTATCTTACACAGGCTATGAAGCTAAAAATCATACAGTTGTATATGATAGGGAATATAGCTTATACAAACCATCAAGAGACGGCTATACATTTAAAGGTTGGAAAGATGAACAAGGCAATAAAGTTGAAAATACAGGTAAATGGAAGACAGCAAAAGATGTAACTTTAAGAGCCATTTGGGAAGAAATACCAACTACAACAACAGAAACCCCAACAGAAACAACAAGCTTAATAGACCCATCTGAAAGTACAACTATAACAACAGAAAGACCAACAGAAAGTACCACAGAAGGTGGAACAGAAACAACAACAAATACAACAAATACAACAAATACAACAGAAGCTAGCACAGAAGGAACAAGTGAAACAAGTACAGAAGCTACAACAAGAGAAATGACAACAGAGGCTAGCACAGAAGAAACTACTATAACACAAACAGAAAATAATACAGAAACAACTGTTATAGAAGACAACACAGAAGAAACAACAGATGATACAGATAATATAATAGAAAATGTAAATAACAATAACGGTGGAGACGGTGGAGAAAGGGTATATCAATATGGTAACCTAGAAGAAATAACACCAGAATACGAAGAGCTAGCAAGGCAAGCTATACAAAACATAGAGGTAGATACGGAAAATATAAATAATACAGTTGATAGTGTATTAGAAAACGTAACAGAAAATGGTAATAAAATAAACGAAAAACGATTAACAGAAAAACCAGCCTTTGGTTTTGGCGAAGCTATGAATACAAGCTTATTAGTTTTATTACTTCTATTATTAATCTTATTAGTTATTGTATATGTTGTTAAAAAACAAATATTTGATAAAGAAAAAGCAAAAGAAGAAAAAGATGATGACGTATCTTTAAAATTATAAAAGATTAAGTTATATCTTATAAGTATAATAACAAATAAAAAGCGTGGATTAATTCCACGCTTTTTATTGTATACAGAATATCACCTGTTATACAGGTGGTTCCAAAAAGGCTGTGCCTATGAGTAGAAAAAAATAACCTCCTATTGTAAAATACATATGGGTTATAGGCCATATAAAAACAAAGGAGGTATCCAAAATAGATAATAATAGTTTAGCATATACAAAGTGGAATTTCAAATATCACATAGTATTCGCATCAAAATATATGAGAAAAGCAATATATGGAAAAATAAAAGAAGATATAGGAAAATATTAAGAAAATTATGTGAACAAAAAGATGTGAAACAATAGAAACTTAAGCTTATAAATATCAATATAGTTGAATATTTAGTGAAAAAATTAAAATTATAACGTTAGATAATAGATTTGAATTTATAAATGCTAAAGGCATATAAGATTTAGAGGTATATGATGTATACTATACTAATAGTTATTGTTTTTATGAGTGTGGTAGTAATTAAGAAATATAAATAACTTTATTAGGCTATTTATACCAAAAGGAACTGATATAAGTAAAATAAATAGCAATAATATTAAATAAATATAAAAATTTATAAATGAATATCTAAAAGTTATGTTTGGCGGTAAAAATAGTAATGAAATATATAGCTTAATCATTAAAAATATGTAAAATATAAATTTTTAAAATACTATAACTTATACCTATAATTTATACATTTAATATAAAAAATGGAAATATTGACTAAAATATAAAAAATGATATAATTATTTTATAAAAATATTAAATAACCTTAGGAGTTGATAATTTTTATGGAAAGAGTAGTAATTACTGGCGGTGCATCTGGTATTGGTAAATTTTTAACAGAAGGATTTGCAGATAAAGGTTATGAAGTCTTTGTTCTTGATATTGTAAATAAAGACTTTTCTAAAAATAATATACATTGTTTTAACGTGGATTTAAAAAATGAACAAGAAATACATAAGTGCTTTGAAACTATCAAAAATGAATTTGGTGTAATTCATATTTTAATAAATAATGGAGCTATTAGTAAATTTCATAAATCAATTGATAAAATTACTATTGAGGAATTTGACCAAGTTATTGACACTAACCTTCGTGGAGCTTTTATATGTTGTAAAGAATTTATTGAAAAAAATAAAAGTGCTGAATATGGGAGAATTATAAACATTGCTTCTACACGTTTTCATCAAAATGAACCTAACTGGGAAGCTTATGGAGCTTCAAAAGGTGGAATAATTTCACTTACAAACAGTCTTTGTGTATCACTAAGTAACACAGGTATTACTGTAAATGCAATAAGCCCTGGTTGGATTCAAGTTGAAAATTATGAAGATTTAACTGATAATGACCATAAACAACACCCTTCAGGTAGGGTTGGAAAACCATTAGATATTGTTAATGCTTGTTTATTTTTATGTGATAAAAATAATGATTTTATAAATGGTGCTAATTTAATTATTGATGGTGGTATGACTAAAAAAATGATTTATGAAGAAACCTTTGATTTTAATTAGCAACTATTTTAAATAAAATATAATTTCTCTATTATAGAATTAAAAATAAAAAGCGTGGAGTTATCCACGCTTTTTATTTTTAATTAATATATAGTCATATATCTTTCTAACTCCCAGTTAGAAACATAAGTTTTATAAGCATCCCATTCTTTTCTCTTACAAGCTCTATAAGATTTATAAGCGTGCTCACCTAAAACCTCTTTAACCATTTTATCGTGTTTCATATAATATAAAGCTTCGTTTAATGTTTCTGGTAAGTTTTCTATACCTCTTGCTTCTCTTTCTTCTTTGCTCATTTCAAATAAATTTTCATCTACGCTATCAGGACATTTTAAATTGCGTTTAATACCGTCAAGGCCTGCTGCAAGGCAAAGTGCTAAACAAAGGTAAGGGTTTGTTGTAGGGTCTGGGCTTCTAAGCTCTATCCTTGTTCCTACACCTCTGCTTGCAGGGATTCTAATAATATCTGTTCTGTTAGATGCACTCCAAGCTATATAACAAGGTGCTTCATATCCTGGAACAAGCCTTTTATAAGAATTTACAAGAGGGTTTGTAACAGCAGTGATACCTTTTACGTGTTCTAAAACACCAGCAATAAAGCTATATGCTTCTTTGCTAAGACCTAGTTTATCGCTAGGGTCATAAAAAGCGTTTTTACCATCTTTAAATAAGCTCATATTAGTGTGCATACCAGAACCTGCTATACCATATATAGGTTTTGGCATAAATGTTGCGTGTAAGCCATATTTTTGAGCTATAGTTTTAACAACCATTCTAAATGTTATAACGTTATCAGCAGTTGCTAATGCACTATCGTATTTAAAATCTATTTCGTGCTGACCTGCTGCTACCTCGTGATGAGAAGCTTCTATCTCAAAGCCCATTTCTTCAAGGGTTAAACAAATATCTCTTCTTGCGTTAGAGCCACTGTCTATAGGAGCTAAATCAAAATAACCTGCTCTATCGTTTGTTTCTGTAGTAGGGTGGCCATTTTCATCTACTTTAAATAAGAAAAATTCAAGCTCGTTACCTACGTTAAAATCGTAGCCCATAGCTTTAGCCTCTTCTAAAGTTTTCTTTAAAATATAACGTGGGCAACCTTCAAAAGGTGTACCATCTGGTCTGTAAACATCACAGATAAAACGAGCAACTTTACCTGTTTGAGGACGCCAAGGGAAGATAACAAAAGTATCTAAATCAGGTTTTAAATACATATCAGATTCTTCTATTCTTGCAAAACCTTCAATAGATGAACCATCAAACATCATACCATCATTTAAGATTTTATCTAGCTGTGATGCTGTAACTGCAATGTTTTTGAATTTACCTAAAACATCTGTAAATTGTAACCTAATAAACTTAACATCGTTTTCTTCAACGATTCTTTTAATATCTTCTTTGCTATATTTTGCCATAACAAGCCCTCCATAATTTAAAATAATCAATTTTTTGAACACTTTGTGTTCAAAACAGGAACTCCTAAAATTTTTCTTAATTAAAATTTAATACAAAACCTCGTATATAAATTTTAATTAAGAAAAATTAAGTCGTACCTTAATTGTAATAATAAAAAAGGGCGTAAAACACCTAGTGTTAAAACGCCCTTGTTTCTTAATAATAGTATATGTAATAAACTTAATAATGTCAATAGGTTTATAAAATTTTTATGATATTTTATAAAATTTCTTATAAAATTAATGTTGAACGCTTACAGATAAAATTTCATAGCCTTTTTGTCTTAAGTCATTTACTAAATCATCTGTGTCAAAGCTATCTAGCTTAATGATAACCTCTCTACCAAAAGATGTTGCAAAATTAGATATATTTTTAATATTAATGTTATGATTTGCTATAATATGGCTAATTTCTGCAAGCTCTCCTACCTTTTCTGATGCTTTTAATGATATACGAGTACCAGGTACTTTAACCCCCAATATATCAATAAATGCCTTAAAAATATCTACCCTTGTAACGATACCAACAAGGTTGTTATCATCATCAACTACAGGTAATGAGCCTATTCTGTTTTCTTTCATAATAAGAGCTGCATCTTCTATAAGGTCGTCTTGGTTAATTTTAAAAACACCAGTACGCATTATATCAGCAACTTTTGTTTTAGAAAGTAAATAGTTAATTTCATAAACACTAAGAGATGTTGCTTTAGAAGGGTTTACCTCTGCTAAAAGTTTTTCTGTAACAAGCCCTATAAGTTTATTGTTATCGTCTACAACAGGAAGCTGAGAGTGTTTTGTTTCTGTTAAAATTTGAAAAGCTTTAGAAACAGAATATTCTGGCTTAACAGATACTACATTTTTTGTCATTTTTTCGTATATAAACATATAGATACCTCCTAAAAATAAATATATTTTTAATATTATATCATAAAAATATATATTTTCAAATATATAAAAAGAATAAATTTATTTTTTATTATAATTAATTACAATTAAGGTATGACTTGATTTATAAAAATATATGTTATAAATAAAAAATATAAATAATAAAAACCTATAGGATATTCTTATAACAATAAATACATTTTAGGCATAATTATATATTTTACCCTATCGACAATAATAATTTTTTGTGATAAACTAAAAAAGAGCTTATGATAATATAATTATTTTAGGAGGACTAAAAAATGATAGAAAAAGATAAATTAGTTATTAACACTATTAGAAGCCTTGGTGTAGATGCTATACAAAAAGCTAATTCTGGACACCCTGGCATTGTGCTTGGCTCTGCTCCTATAGCTTACACTTTATGGGCTAAACACTTAAAACATAGCCCTAAAAACCCAGACTGGAGAAACAGAGATAGGTTCATTTTATCAGCAGGACACGGCTCTGCTCTTTTATATTCTCTTCTTCACATCTTTGGTTATGACTTATCTTTAGAAGATTTAAAACAATTTAGACAACTAGACTCTAAAACACCAGGACACCCAGAATACAAACATACAGTTGGCGTTGAGGTTACAACAGGTCCTTTAGGTCAAGGTATTGCAAACGCTGTTGGTATGGCTATGGCAGAAAACCACCTTGCTAGCAAATTTAACAAAGAAGGCTATAACATTGTAGACCACTATACTTATGCTCTTTGTGGCGATGGTTGTCTTATGGAAGGTGTTGCTTACGAGGCTATATCTTTAGCAGGTACGTTAGGACTTAATAAATTAATTATATTATACGATAGCAACAACATTACAATAGAAGGTAACACAGAAATTGCCTTTAAAGAAGATGTTTGCAAAAGATTTGAAGCTTGTGGCTTTGATACACAAGTTGTGGCAGATGGTAACGATATAGAAGCTATATCTAAAGCTATAGAAAATGCTAAAAAATCTGACAAGCCTTCCTTAATAGAAATTAAAACAGTAATTGGCTATGGGGCACCTAACAAAGCAGGCAAAGCATCTGCTCACGGTGAACCTTTAGGTATTGATGAAATAAAAGCTATGAGACAAGGCTTTGGGCTTAAAGATGAAGATTTCTATGTAGACGAGGAAGTTAAAGCTATAATGGAAGATGTTAAAGCTACGTTAGATAAATACGAACAAGATTGGAACAATCTTTTAGAAAACTATAAAAAAGAACACAAAAGCCTTTATGAAGAATACGAAAAATGGTATGCAGATGATTTCTTAAAAGAAATAGAAAACGATGAAAGCTTTTGGACACATACAGAAGAAACTGCTACAAGGTTATCTTCTGAAATTATCTTAAACAAATTAGCAAAAGTTATGCCAAATTTATTTGGTGGTTCTGCCGATTTATCTCCTTCTAACAAATCTGTTATGAAAGATAGAGGAGAATATTCTAAAGAAACACCAGAAGGGGATAACATACACTTTGGCATTAGAGAACACGCTATGACTGCTATTGCAAATGGTATGTATCTTCACGGTGGGCTTAGACCATACATTGCTGGTTTCTTTGTATTTAGCGATTATATGAAACCAAGCCTTAGGCTATCTGCTCTTATGAACCTAGGTGTTGTTAGTATATTTACTCACGATAGCATTGGGGTTGGGGAAGACGGACCTACTCATCAACCAGTAGAGCATTTAGCAGCTCTTAGAAGCATACCAAACTATACTGTTATTCGTCCTTGTGATACAAACGAAACGGCAGCTGCTTGGTATCTTGCTATTAAAAGAAAAGAAAGCCCAACAGGTTTAGTATTTACAAGACAAAATACAAAAGTTGTAGGTGATGCTAAAAAAGCTCTTAAAGGTGGATATGTTGTAAGAGATTGTGATAGCCCAGAAGCTATTATAATTGCTACAGGTTCTGAAGTTGGCATAGCTGTAGATGCTTATGAAATGCTTGCAAAAGAAGGTATAAACGTACGCGTTGTTAGTATGCCTAGCTTTGAAATTTTTGAAGAGCAAGACAATGAATATAAAGAAAGCGTTTTACCTAAAAACATTACAAAGAGAGTTGGCGTTGAGGCAGGCTCATCTTTTGGCTGGCATAAATATATTGGCTTAGATGGTGAAATGTTATCTATGGATAGCTATGGTGCATCTGCTCCTTTTGCTAAACTTTTTGATAAATATGGCTTTACTGCAGAAAATGTATGTAATAAAGTTAAATATATTTTACAAAGATAAGGAGAATTTATTATGAAATTTAAAAATTTATTTAAACTTTCAATAGTAACATCAATTATTTTATCATCATCATTTAATGTATTTGCATTACCAAAACATAACGAATCATATATTAATTATACTATAACTAATATTGATTTAGATGATATTAATGTAGATGAATTATGGGATAAATTTTTAACTGCAACAGCAAATGAAAAATTATTAGATATTAAATCTAAAAAACTTAAAGAGGATAATATACTTTTAAAACCTAAAGAACGAGAGTTATTTTATTATTTATCAATGCAAAATAAAGAAGATTATTCAGAAATTTTAACAAAACAATACGATATTGAACAAACAGAATATGAGTTAAAAAGCAAAAAAGAACTATATAAACTAGAAAAGAAACAAGCAGAACAATTATTAAAATCTTTAGGTGAAATTAAAGATAAAAGATTGCTAGAGTATGAATTATATTATTCTAAAGATTATCAAGTAGAAGAATATTCAGATATTTTAAACCAACAATTAAATATTAAAAGCCAAATTGAAGATATTAAATTTTCTCAAAAAGAGTTAGAATACAAGTATATGTTAGAAAATATTACTGATGATGAGTTTATATCTTTATATAAAGATTTAGAAAAGCAAAAACAAATATTAGAGAATTCTAGTAAAGTAATAGATGCTAAAATTAAAAATTTTAATATCTATACACAATTAAGATAAAGTTTTTAAATAAAAAATATTATAAAGGTCACTTTTTTAAGTGACCTTTATAATATAAAAATATATATTTAGGGAGAATTTATGGAAAATTTAAAAAAACAAATGGAATTTTTAATAGAAATAGATAAACTAAAAAATATATTTAGGCAATCTTTAATAGCAGATGCATCAAGGAACGAAAACGATGCCGAGCATAGCTGGCATATGGCTATGTATGCTATAATACTTAAAGAATATGCACCTAAAGATATAGACATTTTAAAAGTTATAAAAATGGCTTTAATACACGATATAATAGAAATATACGCAGGGGATACTTTCTTATATGATGAAGAAATGACAAAAACTAAAGAAAAAAGAGAAAAAGAATCGGCAGAAAAAATATATTCTATACTGCCTAAAGAGCAAGGGCAAGAAATAAAAGCTTTATGGGAAGAATTTGAAGAGAAGAAAACAAAAGAAGCTATATTTTGTGCCACGTTAGATAGAATACAGCCTATAATTTTAAATTATTTAACAAAAGGTGGCACTTGGAAAAAGCATAACGTAACAAAAGAGATGGTGCTTAAAAAGGGATACTTAATTTTTGAACAAGCTGATGAAAGGCTTAAGCAGTATGTTTTAGATATAATAGAAGAAAGTATAGAGAAAGGATATTTATTACCTTAAAAAATTTTTAAAAAAAAGTGTTGACAAAATGGTTAGTATATGCTAACATATATTTAGTTAGTAACGGCTAACAAGCATAGGATATAATAAATATGCCAAAGTTAATTTATATTCTATATAAAACCTTTTATAACGATTTTTAAATCGTCCTTAATAATTAAAGCTAAAAACAACAAAAACCTCGCTAAAAATATAGCGAGGTTTTTGCTATTTTTAATTAACATAATACTTAATCTTTATTGTTTTATACATTTAAGACAGGTACAACCACGAAGCAATGTAACATTAACTTTATATAGCTCATCATTTAGATAAAAGGTAACGTTATTTTCTTCTAAATCTTTAAAAACCAATGTTTCCTTGCTATCCTTTGCATATAATGTTATAGCTTTTGTTATTTGCTCTAGGCTAGGGATAGGAGAAACATCTTCATCTAATGTTAATAAAAAAGATTTTTTAAACATATTACACCTTCTTTATTAGAATAAAACATTAAGCATATTAAATTGAGTTTGTTGTCTATTTTTCTGAGCATATATGCCGTATTGAGATAAAGCTTGGTTAGTTTTCTTATTCATAGATTCTTTAGCCATATCAGCATCTTCTATTTTGCTTTTTGATAAAAACATATTTAAACCAGCATTTGTGTTAGAGCCGATGGCATAATCAAACCTATTTACCTGAGCTCCTATCTGAACTCTAGCAGAAGAAACAGCATCTATAGCTTTATCAATAGCAGATAAATCTATATTACCGTTTGTAACGCTAAAATTATCAAGACCTAAAGAGCCTGTATTAACAGCACCTATAGATATTGTAGTGCCAGAGCCATCTGGGTTCATCGCTACATTTTTATCTGTAAAGCTACCATCTAAAAGGTTTTGGCCGTTAAACTGTGTAAAGTTTGCCATATCGTTAATACCTGCTAAAGTTTGGTCTATTTCGTTTTGGATAATTTGCTTATCGCTATCGCTTAAAATACCGCTTGATGCTTGTAAGCTAAGCTCTCTTACCCTTTGTAAGCTATCACTAATGCTACCTAAAGAGCCATCAGCAGTTTTTAACGCATTTTGCATATCATAAGTATTGTTTACCCCTTTTCCAATACCAGCTATAAGAGCCTCCATTTTTTTGGCAATGGCAAGGCCTGCAGCATCATCTGAAGCTTTATTTATCTTTTTGCCAGATGATAAACGCTCGTTGGTTTTTTGTTCTTTCTTTTCTATCTTATGTAGATTTGAAGAATAATTATTAACCTTTTGGTTTTGATTTGAAATTTTCATATATAACACCTCCTTTATTATAATTATGCACTTTTTTCAACTATTTTTCAATAAGTATTTTATACAAATATTATGTTAAAAATAAGACTATAAATATAAATAGTTACAACAATATATAATATAAAATAATTGAATTTTAAATGTTTATATGCTATAATTTATTAAGTGTAAATTTGTACAGGAGGAAAAATATGTTTGTAGATAGAGTAAAAATTCATATAAAAGCAGGCAATGGTGGAAACGGATGTGTTTCTTTTTATAGAGCAAAATATGTAACAAACGGCGGACCTGATGGTGGGGACGGAGGAAAAGGCGGAAACGTTGTATTTGTAGCAGACGAAGGCATAAACACTTTAATGGATTTTAGATATAAAAAGCTTTTTAAAGCAGAAAACGGGGTAGACGGTGGCAAAAGAAACTGCACAGGAGCTAACGGTAAAGACGTTGTTATAAAAGTGCCTGTTGGTACAATAATAAGAGAAGCAGAAACAGGCAAAATAATGGCAGATATGGTTACCCCTTTTGAAGAAAAAGTGCTTATAAAAGGTGGAAAAGGCGGAAAGGGTAACCAACATTTTGCAACACCAACAAGACAAGCCCCAAGATATGCAGAAAGAGGAAGAACAGCTAAAGAATATGACGTTATATTAGAGCTTAAGCTTATAGCAGATGTAGGGCTTATAGGGTTTCCTAACGTAGGTAAATCTACCTTATTATCTATGGTTACAAACGCAAACCCTAAAATAGCAAATTATCATTTTACAACTTTATCTCCTAACCTAGGTGTTGTAAGGAGCAAATGGGGCGAAGACTTTGTAATGGCAGATATACCTGGGCTTATAGAAGGTGCAAGTGAAGGTATAGGTCTTGGCCACGAGTTTTTAAGGCACGTAGAAAGAACAAAGGTTTTTATCCACGTTGTAGATACTGCAGGCCTTGAAGGGGTAGACCCAGTTGAGAACATAGAAAAAATAAATGAAGAGCTTAAAAAATATAACGAAACATTGCTAGATAGACCTATGGTTATAGCTTGTAACAAAATGGACATACCAGAGGCAAAAGAAAACTTTGAAAAAATAAAAGCAATTTATGAGCCAAAGGGCATAAAAGTGTTCCCTATATCTGCTGCCACTAACACAGGGCTTGATGAGCTTTTATTTGCCGTATCTAGCATATTAAAAGATTATCCTGAAGATATTATTTTTGAAGAAGACTTTGACCCTTATGTTGAAGTAGCAGTTGATAGCGAGCCATTTACAATAACTAACATAGATGAAGGTTATTATGCCGTAGAAGGTGTTGGCGTAGAAAAAATGATGGGATACACTAACATTGACACAGAAAAAGGTTTTGCATTTTTCCAAAAATATCTTAGAGACAAAGGTATCATAGATGCTTTAGAAGAAAAAGGTATTCAAGAAGGGGATACGGTTAGAATATACGATTTAGAATTTGATTATTATAAATAATATTATATTAGGAAGGAAAATTTTATGTTAAATAGTAAACAAAGGGCATATTTAAGAAGCTTAGCTAATAAAATAGATGCAATATTTCAAATAGGAAAAGGTGGAGCAAGCCCAGAGCTTATAGAGGCAATAGATGATGCTTTAGAGGCTAGGGAGCTTATAAAATGTAACGTGCTTAACAACTGTATGGAAGATATAAAATATGTAGCATCTGCTATTAGTGAGAGAACAAAATCAGATGTTGTACAAATTATAGGTAAAAAAATTGTATTATATAGAAAATCTAAAGAAAAGCCAACTATAGAACTACCAAAATAGACTATAAAAGAAATTTTTTAAAAGATAACTTTCAAATATCTGAATTTTCTGAAAATTTTAAAGTGAATTAAAATACTATGAAATAAAATCTATGCAAGACATAGTCTGTATTATTTTGCATAGATTTTATTTCGCATTTTTATGCTCAAATTTATTAAAAGCAACTTTATTAAAAAAAAATTGCAAAATGATAATTTTTAGATAATAGATACAAAAAAATGAAATAAATATTAAGATAAATAAACATATATAATATAAAGTTAAAAGTTTAACAAAAGCTATGTAGTGAAAACATATACAAAAAACTTATAAATATTTATTATAATATAACAAATGTCAATTAAAGCTTAGTGAAAAAATTATAGTTTTTATTGACATTTTTTTGTTTTACTTATATAATTTACACCATATTAAAAAATAAAAGCAAAAAACATTAATTTTAATCTTTTTTTATAATGAATATATATAAACCATACTGTATATATATACATTATAAAATTATTCCAAGGTGAGGAGGAATCATAAATGAAATTTAAAAAGTTTTTAGCGATGACACTTATTAGCACAATGGCTCTTTCATTAGCTGCTTGTGGTTCTAACAACACAGGAGATACAAATGCTTCTACAGAAGCAGGTGCAGAGGCAGAAGCTAGTAAATCAGAATTTGACACAATGGTTGTAGGTACAACAGAAATGAATGGTATTTTTAACCCATTATTCTATACAACTGCTTTCGATAGCTATGTATTTGGTCCTGTATTTTCATCTGTTTGTGGTTTAGATGATGATAACAACCTTATTGATGATGCAGGTAGCCTAGATGTAAATGAAATTAAAGATGATGCAGGCAACACTACTCAAGTTGAATATACAATAAAATTAAAAGAAGGGATTACTTTCTCTGATGGTAAACCTGTTACAATAGATGATTATCTTTTTACTATATATGTACAATTAGACCCAGCTTATGACGGTATGAGCACTCTTAGCACTTTAAACATTGTAGGTCTTAAAGAGTATAGAGAAGGCGGAGATGCTGTTACAGAAGTATCTGGTATTAAAAAAGTTGATGATTTAACAGCTACTATCCTTGTAGATGGCGTAAACATCATTGGCGATAAATTACTTGCAAATCAACCTATTTTACCTAAACATTACTACGGTGTTTCTGATGATGGCACAGAATATAAAAAAGGTGATATGACAGTTCCAAAATCAAGAAATTCATTACCTATGGGTAGCGGTCCTTATGTATTTAAAACTTATGAAAACAACATAGTTTCTTTAGAAGCTAACCCTAACTATTTTAAAGGTGCTCCTAAAACTCCTAACTTAAAATTCCAAGTTGTAGCAGAGGCTAATAAAGTTGATGTTGTAGCTAATGGTGAAATGGACATTACAGACCCAGCAGCAGATAAAGAAACAATGGCAAGACTTGAAGCAGAAGGTATTGAATATAACTTAACAGATAATAACGGATATGGTTATATCGGTATTGATGCAAACCGTATATCAGATATAAATGTAAGAAAAGGTTTAATGCACCTTATGAACAGAGAGCCAGCTGTAAAATCTTACTTTGGTGATTTAGCAGAAGTTTTAGAAAGACCTATGACTAGCACTTTAGCTGAATATCCACAAGATGCAGAGCCTTACTATCCTTATGATAAAGCAAAAGCTTTAGAATATTTTACTGCTGCAGGCTATAAAAAAGATGCAAACGGTAAATTAGTTAACGATAAAGGTGAACAACTTAAAGTTGAAGTTGGTGTAGGTGATTTAAAATCTCACCCAACAGCAGGTATTTTCTCTCAAATGAAAATAGATATGGAAGAAATGGGTGCAGAACTTATTGTATCAGACTTACAGTTTAATGTACTTTCAGATAGAATGAACAGCGGAGACTTAGATATGTTTGCTCTTGCTTGGGGTAACTCTAACCACTGCGACTTAACACAAATATACCACAGCTCTTCAGCAGATGGTGCAGGTTCTAATAGATATAACTTAAAAGACCCAGAAGTAGATAAACTTTTAGAGCAAGTAGCTACTACTTTAGATTTAGAAGAAAGAAAAGAGCTTGTTGCACAAGAACTTGACTTAATTATGGAAAATGCAGTAGTTATGCCAGTTTATCAAAGAAAAAATCTTAATGTATTTAGCGATAACTTAAAAATAGACACAGTTTATAGAACAGAATCTCCATACCATACATTTAGAGATGAATATCACGTTATAGAAATGAAATAGTTATACTTACAATTAGCCTTATTTTATATAATAAGGCTAATTCAATAATTATATCATTTTTTAATACTTTATGTTTAAAAATTGATATAAACAATTAAATTAAAAGTAAGGGGGGTTACTATATGAAAATGAAAAAAATAGTATCCATTATGCTTGCTACGGTTATGTCTATATCTTTAATAGCTTGCTCTAATAACCAAGCAGATACTAACACATCTGACAAAACAGCAAGTAAAGAAGAAAGCAAATCACAGTATGATACTTTAGTTGTATCTTTAGGAGATGTTAATGGTATATTTAATCCATATTTTGCAACAACTCATTACGATAACACTGTATCATATCCTGTTTTTTCTCACGTATCAAAGCTAAGCGATGATAACCAGCTTATAGATGATGCAGGCAACATATCTTATAAAGAGATAAAAGATGATGCAGGCAATACTACACAAGTAGAATATACAGTTAAATTAAAAGAAGGTATTACCTTCTCAGATGGCAAACCTCTTACAATAGATGATTACATATTTAGCTTATATTTAGCATTAGACCCAGCCTATGACGGCACTAACACCCTTAGCTCTTTAAAAATAGTAGGGCTTGATGAATACAGAAATGGTGGAGATGCTGTTACGGAAATATCTGGGATTAAAAAGGTAGATGATTTAACAGCTACCATTACTACAGATGGCATAAACATTGTAGGTGATAGATTACTTGGTAACACTCAAATTTTACCTAAACATTATTACAGTGTATCAGATGATGGTACAGAATATAAAAAAGGTGATATGACAGTACCAAAATCAAGAAATAATGCACCTTTAGGTAGCGGTCCTTATATATTTAAAAGTTTTGAAAACAACTTGGCTAGCTTAGAGGCAAATCCTACTTATTTTAAAGGAGAGCCTAAAACGCCTTATATAAAAATGCAAGTTGTTGAAGAAAACAACAAAGTAGATGCGGTTATTAAAGGTGATGTAGATATTACGGACCCATCAGCAGATAAAGAAACAATGGCAAGGCTTGAGGCAGAAGGTATCCAATATAACCTTGTAGATAATAACGGCTTTGGCTATGTTGGCTTAAACGCTGACCGTATAACAGATATAAATGTAAGAAAAGGGCTTATGCACCTTATGAACAGAGAACCTGCTATTAAATCTTACTATGGTGATATAGCACAGGTTATAGAAAGACCTATGTCTACAGTTTTACCAGAATATCCAGAAAATGCTTCTGAATATTACGGATATGACCCTGCTAAAGCTTTAGAATATTTTGAAAAAGCAGGTTATAAAAAAGATGCAAACGGCAAATTGGTTAATGATAAAGGTGAACAGCTTAAAATAGAGGTTGGTGTAGGTGATTTAAAAAACCACCCAACAGCTGGTATCTTTTCACAAATGAAACTTGATATGGAAGCTATGGGAGCAGAGCTTATTGTATCAGATTTAGCATTTAATGTGTTAGTAGATAGGATAAACAGTAACGATTTAGATATGTTCTCTCTTGCTTGGAGCGATATGAACCACGCAGACTTAACTCAAATGTTTCATAGTAGCTTAGCAGGCAAGCCAGGCTCTAATAATTTTAATTTAAGAGACCCTGAGGTAGATAAACTTTTAGAAGAAATATCAGTTACGCTAGATTTTGATAAAAGAAAAGAGCTTGTTGCTAAAGAGCTTGATTTAGTTATGGATAATGCAGTTATTATGCCAATATATCAAAGAAAACAGCTATATACATTTGGCAATAATGTAAAAACAGAAACTATTTATAAAAGCTCATCACCATTTCATACATATAGAGACGAATATCATCTTATAGAAATGAAATAAATTTTATATAATTAATTGCTCTTTTTAAAAGAGCAATTAATTATAAGACGTTTCTGAAAGCTGTATAAAAACTTAATAAAACCTGTTTTTAGTTTTCAGAAGCGTCTTAATTTATAGTATATTTATAACAAGCTGTTAGTACAGTTTCTATTTTGTAAAATTAGTTAAAAAATAATGAAAGGAATGTTTTTAATGAAGCAATATATAATAAGAAGAATTTTAATTAGTCTTATTGTTCTTGTTGGGGTTTCATTTTTATTATATAGTATAATATACTTTATGCCAGGGGATTTTGTAACAACAATAACATCTGGTAACCCATCTATAACAGAGGAAATGAAACAAAAATTAAAAGAACTTTACGGTGTAGATAAAGGGCTTATAGAAGGCTATGTAGATTGGGCAAGTGCTGCCTTAAAAGGATATTTTGGTACATCTTTTGTGTTCCAACAACCTGTTACAGAAGTTATAAAAAGCAGAATGTGGGTTTCTTTTTGGCTTGCCTTTATAGCTTTTATTATACAGCTAGCTATTGCTATACCGTTAGGCACAATAGCAGCAACAAAACAATATTCTAAGCTAGATTATTCTATAGTTGCTTTAGCCCTTGCAGGTATATCACTTCCTTCTTTCTTTTTTGCTGCAGTTTTACAAAAGATATTTGCAGTAGATTTAGGTATATTACCACTTCAAGGTATGGTTACTGCTCGTAAAAACCTAGAAGGCTTACCTCTTATTTTAGATATGGGTAAACACTTTATATTACCTGTAACAGTTTTCGTTGTTACAAGTATGGGGGCTTGGCTTAGATATTCAAGAAATAATATGTTAGAAGTTTTAAGCGCAGATTATGTTAGAACAGCACGTGCTAAAGGTGTACCTGAAAATGTTGTTATTGGTAAACACGCCTTTAGAAACACGTTAATACCTATTATAACAATGATAGGTGGTAGCTTACCTGGTTTATTTGCAGGTGCTATCATTACAGAAGGTTTATTTTCTATAGATGGTCTTGGTAACACTGCTTTAAAAGCTGTTAACCAAGGAGATATACCTTTCTTAATGGCATATTCTATGTTTTTAGCAGTTTTAACTCTTTTAGGTACGTTACTTTCAGACATATTATATGCAGTGGCTGACCCTAGGGTTAGATATAACTAAAATACAGGAGGTTTGTTATGGAAAATATAAAAGAAAAAGATGAACAAGAAAACTTAACAGCAATACAGACTCCTGGTGCTTTAATAATGAAAAGGTTTTTAAAAAATAAATTAGCCGTTGTAGGTTTAGCTATTATAAGTTTTATATTAGTATTTTGTTTGATAGGTCCTTTTTTCTCGCCTTATGGAGAATATGAAATATTCTATAAAGATGCATCAGGTAATGAAATAAGCATTGATAGCGAAGATACTTCTGGTGAAGAAAAATCAGGGCTTGAAATTAACCTTAAAGCACCTATGTCTAAAGAGCATTTATTAGGTACAGATGCCGATGGTAGAGATGTTTTTACACGTCTTATGTATGGTGGTAGAATATCTTTAATGTTTGGTTTTTGTGTTGTTATATTAGAGCTTTTAATAGGTGTTACCCTTGGGGGGATAGCAGGTTATTATGGTAAATGGGTAGATATGGTTATAATGCGTATTGTAGATATTTTCTATTGTATACCTTTTACACCTCTTATGCTTATGATATCTGGTGTTATGGCTAGTATGAAAGTGCCTCCTCAACAAAAAATATATGTTCTTATGATAATAATGGCTTGCTTAAAATGGGCTTCTGTTGCAAGGCTTGTAAGAGGGCAAATATTATCTATTCGTGAGATGGAATATATGCAAGCTGCTAAAGCTTGCGGGCTTAAAACATCAAGAATTATTATAAAACATCTTATACCTAATGTTACATCTATAATCATCGTTATGGCGACAATGGACTTAGGTAGCGTTATCTTAACAGAGTCTACATTAAGCTTCTTAGGCGTTGGTTTATCTTTCCCTTATGCTTCTTGGGGTAATATGGTTAACGCTGTTACTAACTCTGTTATTATGCAAAACTATGTTAATATATGGTTGCCACCAGGTATTGCTATTTTACTTCTTGTAATGGCATTTAACTTTGTTGGTGATGGTCTAAGAGATGCCTTTGACCCTAAAATGAAAAGGTAGGTGTAAAAGATGGCTTTAAGTAAAAAAGAGTTTAAACAAAGAGAAAAAGAAATAAAAAAGTTTAACAAACAAAAGTTTAAAGAATATACAAAACAAAAACATAGAAAAAATGTACCTGAAAGTGAATATGTTACAGAAATGAAAAACCCTGAAAACTTAATAGAGTTTGATAATTTACAAACATATTTCTATACAGATGCAGGTACTGTAAAATCTGTTGATGGTGTATCATTTAATGTGCCTGTAGGTAAAACAGTTGGGGTTGTTGGTGAATCTGGCTGTGGAAAATCTGTTACTAGCTTATCTCTTATGGGGCTTTTACCAGGACCTTATGGGCAGATAGCAGGTGGTGAAATTAGATATAACAGCAAGGAGCTTGGAAAAACTGTAAACCTTGCAAAGCTACCTCAAAAGCTTCATAGCAAAATAAGAGGTGGGGAAATATCTATGATATTCCAAGAGCCTATGACAAGCTTAAACCCTATATTTACTATAGGTGACCAAATAGAAGAAGTAATTTTTTATCACGATAAAAACGAAACAAAAGAAGGCAGAAAACAAAGAACTCTTGAGCTTTTAAAGGCGGTAGGTATTTCTCGTGTTGAAGAAATATATAAAAGCTATCCTCACGAGTTATCAGGTGGTATGCGTCAAAGGGTTGTTATAGCTATGTCTTTAGCTTGTGGCCCAAAATTTATCGTTGCAGATGAGCCTACAACAGCTCTTGATGTTACTATACAAGCACAAATTTTAGATTTACTTCGTGATTTAAAAAATAGAATAAATGCATCTATTATGCTTATAACACACGATTTAGGCGTTGTTGCAGAAATGGCAGATTATGTTGTTATAATGTATGCAGGCCGTGTTGTAGAAAAAGGTGATGTTAAGGAAATATTTAAAAATCCTAAACACCCTTATACAAAAGGTCTTTTAAAATCTCGTCCTGTTTTAAAAGAAGGTACAGAAAGGTTATATTCTATCCCAGGGGCAGTGCCAAACCCTATAAATATGCCTCCTGGCTGTTTCTTTAAAAACAGATGTGAAAACTGTATGGATATTTGCGATAGCGTATACCCTGATGTAACAGATATTTCAGATACACATAAAGTTACTTGTCATTTATATAACGAAAGAAAGGAGGGTTAATATAATATGGATAAAGACAAAGATAGAATTTTACTAGATGTTAAAAACCTTGTAAAACATTATCCTATAAAAGCAGGTGTTTTACAAAAAACTGTTGGGCAAGTTCGTTCTGTTGATGGCGTATCATTTACTATAAAAAAAGGGCAAACTTTTGGCCTTGTTGGTGAATCTGGCTGTGGTAAAACTACAATAGGTAGAACATTAATGCGCCTTGTAGAGCCTACATCTGGTCAAGCTCTTTTAAACGGAAAAGATATATTTTCTTTAAATAAAAAAGACTTAAAAGCTTTAAGACCAAAGGTACAAATGATATTCCAAGACCCATATTCATCATTAAACCCTCGTATGCCTGTTGGTGAAATAATAGGAGAGGCTGTTCGTGAGCATAAGCTTGTAGAAAAAGATAGGCTTAAAGACTATATATTACAAGTTATGGAAGAATGTGGTCTTAGAAGATACTATATAGATAGATACCCACACGAGTTTTCAGGTGGACAAAGACAAAGGATATGTATAGCTAGAGCTTTAGCTCTCCGTCCTGAGCTTGTTATAGCAGATGAGCCTGTTTCTGCTCTTGATGTTTCTATACAAGCACAAGTTATAAACCTTATGAAAGATTTACAAACTAAAAATGGTTTAACATATCTTTTTATATCTCACGATTTATCTGTTGTAGAATATTTAGCAGATATGGTAGGGGTTATGTATTTAGGTAGTTTAGTAGAGCTAGCTACAAAAGAACAAATATTTGCAAATCCTAAACACCCTTATACAGAAGCACTTCTTAGTGCAGTACCTATACCAGACCCAGATAAAAAAATGAATAGAATTATATTAGAAGGTGATATACCTTCAGCTTCTAACCCACCAAAAGGTTGTAAATTCCACACTAGATGTCCTAAATGTATGGATATTTGTAAAGAACAAGCTCCTGTTTGGAAAGACTATGGCGATGGCCATCATACAGCTTGTCATTTATATTCACAAGACTAAATATTATAAGGCTATAAACATATGTTTATAGCCTTATAATATTTTATTATTGCAATTAAGATACGACTTAATTTATTTAGTTAAAATTTATATACTGATTTTGTATTAAAATTAATGAAGAAAGATTATAGGAGTGCCTGTTTTTTGATACAAAGTGTTCAAAAAATTGATTTATTGCAATTAAGATACGATTTAATTTATTTAGTTAAAATTTATATACGGTTTTTTGTATTAAATTTTAATTAAATAAATTTTAGGAGTACCTGTTTTTGAATACAAAGTATTCAAAAAATTGATTTTATAAAAATATATTGATTTTTATACAAAAATATAGTAATATAAAATTAAGTTAATAGTAAGCATATACTTTTATTATAAAAATATATGATAGTAAACAGTTAAAACAATTATAAAATTTATATTATTTTAACAAAAATATAAATTTAAAAATGTTTGCTAGTATAGGAAAAGGAGGAATTATTATGTTCGAAATCGCTTTAATATATTATCTTATTATAGCGTTACTTATATTAGGGTTAGTAGGAATGTTTTATGCAAAAAACCATAAATTACAGGTAAAAGCATCAGGCTTAATGGTTATATTAGCATTATGCGTAGGGGTTATATCTTTTACATCATTACCAAGTAATTTTACAGCACAAAGAATAATATCTATAGTAATAGGTCTTATACCTTTATTAGCTGGTTTACTTGCTTATTTCAAAAAAATAAATTTTACAGTATTTAAAGTTATAGTAGCTTTATTTACAATTATAGTTTCAGTTTATTTTATAGTTTTTTAATATATAAATATATAAATATATAAATATATAAATATATATAGAGGTTTTTATGGATTTAGATGAAATAAAATTAAGAATGAAAAATGGAGAAATATATTTTTCAGATAATGAAGAGCTTGTTAGCGAACAATTAAAATGTTTGGAGCTTTTATACGATTTTAATCAGACTAGACCATTACAAACAGAAAAAAGACAAGAACTATTAAAGAAAATGTTTGCTAGCATAGGCGAAGATTGTTACATAGAGCCACCCTTAAGAGCTAACTGGGGTGGCAAAAATGTTTATTTTGGTAATGGAGTATATGCTAACTTTAACTTAACATTAGTAGATGATACAGATATATTTGTAGGAGATAATGTTATGTTTGCCCCTAATGTAGTTATAGCTAGTGGAACTCACCCTATAAGCCCTACATTGAGAGAAAAAAAGGGGCAATATAACTTGCCTGTAAAAATAGGAAATAATGTTTGGATAGGAGCTAACAGCGTTGTTCTGCCTGGGATTACCATAGGAGAAAACAGCGTTATAGGAGCTTGTAGCGTTGTTACTAAGGATATACCTGCAAACGTTGTGGCTGTTGGCAACCCTTGTAAAGTTTTAAGAAATATAGATGAAAATGATTTTAAATATTATTGCAAAAATAAATTAATAGGTACAGAATAAGAGGTGCTTTTATGACAGATGAATATATTACATTAACTATAAAAAAAGAAAAAAATATAGCTCTTATAGCTCACGATAACAAAAAAAGAGAACTTATAGAATGGTGTAAAAAATATAAAAATATATTAGAAAATCATAAACTTTATGGCACAGGTACAACATCTAGAATGATAACAGATAACACAGGCCTTAAGGTGAAAGGATATAACAGCGGACCTTTAGGAGGCGACCAACAAATAGGCGCTAAAATTGTAGAAGGTGTTATAGACTTTATTGTGTTCTTTTCAGACCCATTAACTGCTCAACCTCACGACCCAGATGTTAAGGCTCTTCTTCGTATAGCTCAAGTTTATGATATACCTATAGCTAACAATAAATCTTCAGCAGATTTTATGATAACATCTAGCTTTATGGATAAAGACTATGAGCATAAAGTATTAAATTTTAATAAAAATATAGAAAATCGTGCTAAAACACTATAAAGGAGATAAAAATGATAAAATTAATTGTTTGTGATATAGATGGCACACTAGTTAAAGACTATAAAAGCCCTATAGAACCAGAAATTTTTGAATTAATAGAAAAATTTTATGAAAAAGGTGTTTTGTTTTTTCCAACAAGTGGTAGGCAACTTTACAATTTAATACAAATATTTGAGCCTGTGAAAGATAAAATAGGATATATAGCAGAAAACGGTGCAATAATATTATATAATGATAAAGTTTTACATAAGGCTAAATTAGATTTAGATTTAGCCTTATCTTTATCTAAAAAAATATTAGATAAAGAAGGTACAGAGCTTTTTATTTGTGGAGAACATACTACCTATGTTATGCCAAAACGTAAAGATTTTGAAAAACTAATAGGAAATGAAGTGCAAAACAGCGTTACATATATAAAGTCTTTTGATGAAATAGACCAAGATATATTAAAAATATCACTATTTAATGAAGATGGCATAAACGATGATTTAATAAACTATTTTGCAAAAGATTTTGGCGATAAATTTAAGCATACTACATCTGGACATATGTGGTACGATTTTATGGATATTAACACACATAAAGGTAATGCTATAAAAATATTACAAGATGTTATAAATGTTACTAGCGAAGAAACAGTTGCCTTTGGGGATAACTTTAACGATATAGAGATGCTTTCAGACGCTAAATATAGCTATGCTATGGAAGAAGCTCATAAAGATGTTAAAAAGGTGGCTAATTATACTTGTTCTAGCGTTTTAGAAACATTAAAGAAACTTTATAATGAATTTTTTAGTGAGGATTAAGAAAATGACGAATGATATGACAGTAGGAAATCCTACAAAGCTTGTTATAAAATTTATTATACCACTTTTAATAGGTAATATATTTCAACAGTTATATAGTATGGTAGATACAATAATAGTTGGTAAATATGTTGGGACAGAGGCTTTAGCAGGGGTAGGCTCTACAGGGGCTATAAACTTTTTTATACTAGGCTTTGCTATGGGTATGACAAGCGGTTTTGCTGTTCCTATAGCACAAGGCTTTGGAGCTAACGACCCTAAAAGAGTAAGACATTTTGTGGCTATGAGCGGGTATCTTACTATAGCAGTTGCTATTATTTTAACATTGATATCAACATTAGGGTTGGCACCTTTGTTAAGGATAACAAAAACACCAGATGATATATTTGAATATGCTTATAATTATATGATAATAATTTTATTAGGTTTATTTACTAATATGGCTTATAATATGACAGCTAGTATATTAAGAGCTTTAGGTGATAGCAAAACACCTTTATATTTTCTTATTATAGCATCATTTTTAAATATTGTGCTAGACTTAGTATTTATATTATCATTTAATATGGGTGTTGCAGGGGCAGCTTTAGCAACTGTTATTTCTCAAGGAACATCTGCTTTATTATGTGTTTTTTATATGTATAAAAAGTTTGAAATTTTAAAAATGACAAGAGAAGATTTTTATTACAACCAAAAATCTGCTAACTTGCTTTTAAGCATTGGTTGCCCTATGGCATTTCAATATTCTGTTATAGCTATTGGTAGCATATTATTACAAAGTGCAGTAAACAGCTTAGGGACTATAGCTGTTGCAAGCTATACTGTTTGCTGTAGGATAGAACAACTTGCTATACAGCCTTTCTCTACCCTTGGGATTGCAGGAACTACATATACAGGACAAAACCTTGGTGCAGGTAGGTTTGATAGAATAAAAGAAGGTATGAAAAAAATGACTATAATAGGTATAGTTTTAGCTTTAATATGTAGTGCTATTATATATGTATTTAACGTACCTCTTATTAATATGTTTATATCAGAAGGTGCAGATAAGATGGCAGTTACGGAAAATGTACAGCTTTATTTAATATGGGCTTGTTCTTTCTTTATACCTCTTATGCTTTTAATATTATACAGAAGCTCTATACAAGGTATGGGAGATACTGTTTTTCCTATGGTTGCAAGCATTGTTGAGCTTGTAGGAAGGGTTGTTGTTGCTGTTGGTTTTGTAAAAGCTATAGGTTATCTAGCTATATGTCTTGCTTGTCCTGCTGCTTGGGCAGGTGGTGCATTAATTGTTGTACCTGCTTATTTTATGAAGATAAAAACCTTAGAAAGTAAAATGATGGGTAAAGAAAATGTATAAAAATAATATAGAAATAAAAAGGCATTTATTTAAAACGGGTATAACTAAAAATATAGATTTTAGAATAAAAATGCTAAATAAATTAAAGGAAAATGTAATTAAATATGAAGAAGATATTATATTAGCTATAAAAAAGGATTTAAACCGTAACGAAAATACTACATATATGGCAGAGATTTTACCAGTTTTACAAGAAATAGATTATTTTACAAAAAATATAAAAAAACTATCAAAAGTAAAAAGTAAAAAAACATCAAAGCTATATATGGGATACAAAAGCTATGAGATAAAAGAACCTTATGGAGTTTGTCTTATAATATCTCCTTGGAATTATCCTTTCCTGCTAGCTATCTCTCCTTTTATAGGTGCAATAGCATCAGGTAACTGTGCCATAATAAAACCTTCAGAATACAGCATTAATACATCTAATGTATTAAAAAATATAATAGATGAAACATTTGATAAAAACTACTGTGAAGTTTTATTAGGTGATAAAGATATAGTAGAAAATGTTATAGATAACCAGGTAGATTTTATATTTTTTACAGGTAGCACCAACGTAGGTAAGGTAATAATGAACAGAGCAAGCAAGAGCTTAACTCCTGTTGCTTTAGAGCTAGGGGGAAAAAGCCCTTGTATAGTAGATAAAAATATAGATTTAGATAAAACAGCAAAGCGTATAGTTTGGGGGAAAACATTAAATGCAGGGCAAACTTGCATTTCTCCAGATTATTTATTAATCCATAAAGATGTAAAAGATGCTTTGATAGAAAAAATAATTTTCTATACAGAAAAATTTTGGGGCAAAGAGCCTTTAAACAATGAAAACTATTCTAAGATAATAAATGAAAAAAACTTTAATAGAGTTTTAAACCTATTAGAAGGTACAAAGGTTATATATGGTGGAAAATATGATGAAAAAACATTAAAAATCGAACCTACATATGTAGAACCACCATCTTTTGAGCATATTATTATGAAGGAAGAAATATTTGCTCCTTTAATGCCTATACTTACATATGAAAATATAGAAGAATTATATAACATAATAGAAAAAAACAAAAACCCTTTAGCTATGTATATATTTTCAACAAAAAAAATATTTTCAGATACCTTAATAAAAAATATACCTTGTGGAACTGTTTGTGTAAACGACACTATCTTACAAGTTGCAAACCACAATATACCTTTTGGTGGCAGAGGCTATAGCGGTATAGGGGTATATCACGGAAGATATAGCTACAATTTATTTACACATAGAAAAGGAGTTTTAAAGGCTACAAACCTTTATGATATAAACATTAGATATAAAAATGACATTAATTTAAAATTATTAAAATCAATATTAGGATATAAAAAAAGGTAAGTTTTAGCTTACCCTTTTTTTAATTTATCAAGTAAAGTTTTTAAGCAATCAAAAGTTTGCTCGCTTATTATATGTTCCATTTTACAAGCATCTTCTGATGCTATCTCTTTATCTACACCTATAGTAGTTAAAAAATCTTTTAATATACAGTGCTTTTCATATATTTTCTCTGCAATTTCTCGTCCTGTATCTGTTAATACTATTTGATTTATATTACCTATTTCTATATGCCCTAGCTCTTTTAACAAAGACATTGCTCTGCTAACGCTAGCACGTGAAAAATTAAGCTCATTAGCTATATCTACAGAACGAGCTATACCATTTCTTTTTTGTAATATAAGGATAGTCTCTAGATAATTTTCGCCAGATTCTTGTATTTTCACCAAAACACCTCCCTTATAATATTAATTAAATATTATAATAACATATAATATTTAACTTTTCAAGGATATTGTATATTATTTTTATAAGATATAAATTAACAAGTTTTCTCTATTTTTCTTAAAACAGAAAATAACATAAGAAAAGATATAAGCATTAAAATATGAGCTATGCCTGAAATGCCAGATATAGAGGCATTAAGAGCAGAAAATAAATTTATGCCTAAAACTTGTAAAACACCGCGGATAACCATTGTTATTACCATAAGAGGTAAAGATATGTTATAAACTTTTAAAAATGTATTAAACTTTTTATGCTCTAACAGGTTTGTATTTATAGAAAATAAGGCTAATATAAAAAACATAAATGTGCCTAAAGTTAATAAATGACTATGTATTACAGATAGAGTTGTTTTATCAGTAAAGTTTAGAAATTTTGTAAATTCTCTATAAAATACACCTGCTATCATAGCTAAAATAAAATAAACAAAAGAAAGATTGATTAATTTTTTCATTTTAAAATACTCCTTTTTGATTTATAGTTTAAATAATTAAATAAAAATAATATACCAGCTAAAAATAGGCTAAATCCAAGCCCTGTATAAAAAATGGCAATAAAAACCATAGGTGCTAAATGAAATAATCTTAAGCAAATACCTAAAAATATCATAAAAAACATAATTAAAAATGATTTTTTATCAAAAAAATTTAAGAAAAAATGAGGTATATCATCAAGATTTGTTATTCTAAAGGTATGCTTAACTACAAGTTTTTTAAATATCATAAGCCAAAACATAAAAAACACTAAAATAGATAAGGGTATGTTAATTATATTTACATATCCTTTATAGCTTTTAATGCCAATATTCAGTACATTAAACCCAGCTATCAGCCAAACAATGCTAGCTAATAATAAAAGATTATGTTTTTTTACTTTCATTTTAAAACCTCCTTAATAGATAGTATTTTCTATAAATTTTAATAAAGATTTATAGCCTTTGTTTTTAGAAAGAGATTGTAACATTAAAGAAAATACATAGTCTATAAATATATCTGGGGTTAAATCTTCATTAAATACATTTTTTCTTATATTTTTATCATTATTTAAAGATTGTAAAAAAATTTTCTTTAGGTTAAGCATAAAATTATTCATTATTTTTATGCCTTTATCTTTTTGTGTATTAGATATAGCTAAAGAATGGTTAGAAAAAAAATTAGGATATATTTTAGCGCTTTCGTATATAGCATTAAAAAACCATTTTATGCAAGATACAAAATCATCAAAGCATAAGAGGTTATCATCTAGCTTAAATATATCTTGCCAGATGCTTTCAACCGTAGCTGTTATTAAATCTTCCTTAGATGGAAAGTAATTATATATAGAGCCAACAGAAATGTTGCATTCTTTAGCCACAAGGCGTATATTTAATGTATGAACCCCATTTTTAAGGGCAAGAGCTTTACTTGTTTTTAATATTAAATTATGTAGTTCCAAAAAGACACCTCCTATGAACAATGTTCATTATATAATAATTAATAATAATTGTCAATAGAATATTAATATTACTTTTATTAATGGAAAAATTTCATAATGTTAAAAATAATATAAAAAATCTTGACAAAATTTGTTAGGGAGCGTAAAATAAAGTTAGCAATGACTAATAAAGATGTATAAGTTAAAAGGAGTATTTCTATGAAAGAGCTTGGTAAAATAAAAGTTGGAAAAAATGTAAAAGTTATGAAAGTATGCGGAGAAGGGGCTATAAAAAGACGTATTATGGATATGGGCATTACAAAAGGTGCAAATATCTTTATAAGAAAAACAGCTCCTCTAGGTGACCCTATAGAAATATCTATCCGTGGATATGAGCTTACCATAAGAAAAGCTGATGCAAACATAATATTGGTTGAGGAGTGTGAATAAAATGGCTTTAAAGATTGCTTTGGTAGGTAACCCTAACTGTGGCAAGACAACTATGTTTAACAACCTTACAGGTAGCCTTCAATATGTTGGTAACTGGCCTGGGGTTACCGTAGAAAAAAAAGAAGGTAATTTAAAATATAATAAAGACGTAAGGATTATAGATTTACCAGGTATATATTCTTTATCTCCTTATACATTAGAAGAAGTTATAACTAGAGATTATATTATAAACGAAAAACCCGATGTTATAATTAATATAGTAGATGCATCTAATATAGAAAGAAACTTATATCTTACTACACAGGTTTTAGAAATGGGCATACCAATTATCATTGCCCTTAATATGATGGATATCGTTAGAAAAAAGGGTGAAATAATAGATGTTAAAAAGCTAGAAAATATTATGGGTTGCCCTGTGATAGAAACATCTGCCTTAAAAGGTGAAGGCTTAAAATCTCTTGTTGACAATGCTATAAAAAGAGTAAATGAAGAAAATAAAAAGCTATATGTATTTACTCCTAGATTAGAAAAAGCCATCAGAGAAATAGAAAGCATTATAACCATAAATGATAAAAAAAGATGGTATAGCATTAAAATATTTGAAAAAGATAATAAAGTTTTAGAAAAGATTAATTTATCTAATCAGGAAAAAGAAAAAATAGATGCTATAATAAATGATGTAGAAGCTGAATTTGATGATGAAACAGAAAGTATAATAATAAATGAAAGATATAGTTATGTTACAAATTTAGTAAATCAAATTATGGTTAAAAAACAAGATATAGAGAAAGATAAGTCTAACAATATAGATAAAATATTAACTAATAAATATTTAGCTCTGCCTATCTTTTTCGGTATTATGTATCTTGTATATTATATATCGGTAACAACTTTAGGTTCTATGCTTACAGATTGGACTAACGATGTGTTCTTTGGAACTTACGTTACAAACATTGTAGGAGGGGCTTTAGAAAGCATAGGTGTTGCAGATTGGTTACATAGCCTTGTTATAGATGGTATAGTTGGTGGGGTTGGTGCTGTATTAGGCTTTGTGCCTCAAATGCTTATTTTATTCTTCTTATTATCTATATTAGAAGACTGTGGATATATGTCTAGAATTGCTTTTATTATGGATAGAATTTTTAGAAGAGCAGGTTTATCTGGAAAATCTTTTATACCTATGCTTATAAGCACAGGTTGTGGGGTTCCTGGTATTATGGCATCAAGAACTATAGAAAACAACCGTGATAGAAAAATAACAGTTATGGTTACAACATTTATACCTTGTGGTGCTAAATTACCTGTTATAGCTTTATTTGGAGCAGCATTATTTCCTGATAATTCTTTAATTGGGCCATCTATATACTTTTTAGGGATAGCTATGGCTTTGTTATCTGGCTTAATACTTAAAAAGTTAAAAGCTTTTAAAGGTGACGATTCTCCTTTTATTATGGAGCTTCCAGCTTACCATATACCTTCTGCTAAAACAGTTTTAAGGCATACTTGGGATAGAGGAAAATCATTTATTAAAAAAGCAGGGACTATTATTTTTGCATCTTCTGTAATATTATGGTTCTTAAGTAGATTTAGTTTTAGTTTATCTATGGTAGAGGTAGAAGATAGTATCCTTGCTAGTATTGGTAAAATCATAGCTCCTGTTTTTGCTCCTTTAGGATTTAACGACTGGAGAGCTGCTGTTGCTACAATAAATGGGCTTGTAGCTAAAGAACAACTTGTTTCTACTTACGGTGTTTTACTTGGCTTAGGTGAGGTTGCAGAAGGTGATGCAGGCTTAATAGCTCAAATATCTAGCCTGTTTACAACAGTTAGTGCTTATTCTTTTGTAGCCTTTAATATGTTATGTGCTCCTTGTTTTGCTGCTATTGGTGCTATTAAAAGAGAAATGGGCAATTGGAAATGGACATTTATTACTATAGGATATCAAACTCTCCTTGCTTATTTGGTGGCATTTGTTATTTACCAATTAGGTAATGTCATTTTCTTAGGCTCAAGCTTTGGATTTGGAGCTATATTAGCTATTGTTGTTATATTATTTGCACTTTATATGGCGTTTAGAAAAAGTAAATATTAATTTTTAAGAAGGTGATATGTTGGGAACATTTATTATTTTTGGTATAATAGCAGTACTTTTTATACTTGCTGTTGTAAAAATTGTAAAAGATAAGAAAAACGGAAAATGCTGTGGCTGTAATAGCAATTGCTCTAGTTGCCAATATAAAAAATAAATTTTTTAAAAGCTTTGCTTTTAAAAACAGCGTAGGTTAATCCTACGCTTTTAATATATAAAAAATATTATCTATTTTATAAGAAATACCTACTTACAAATATAAACAAGAAACTATAAAAATCATAGTAATACTTTACATAAAATTAATACTATAAATTAATATGAAAATATTGACAACAAAATTATAGTTATGATAATATATACATTAATAATACGAATTTTTATATTTTAATATATATTTAAAAATTAGTTAAGTTTATAATATATACTATTAATTTACAGGAGAGTTTATATGGGAATTGAAGATAAAATATTAGAAATAGTAAAAATAATATCAAAAAATAGTAAAATAAAAGATCAAATATTAAAAAATACTAACATAATATTAAGCGTTTTAAAAAATAAAGAAAAAAGTAAAAGTGAAATAGAATACATTTGGGATATTATTTTACTTATTTGCTTACAAGGTTCTAATGGAGACCAAGTTTTACTAGACTTAGATGAAGAAAATTACAAAGAAGAAGATAACTTTTTAACTAAAAAAGAGTATAAAGATATTTTAAATATTAAATATCAAAAAGATTTTTTAGAAGAGCCTAGTTTTTCTGCAGACTATAAAGAATATGTTGAAAATTATATAGAGTGTGTAGAAGGTTTACTAGAAAATCAAAAAATAAATATAACTTTAGATGATATAGAATATGATGAAGATAAAGATTATATAGGAACAGTAAGTCCTAAAATATATAATAAATTAGAAGCTTTTGGATACATTTTTACTATTATTGATATTGATTCAGATAGTTATGATGTATGTATACTAGAAAAAAGTGACTTTAATAAAATTAAAAATATATTAGAAGAAGATGAACTATTAAAAGAAGTTATTAGGATAGAACATTTTAATAGAGAATTTTAATAAATTATAAATTTCATTTAATATTTTAACTAAATTTAAAGTTTTAATTAAAAAAGTTAAAAAAATGCTTGCAATTGTATTTAGTATATGCTATAATACATTTGTTGTGACATAAGAGCGATGATATAGAAGGTTGTTACTATTGTTAGTAAGTTTTTCTATGGAGCGATGTCCAGTTCAAGAAACCGGGCGACAAGTCACTGTGTATATCGAATATTTGTAAGCATTTTTACTTTCACCTTGCATAGCTATGCAAAAGTGTGCTTGTAATATGCTTGATAGGTATAGTATGCCTATTGTATTGATGTGTGCAGTCACCGCTTGTCGTACTAAAAAACTAAAGTGCGAAAAGGAGGGGACTTTTTTTATGGCTAATCAAAAGCTTAGAATCAGTCTTAAAGCTTATGACCATAAGTTAATCGACCAATCTGCTGTACAAATTATTGAAACTGCTAAAAAAACAGGTGCTCAAGTAAGTGGCCCTATTCCACTTCCTACTAAAAAAGAAGTGGTTACTATCTTAAGAGCGGTTCATAAGTACAAAGATTCTAGAGAACAATTTGAGCTTAGAACTCATAAAAGATTGATTGATATTTCAATGCCAACTCAAAAAACTATGGATAGCTTAAGCCGTCTTGATTTACCAGCTGGTGTTGATATTACTTTAAAAATGTTATAATTTTTAGTAATAAATATCAATATTGCTGTTTATATAAGTAAATAGCGTTACTGCTTGTTTAACAAACAGTAGTTATGGTTATAACGTAAATAATAATTACAAATGTAATTAGTCCAAAATTGGTTTATATAAGTTCGCCTTATATTTGCCTAGAATGATTGCTCAAAATATTATTGGGTAATCCGCTGTAGACTACGGAGGTGCAATTTAATTATGAAAAAAGGCATTATTGCTAAAAAAATCGGTATGACACAAATTTTTGCTGAAAACGGTATTCTTATTCCTGTTACTGTTTTAGAAGCAGGTCCTTGTGTTGTTACTCAAAAGAAAACAATGGAAAATGATGGCTATGAAGCTATCCAAGTGGGCTTTGGTGAAGTTAAAGAAAGCAAAGTTAACAAACCAGCTAAAGGTCACTTTGAAAAAGCAGGCGTTGCTGCTACTAAATTATTAAAAGAATTCAAATTTGAAAATGCTAGCGAATATGAATTAGGCGCTTTAATTAAAGCAGATATATTTGCAGCTGGTGATAAAATTGATGTAAGCGGTGTATCTAAAGGAAAAGGTTTCCAAGGTGCAATCAAAAGACATAACCAACATAGAGGTCCTATGGCTCACGGTTCTAAATACCACAGAGGTGTTGGTTCATTATCTTCTGCTACAACTCCTGGTAAAGTTAAAAAAGGTAAAAAAATGCCAGGTCATATGGGTGCAGAAAATGTTACTATTCAAAACCTTGAGGTTGTTAGAGTAGATGCTGATAAAAATTTACTTCTTGTAAAAGGTGCAGTACCTGGCAACAAAGGTTCAATTCTTGTTATTAAAGAAAGCGTAAAGGCTTAATTAATCTTTACGAAAGGAGGAAAACCAAATGGCAATAACTGTTAAAGTTTTAAATATGAGCGGAAGCGAAGTAGGCTCTATCGATTTAAATGAAAATATTTTTGGTGTTGAAGTAAACGAACACGTTATGCATCAAGCTGTTGTTCAATACTTAGCTAACCAAAGACAAGGTACTAAAAGTGCTAAAACTCGTGCAGAAGTTCGTGGTGGTGGTAGAAAACCTTGGAGACAAAAAGGTACTGGTCGTGCTAGACAAGGTTCTATTCGTTCTCCTCAATGGACTGGCGGTGGCGTTGTATTCGCTCCAAAACCAAGAGATTTCTCTTTTAAATTAAACAAAAAAGTTAAAAGATTAGCTCTTAAATCTGCTCTTACTACTAAAGTAAACAATGAAAAATTTGTTGTTTTAGATGAGCTTAAATTAAACGAAATTAAAACTAAAGAAATGCAAAAAGTTCTTAACAATATAAATGTAAACAAAGGTTTAGTTGTTTTAGAAGAAAACAACAAAAATGTAGTATTATCTACAAGAAACATACCTAATGTTAAAACTGCTGGTGTTAATACAATCAATGTATATGACATCTTAAAATATGAAAGCTTTGTTGTTACAAAAGAAGCTTTAGCTAAACTTGAGGAGGTGTACAAATAATGGCTGATATTAAATACTATGACGTTATTTTAAAACCTGTTGTTACTGAAAAAAGTATGGGTCTTATGGCTGATAGAAAATATGCTTTTTATGTACACCCAGAAGCTACTAAAATCCAAATCAAACAAGCTGTAGAAAAAATGTTTGATGGTGTTAAAGTAGATTCAGTAAACACTATGAATTTAACAGGTAAAACTAAAAGACGTGGTTATACTTTTGGTAAAACTAACAATAGAAAAAAAGCTATAGTTACATTAAAAGAAGATAGCAAAGATATTGAAATCTTCCAAGGAATGTAGTATAATTAATTAATTGATGTTTTAAATTGATGAAACACACGGAAACGTTGTAAAGGAAAATCGAAAGGAGTGTAATTAATGGGTATTAAGAGATTTAAACCTTATACACCTTCAAGAAGACAGATGACTGTTTCTGACTTCTCAGAAATTACTAAAAAAACTCCTGAAAAAAGCTTAGTTGTTCACATCAAAAAAACTTCTGGGCGTAATAATCAGGGTAAAATAACTGTTCGTCATCACGGTGGTGGACACAAGAAAAAATACAGAATTATTGACTTTAAAAGAAATAAAGACGGTATCAACGCTAAAGTTGTTGCTATCGAATATGACCCAAACAGAACATCTAACATTGCTTTAATCTGTTATGCAGATGGTGTTAAATCTTACATCATTGCACCTAACGGCTTAAAAGTTGGTGATATCTTATCAAACGGTCCTGATGCAGAAATCAGAGTTGGTAATGCATTACCTATGAGAAATATCCCTGTTGGTTCTGAAATCCACAATATTGAAATGAAACCAGGTGCAGGTGGACAATTAGTTCGTGCTGCTGGTAACGTTGCTCAATTAATGGCTAAAGAAGGTAAATATGCTACAGTTAGACTTCCTTCTGGTGAAATGAGATTATTACCTATCGATTGTAGAGCTACTATCGGTCAAGTTGGTAACATTGACCACGAGCTTATCAACATAGGTAAAGCTGGTAAAAAACGTCATATGGGTATCCGCCCTACTGTTCGTGGTTCTGTTATGAACCCTAATGATCACCCTCACGGTGGTGGTGAAGGTAGAGCACCTATCGGTAGACCATCTCCTTGTACTCCTTGGGGTAAACCAGCTCTTGGTTACAAAACTAGAAAGAAACATAAAGCAAGTAACAAATATATTATCCGTGGTAGAAATAAATAAAAGGAGGGCTGTTTAGATGGCTAGATCGCTTAAAAAAGGACCATTTTGTGATGCACACCTTCTTAAAAAGGTAGATGCTCAAAATGCTGCTAATACAAAAAACGTTATTAAAACTTGGTCTCGTCGTTCTACTATTTTCCCAGAAATGATTGGTCACACAATCGCTGTTCACGATGGTAGAAAACATGTGCCTGTATACATTACTGAAGATATGGTTGGACATAAATTAGGAGAGTTCGCTTTAACTAGAACTTATAGAGGACACGGAAAAGACGCAGAGAAAAAATCAAAAGTACGTTAATCGATTTGGAAGGAGGTTAATTTAATGTCTGAACAGATTAAAAGCAGAAGTAAGTTTAAAAGAAAAGTTAGAAACGAAGCTACAAGAGAACTTAAAAGACAAAGAGCAGAAGCTCACCACAATTATGCTAGAATTTCTAACACTAAAGCTAGAATAGTTTTAGACCAAATTAAAGGTAAAAATGTTACAGAGGCTTTAGCAATTCTTGCTTACTCACCAAGATATGCTGCTGAGCTTATCGAGAAAGTTTTAAAATCTGCTATCGCTAATGCAGAACACAACTTAGGTTTTGATGTTGATAAATTATATGTTGATGAGGTAGTTGCTAATCAAGGGCCAACTCTTAAAAGAATTCGTCCTAGAGCTCAAGGTAGAGCTTATAGAATTAACAAACGTACTGCTCACATTTCAATATATCTTAAAGAAAGATAAGGAGGTTCACGATGGGTCAAAAAGTTAATCCACACGGTTTAAGAGTGGGCGTTATCAAAGACTGGGATTCTGTATGGTATGCAGATAAACATAACTACGCAGATTACTTAGTAGAAGATAATGCACTTAGAACTTGTATTAAAAATAAATTAAAAGACTCTAGCGTTTCTAAAATTCAAATAGAAAGAGTAAACGGAGCTAACGAAAATGCTAAAGTGAAAATAACTATTCACACTGCTAAACCAGGTAACGTTATTGGTAAAAAAGGTGAAGCTATCCAAGCTTTAAGCAACGAGCTTCAAAAAATGACAACTCAAAAAGTTTTAATTAATATAGAAGAAATTAAAAAACCAGAGCTTGATTCTCAATTAGTAGCAGAAGATATTGCACGTCAATTAGAAAACCGTGTAACATTTAGAAGAGCTATGAAACAAGCTATGACAAGAACAATGAGATTAGGTGCTAAAGGTATCAAAACTGCTTGTTCTGGACGTTTAGGCGGTGCTGAAATGGCTCGTACTGAACACTATCACGAAGGTACTATTCCTCTTCAAACTTTAAGAGCAGATATAGACTATGGTTTTGCTGAAGCTGATACTACTTACGGTAAAATCGGTGTTAAAGTTTGGATTTACAAAGGAGAAGTTCTTCCTCAAAAAGCTACTAAGGAAGGGAGTGAAGAGTAATGTTAATGCCTAAAAGAGTTAAAAGACGTAAACAATTTAGAGGACGTTTAAAAGGTAAAGCTACTCGTGGTAATAAGATTACTTATGGTGAATTTGGTATTCAAGCTTGCGAACCAAGCTGGATTACTGCTAATCAAATAGAAGCTGCCCGTATCGCTATGACTAGATACATCAAACGTGGTGGTAAAGTTTGGATTAAAGTTTTCCCAGACAAACCTATTACTGAAAAACCTGCTGAAACAAGGATGGGTTCTGGTAAAGGTTCACCTGAATATTGGGTAGCTGTTGTTAAACCAGGTAGAATTATGTTTGAAATAGCTGGCGTAAATGAAGAAGTTGCTCGTGAAGCTCTTCGTCTTGCTATTCACAAATTACCTATTAAATGTAAAATTGTGTCACGTGCTGACCAAGAAATGGAAGGTGATAACAGTGAAAACTAAGGATTATTTATTAGAGCTTAAAAATAAATCTGCTGAAGAGTTAAACGGTGAGTTAGTTTCTGCTAAAAAAGAATTATTTAATTTAAGATTTCAAAATGCTACAAATCAATTAAATAATACTGCTAGAATTAGAGAAGTACGTAGAAACATTGCTCGTATTCAAACTGTAATCACTCAAAAGCAAAAAGGTATATAATTAGTATAATGGAAGGAGGTACCCTTGATGGAAAGAAATCTTCGTAAAACAAGAATTGGTAAAGTTGTAAGCGACAAAATGGATAAAACTATCGTTGTTGCTGTAGAAAACAATGTTAGACATCCATTATACAAAAAAATTGTGAAGACTACTTATAAATTAAAAGCTCACGATGAAAATAATGTATGTAAAATTGGTGACCGTGTTAAAGTTATGGAAACAAGACCTTTATCTAAAGATAAAAGATGGAGACTTGTAGATATCGTAGAAAAAGCTAAATAGTTCCTGTATGAAAGGAGGTAACTACATTGATACAACAAGAATCAAGATTAGTTGTTGCCGATAACTCAGGTGCTAAAGAATTATTATGTATCAGAGTATTAGGTGGCTCAACTAGAAGATATGCAAATATAGGTGACATTATCGTTGCTACTGTTAAAGATGCAACACCTGGTGGCGTTGTTAAAAAAGGTGACGTTGTTAAGGCTGTTGTTGTTAGAACTGTTAAAGGTGCTTCTAGACCAGATGGTTCTTACATTAAATTTGATGAAAACGCTGCTGTTATCATTAAAGATGACAAAAACCCTAGAGGTACTCGTATATTTGGACCAGTTGCTAGAGAGCTTAGAGAAAAACAATTTATGAAAATATTATCTCTTGCACCTGAAGTATTATAAGGAGGTGTAACTGTGAAGATTAAAAGAGGCGACAAGGTAGTTGTTATTGCTGGTAAAGATAAAGATAAAGAAGGCAAAGTTCTTCTTGTAGATAGAAAAAATAACAAAGTTGTAGTTGAAGGTGTTAACCAAATTAAAAAACACCAAAAACCTAACGCTATGAACCAAGCTGGCGGTATCATTACTAAAGAAGCTCCTATCGATGCTTCTAACGTAATGTACTTACACAATGGTAAAGCTAGCAGACTTGGCTACAAAATTGAAGAAGTAAATGGTAAAAGAGTTAAAAAGAGAATAATCAAAAAAACTGGAGAAGTTATTGATTAAGAAAGGAGGTACATTTTACTGTGAACGTTTTAAGAGAATACTATGAAAAAGAAATAGTTGATGCTATGATGAAAAAGTTTTCATATAAAAATAAAATGGAAGTTCCAAAAATTGAAAAAATAGTTATCAATATGGGTCTTGGTGAGGCAAAAGAAAATGCTAAAGCTATTGAAAGCGCTGCTAACGATTTAGCTATTATCGCAGGTCAAAAACCTATCGTTACTAAAGCTAAAAAATCTATCGCTGCTTTTAAACTTCGTGCAGGTATGCCTATCGGTTGTAAAGTTACACTTAGAGGCGAAAAAATGTACAGCTTTGCTAATAGATTAATAAACTTAGCATTACCTCGTGTACGTGACTTCCGTGGTGTTAGTGCTAACTCATTTGATGGTAGAGGTAACTACACTTTAGGTGTTAAAGAACAGCTTATGTTCCCTGAAATTAGATACGATAAAATCGATAAAATCAGAGGTATGGATATCGTTTTCGTTACTACTGCTAAAACTGATGAAGAAGCAAGAGAATTATTAAGATTATTCGGTATGCCGTTTAAAAAATAAGGGAGGAGCAAGAATATGGCTAAAAAATCTATGGTCGTGAAGCAACAAAGAAAACCAAAACATTCAACACAAGCTTATACTCGTTGTAGAATTTGCGGTAGACCACATGGTTATTTAAGAAAATTTGGTATATGTCGTATTTGTTTCCGTGAATTAGCCTACAAAGGTCAAATCCCGGGAGTAAAAAAAGCTAGTTGGTAATTTTGGGAAAGGAGGATTTTTACAATGTCAATGAGTGATCCTATTGCAGATATGCTTACAAGAATTAGAAATGCAAATACTGCAAAACACAATACAGTTGATGTACCTTCTTCTAAAATGAAAGAAGCTATTGCTAACATTTTAGTAAACGAAGGTTACGTTCAAGGTTTTGAATTAATCGAAGATGGCGTGAAAAAAACTATGCGTATCACGTTAAAATATGGAAAAGACAAAAACGAAAAGGTTATTTCTGGTATTAAAAGAATTTCTAAGCCTGGTCTTAGAGTTTATGCTAACAGAGAAGAGCTTCCTAGAGTTTTAGGTGGTTTAGGTACTGCTATTATCTCTACTAACAAAGGTATTGTTACTGATAAAGAAGCTAGAAAACTTGGTGTTGGCGGAGAAATTATCGCTTTTGTTTGGTAATAAAAAAAACAGGAGGTGCAATAAATGTCACGTATAGGTAGATTACCTATTGCTATCCCAGCTGGCGTTGAGGTTAAGCTTGAGGAAGGCAATGTTATCACTGTTAAAGGTGCTAAAGGTACTTTAACTCGTAAATTAGTTGACGATTTAACTATCACAGTTGAAAACAATGAAATAGTTGTTACTAGACCTAGTGATTTAAAAAGATATAAATCTTTACACGGTCTTACAAGAACACTTATCTTCAATATGATTGTAGGTGTTACACAAGGCTACACTAAAGAACTTGAAATAAACGGGGTTGGTTACAGAGCTGCAAAATCTGGTAACAAATTAAACCTTACTTTAGGTTACTCTCACCCGGTTGAAATGGTTGACCCAGAAGGCGTTACTACTACTGTTGAAGGTAGCAACAAAATCATCGTTTCTGGTATCGACAAAGAAAAAGTTGGACAGTTTGCTGCAGAAATCAGAGCTAAACGTCCACCAGAACCTTACAAAGGTAAAGGTATTAAATATACTACTGAACATATTAGACGTAAAGTTGGTAAAACAGGTAAAAAATAATAAAGGGGTGAGAACACTATGATAAGAAAGCCATCACGTGCTGAAGCTAGAGAAAAACGCCACTTAAGAATCCGTAACAAAGTAAGTGGTACAGCACAAAAACCTAGACTTGCGGTATTTAGAAGCAATAAACACATCTATGCTCAAATTATAGATGATACAGTAGGCAATACAATAGTTTCTGCATCTACTATGGAGGCGGACATTAAAGGTAAGCTTTCTAAAACATCTGACGTTGAAGCAGCTAAAGTTGTTGGTGCTGAGGTTGCTAAAAAAGCTATCGCTAAAGGTATCAATACTGTTGTATTTGACCGTGGCGGTTATATATATCAAGGAAAAGTTATGGCTTTAGCCGAAGCAGCTAGAGAAGCTGGCTTACAATTTTAGTAAGGAGGGAAAATCTTGAGAAACAAAATTAATGCGAATACGCTTGATTTAAAAGATAAGGTTGTTACTATTAAACGTGTTACTAAGGTTGTTAAAGGTGGTCGTACTTTCCGTTTTGCAGCATTAGTAGTTGTTGGTGACGAAAACGGACACGTTGGCGTTGGTCTTGGTAAAGCTATGGAAATTCCAGATGCTATCAGAAAAGGCAAAGAAGATGCTATGAAAAACCTTATTTATGTAGAACGTAATAAAGACGATAGTATTTATCACGAAATGATTGGTAAATTTGGTAGTGCAACTGTGTTATTAAAACCAGCTCCAGAAGGTACTGGTGTTATCGCTGGTGGTCCTGCTCGTGCGGTTTTAGAGCTTGCAGGTATCAGAAATATTAGAACTAAATCTTTAGGTTCTAACAATAAGAAAAACGTTGTTAATGCAACTATTGAAGGGTTAAACAATGTTACAACTCCTGAACGTGTTGCTAGACTTCGTGGTAAAACAGTTGAAGAAATTTTAGGTTAAGGAGGGCATAAAAATGAGTTTAAAAATTACTTTAGTTAAATCTACAATTGGTGCTATCCCTAAACATAAAAAAACTGTTGAAGCTTTAGGCCTTAAAAAAACTAATAGCTCTGTTGTTAAAGAAGATAACGCTGCTATTAGAGGTATGATTCAACAAGTTAAACACTTAGTTAAAGTTGAAGAAATCTAAAAAAGGAGGTGTCCCTTAAATGAATTTAAATGAATTAAGACCAGCTGAAGGTTCAAAAGGTAAAGTATTTCGTAAAGGTAGAGGACACGGTTCTGGTAATGGTAAAACTGCAGGTAGAGGACACAAAGGGCAAAACGCTCGTTCTGGCGGTGGCGTAAGACCAGGCTTTGAAGGTGGACAAATGCCTCTTTACAGAAGAATACCTAAAAGAGGGTTTAAATGTAGAAACCACAAAGACATCGTTGCTATTAACGTAAACCTTTTAAATGTTTTTGAAGATGGTGCTACTATTGATATAGACGCTCTTAAATCTAAAGGTTTAGTAAGTAACCCTAGAGATGGCGTTAAAATCCTTGGTAACGGCGAATTAACTTGCAAAAACATAACTGTAAAAGTAAATTTATTTAGCAAATCAGCTATTGAAAAAATTGAAGCAGCAGGCGGAAAAACTGAGGTGATTTAATGTTTTCAACCTTTAAAAATGCTTGGAAGGTACCAGAGCTTCGTAAAAGAATAATCTTTATGATTCTTATGATTTTAGTTATAAGAATTGGTACTAAAATTACAGTTCCAGGTATTAATATTGCAGATTTAAGTACAAATGCCAATAATACATTATATAGTATTATTACTGGTGGTGCTTTTGGAACAATCTTTGCTTTAGGTATAGGACCATACATTACGTCATCTATTATTATGCAGCTTTTAACAGTTGCTATACCTAGGCTTGAACAACTTAATAAAGAAGGCGAGCAAGGTAGAAAAATAATTAATAAATATACTCGTGTATTAGCAGTTGTTTTAGCTTTTATGCAAGCTATAGGGCAAATTTTATCTTTAAAAGGTGCTTTTGTTTACCAAAATGCTTGGGTATATTTTGTGGCAGCATTATCTATGGTAGCTGGTACTATATTTGTTATGTGGCTTGGTGAAAGGCTTACAGAAAAAGGTATTGGCAATGGTACATCTTTTATTATCTTTGCAAATATCTTAGCTAGCTTACCTCAAACTGTAATGACTATATATGTTGATACAGTAGGTGGTGGAGCAGCTGCTTATATAAAAGCAGGTATAATTGTTGTGTTATTTATACTTCTTATTGCCTTTGTTATTCTTGTTCAAGATGGCGAAAGAAGAATACCTGTACAATACTCTAAAAAAATGGTTGGTAGAAAAATGTATGGTGGACAATCTACATTTATACCTATTAAGGTTAACATTGCAGGTGTTATGTCTATCATCTTTGCAATTTCTATATTGCAGTTTCCTCAAACTATTGCTCAACTTTGGCAAACACCGCCTAGTTGGTTGCAAGAGGTTGTACGTATTTTAAATATAACTAACCCAATTGGTGCTATATTATATATTATATTAATTTTTTGCTTTACATCTTTCTACACATCATTTTCTTTCAACCCTATCGAGGTTGCAGAAAATATGAAGAAAAATGGAGGCTTTATACCAGGTATTAGACCAGGTAAACCTACATCAGACTTTATACAAAATGTTGTAAACAAAATATCTTTAATAGGTGCTTGTTTCTATGCATTTATAGCCATCGTTCCTGTTTTATTTGAATGGATATTCAAAATAAACGTAGGCTTTGGAGGAACAACGCTCCTTATCGTAACAGGGGTTGCATTAGAGATTGTTAAACAACTTGATTCTCAGCTTTTAATGAGAAATTATAAAGGCTTTTTAGGTTAATAAATTTGGTGTAGGAGGGAGTGCGTTGCACTTTCTCTATATTAACCAAATAGCAAACGTTATTTTGAAAGAAGGGTAAATATGAAACTTGTACTTATAGGAAGCCCTGGTGCTGGTAAAGGTACACAGGCTAAAGTTTTATCAAAGCATTTTGATATAGCTCATATTTCTACTGGTGATTTATTAAGAGATGAAATAAACCAAAAAACAGAACTTGGCTTAAAAATCATTGATATAATGAACGCTGGTGAACTTGTTTCTGATGAGATTGTAGCGACGCTTCTTTCTAACAGAATCAAAAAAGAGGATTGTAAAAATGGATTTATTTTAGATGGATATCCACGAAACGTAGAACAAGCAGAAGGGCTTAGCTCTATTGTTGGTGATATCGACAAAGTTGTTTTAATAAGCGTTGATGATGACCTTATTATTGAACGTATGGTTGGTAGACGCGGTTGTCCTAAATGTGGTCAAATGTACCATATAAAATATAATCCACCTAAAGAAGATGGCGTTTGTGGTGAATGTGGCTCTGAGCTTATTCAGCGTAAAGATGATAACGAAGAAACTGTTAAAAACAGACTTTCTGTTTACCATACATCTACATCACCTATAATTGATTATTACAAAAATAAAGGACTCCTTTTAGAGATAAGCGGTGTTGGTAACATTGATGAAATAAGCAAACAATTAATAGATGCTTTAGAAGGGGCTAAATAATGGCTATTACAATAAAAAATGATAAGCATATAGAGCTTATGAGAGAAGCTGGAAAAATAAATGCACAGGTTTTAGAGCTTATAGCTAAACATATTAAGCCTGGTATTTCTACAAAAGAGCTTGACAAAATAGCTTTTGATTTTATTAAATCTAATGATGCAATACCTTCTTTTAAAGGTTACGGCGGATTTCCTGCTAGCATATGTGCATCGGTTAATAATCAATTAATACATGGGATACCTTCAGATATTCTTCTTAAAGAAGGCGATATAATTAGTATAGATGTTGGAACTTATAAAAATGGGTTTCACGCAGATGCAGCTAGAACTTTTCCAGTTGGTAACATATCTGATGAAGCTAAAAAGCTTATAGATGTTACTACTAAGTCTTTCTTTGAAGGCATAAAATTTGCAAAAGTTGGATATTATCTATATGATATATCTGCTGCTATACAAAAATATATTGAAGATAATGGATTTTCAGTAGTTAGAGATTATGTAGGGCACGGGATTGGTAAACAATTACACGAAGACCCTCAAATACCAAATTACAGACCTTTTAACAAAAAAGGTCCTAAGCTTATAAGAGGTATGGCTTTAGCTATTGAGCCTATGGTAAATGTTGGAGCAAAAGATATAAAGGTGCTTCAAGATGGCTGGACAGTTGTTACAAAAGATGGTTCTTTATCGGCACATTATGAAAACACTGTGCTTATTACAGAAAATGAACCAGAGATACTAACACTTTAAGATTTTTATATTGAGGTGAATTAGGTTGTATACCAAAGGTCAAGTTGTATATTCTAAATGTGGACGTGATAAAAGACGACCTTTTATAATTTTTGGTCTTGATGACGAATTTTTATACTTGGTTGATGGTGAACTAAGAAAATTAGAAAAACCTAAGAAAAAAAAGAAAAAACATGTTCAAATTGTTAACGAAATAGATTATAATATAAAAAAGAAGCTTGATGAAAATCTTTATTTGCTTGATGCAGATATTAGAAAAGCATTAGAGCCTTTTAAAATTTAATTGTAATAGTATTAAGGAGGTTTTATACCTTGTCTAAAAACGATGTTATCGAAGTGGAAGGTACTGTCCTTGAAAAGCTCCCTAACGCAACTTTTAAGGTGGAGCTTGAAAACGGGCATCAAATCCTAGCTCATATATCAGGTAAGCTACGTATGAACTTTATTAGAATTATACCAGGAGATAAAGTTATGATAGAAATGTCTCCTTATGATTTAACTAAAGGTAGAATTACTTGGAGAGATAAGTGATGAAAGGAGTTTAAAAAATGAAAGTTAGACCATCTGTTAAACCTATGTGTGAAAAATGCAGAATTATTAGAAGAAAAGGTGCTATCAGAGTTATCTGTGAAAACCCTAAACACAAACAAAAACAAGGTTAATATGGTATTTAAAGGTACGAGAACCTTTGAAAATCAAGAGACTGGATTTAATACTTTATTTTATAAAGTATGCTTATAAATGTTGATAGAAAAATAAAATTGTAAAGGTTATTAAACCTAATTTTCAGGAGGTGCAAGAATTAATGGCTCGTATTGCGGGTGTTGACTTACCAAGAGAAAAACGTATAGAAATCGGTCTTACTTATGTATATGGTATCGGTAGAGCTAGCTCTAACAGAATCTTAGCAGAAGCTGGTATTGACCCAAACACTAGAGTAAGAGATTTATCTGACGATGAAGTAGCTAAAATTCGTGAAGTAATCGATGCTACACAAACTGTTGAAGGTGATTTAAGAAGAGAGATAGCTCTTAACGTAAAACGCCTTGTTGAAATTGGATGCTACAGAGGTATCCGTCATAGAAAAGGTCTTCCTGTTAGAGGACAAAAAACTAAAACTAATGCTAGAACTAGAAAAGGTCCTAGAAGAACTGTTGCTAATAAGAAAAAATAATCTTTTGAAGGAGGTTTAGAGTTAAATGGCTAAAAAGACAGTAAAAAAATCTACAGGCCGTAGACGTCGCGACAGAAAAGTTGTTGAGCGTGGTCAAGCTCATATACAATCAACTTTTAATAATACAATTGTAACTATTACAGATGCTTCTGGTAATGCTCTTTCTTGGGCAAGTGCTGGTGAATTAGGGTTTAGAGGCTCTAGAAAATCTACTCCTTATGCTGCACAAATGGCTGCTGATAAAGCTGCTCTTGCTGCTAAAGATTATGGCTTAAAAACAGTTGAAGTTTTTGTAAAAGGTCCTGGTAGTGGTAGAGAAGCTGCTATCCGTGCTTTACAAGCAGCTGGTCTTGATGTAACTATGATTAAAGATGTTACTCCTGTACCACATAACGGTTGTAGACCACCAAAAAGAAGAAGAGTTTAATATTTACTATAAATTAGGAGGTGCTATTTAAAGATGGCTAGAGATATGGGTCCTGTTCTTAAAAGATGCAGATACCTTGGTATCGACCCTATTGTTCTTGGTGTTACTAAAAAACCTAGTAGACGTAAAAGAACAATGAGAAAATTAAGCGAATATGGTGTTCAATTAAAAGAAAAACAAAAAGTTAAATTTATATACGGTGTTTTAGAAAAGCAATTCAGAAACTACTATAAAGTAGCAGATAATATGCACGGCATTACAGGTGAAAACCTTCTTATGCTTCTTGAACTTAGACTTGATAATGTTGTTTACAGATTAGGTCTTGGCCGTACAAGAAAAGAAGCTAGACAAATTGTTCGTCATAACTTAATCCGTGTAAACGGTAAAAAAGTTAATATCCCTTCTTATCAAGTTAAAGTAGGCGATGTTATCGAAGTTAAAGAAAACAAAAAAGATTTACAAAGATTTAAAGACGTACTTGCAGTTACAGGTTCAAGAATTGTTCCTGCTTGGTTAAATGCAGATGTTGAAAACCTTAAAGGTAATGTTGTAACTATGCCTTCAAGAGACCAACTTGACTTACCTGTAAACGAAACTCTTATCGTTGAGTTATACTCTAAATAATTAGATTTATTAGATGTATTTTTTAGTATTTTAGATGAAGGTTTATATAAATTTTTATCTAAAATACTATGTGATTATAACAAAAAATTAGTATTTTAATACTAATGGTTTAAGATATTTATAAGGGAGGTTAAAATTAGTGTTAGGATTTGAAAAACCTCGCATTGAAATTGCAGAAATATCAGAAGATAAAAGATATGGCAAATTTATAGCACAACCTTTAGAAAGAGGATATGGTACTACACTTGGTAACTCTTTAAGAAGGATACTTTTATCTACTCTACCAGGTGCTGCTATTAGCAATATAAAAATTGAAGGTGTTCCACACGAATTTAGTGTTATCCCTGGTGTTAAAGAAGATGTTACAGAAATTATATTAAATCTTAAAAACTTAGCTATAAAAAATAATAGCGACAGTGATGAGCCTAAAATGGCTTATATAGATTTTACAGGTGAAGGTGAAGTTAAAGCTTCAGATATAAAAGTAGATTCTGACATAGAAATTGTAAATCCTGATTTACACATTGCTACCTTAAGCGGTGGCAGTGATAGCAAGCTTTTTATGGAGATGACTATTACAAAAGGTAGAGGCTATGTAGAAGCATCTAAAAATAAAAAGCCAGACCAATCTATAAGAACTATCCCTGTAGATTCTTTATACACACCAGTAGAAAGGGTAAACTTCATTGTAGAAGATACACGTGTAGGACAAATAACAGACTATGATAAGCTTACCTTTGAAATTTGGACTAACGGTACTATTAGCCCAGATGATGCTGTAAGCTTAGCTGCTAAAGTACTTAATGAACATTTAGCTTTATTTATAGATTTATCTGATAATGCTAAACATACAGAAATTATGGTTGAAAAAGAAGAAAGCAAGAAAGAAAAAGTTCTTGAGCTTAGCATAGAAGAGCTTGACCTTTCTGTTCGTTCTTATAACTGTCTTAAACGTGCAGGTATTAACACAGTTGAAGACCTTGCAAACAAAACAGAAGATGATATGATGAAAGTACGTAATCTAGGACGTAAGTCTTTAGAAGAAGTTCTTGGAAAAATGGCAGAGCTTGGGCTTGCTTTAAGTCCTAGTGATGAATAAAATAGATTTTAAGGAGGATTAGTAATGGCTGGATACAGAAAACTTGGGCGTACATCAAGCCAACGTAAAGCGTTACTTCGTAATCAAGTAACTAACCTTTTATACCACGGTAAAATTAAAACTACTGAAGCCAAAGCTAAAGAAATTAGAAGAATAGCTGAAAAATTAATAACTCTTGCTATCAAAGAAAAAGATAACTTTGAAGAAGTTACTGTTAAAGCTAAAGTAGCTAAAAAAGATGCTAACGGCAAAAGAATCAAAGAAGTTGTAAATGGTAAAAAAGTTACTGTTTTTGACGAAGTTGATAAAACAATCAAAAAAGACCTTCCTTCTAGATTAAATGCTAGAAGAAAAATGCTTAGTGTACTTTATCCTGTTACAGAAGTACCTGCAGATGGTAGAAAGAAAAGAAGCAACACTAAAGTTGTTGATATGCCTAAAAAAATGTTCGAAGAAATCGCTCCAAAATATGTTGGCAGACCAGGTGGTTACACTCGTATGGTAAAACTTGGTGCTAGACGTGGTGACGGTGCTGAAGAAGTTATTATCGAACTTATTTAATATTTTAAGCTTGTAGGTTTACCTACAGGCTTTTTATATGTATAATTTTATTAAGTATGTTATTTGTGGATATGGATTTTATAAAAAATTAAACTTATTTATTATTTTTATAATGTAAAATATATATTATTTTTTTAAATTAAAATACTGTAGATAAAAACCTAGAAATATGGCTTTTTAATGTAATCTGAAGTAAAAGCTTTATCCTTATGATTAAAATTTTTATGGAGAGTGTAAAAAATATATATAAATTACTTGAAGATATCTTTCTTACAAACTAAAATACTGTAGGCTTTTGCCTACAGTATTTTTAATTATTTATTTTTATTTAATTTTTTATCTATAATAGCATAAGCTATAATACCTGATAAAGAAACTAAGCTTAAGATTAAGCCAAGGTTAAAGCCTTTAACGTGGTATTTAAAGGTTATGTTATGCTCACCAGCAGTAACAGGAATACCTATTAAACCACCTGTTTTTTCTTCACCATCAAGATTTTCTTTACCAATATCTAAAAGAGGTGTTTCTACACCGTCTACATAAGCTGTAAAGCCTTCATCATAAGGGATAGATGTAAACATTACCCCATCTTCTTTAGCGTTGATAGTGCCGTTTATTGTTGTGCTATCATAATCTGTTACTATTAACATTTCATCAGAAAGCTCATCATAAATTCTATCAAATGTATATTCATCAAAAGAGCCAGCATATACTCTAAAGCTACCTGTTCTAGAATATGTTTTTTCATAAGCACCTTTTCTATCTAAAGAAAATTCTATATCAACAAAATCACCAGCATTTAAGATACCAAGGTCTATAAGGCTTCTACCTGTAGATATTTCTCTATCAGAAGTTTGTCCGTTTATTGTATATTTAAACCTTTTAGAGTTTGTAGATTCTACATAAAGGAAAGTTCTTTCTGTTTTTGGTATATAAGCTCTTGCATAAACTGTAGGTATTAAATCTAAGTTTGTTTCGTCGTGTAATGTATAAGAGTAATCTTGCGTTTTACCTTCTTTTAGCTCAATATCAACATTTTCTGCTCTAAAATGTTCAACAGGAAATTCTGTAATAAGTTCATCGTCTATACTTGTAGCATTAGATACAAATTGATTTTGAGTTATAAAAGGTGTATCGTTGCTTGTTTGCCAGTTTTCTATGTTTTCATCAACCATAAATCCAAGAGATAAAGGTGTTTTATTTTCATATAAATAAACATTATCAAATTGCTCTAAAAGTTCATAATTAGGATTTATAATTTCTTTATCTTTAGACATAATATATTTCATATTAAACATAGAGTCTAAAAGAGGTGTTGGGTCGTAATATCTATAAGAGTTACTTGTAGCTGCTATACCTAAATCTTCTAAAAGCCTAGATGTTGCACCATAAGCTAAAGAAGAAAACTGTGAAAATCCGTTATAATGATACATTGTAGATTCATTTATAGCAGTAAACCTTGCAAACTCTTGTCTAAAAAATTTATTTTCATCATTATCACTTTCGTTTATATATTGTATTACATCATCTGTAGCATCTATATATTGAATATATTTTTCTCTATCTGTACTACCGCTATGGCTAAATCCATTAATAGAATTAAATAAACTTTCACCACTTACTATTAAAAGTAAAAAGCTTAATATAACAGTTAGGCTATGTTTAAAGCTAGAATTAGAAATAGTATTTTTTAATAAAAATCCTGTAATTACAATTAATACTAAAGCTAGTAACACAAAAATGTAAAAACTAAAAGTAGGTTTATGAATAAGGCTAAAATCTACACCTTCTACCATAACAGTGTAAAGGTTTGTGATGCCAAAGGTTAAACCTATAAATAACAATATAGTGGATATTATTATAAATAATATATAAAAAGATAAAGCAAATGTTTTTGTTTTGTTATTAACAGGAGCTTTTTTGTTACAGTTATGTTTGTAATATAAAACTATAAGCATATATACAAACAATAATATAATGTTAGCTATAATATCCCCAAAAGATAAAACGTTAGATATATCATCTACAATATTTACAAGGAAAAACTCGCTTAAAATAATATAAGCTATATAAAAAGGTATTGTAATATACATAGCTAAATTTCTAATGCCGTTTACATTAACCAAAGATTTAAAAGCAAGCATTAAAATTATAAAAGAATAAATAAATGTATATCTATGTGGTAGATTTGCAGGGAAATGGAACCCGTGTATAATAAAGTCTAGCTGTTTAAACACAGAGCAAGCCAACATAAATAAAATTAATATTGCAAAAAATATACGTTCTTTTAATTTAATTTCTTTATTAAAGAAATAAGTAGGTATTAAAACCATAGTTAAAACACCGCTATAAAGGTTAGGCAAGTCTTCATTTCTTGCTAAAACAACAGGCCTTGCTCCTGAAAAATGGTTAGTTATAAGCTGATAAACATTTTGATACATTTCAAAAGAAGGAAAATTTGTATCAGATGTTTGAGTTCTACCAAGGGCAACAACAGTAGGTATTGCTAAAACCATAGTTGCACCACCTGCTAATAATGATAAAATACCAAATTTAAAAATACGGTTTAAAATTATTTTACCATCTTGTTTTATGCTATATTCTGAAAAAAGTTTTATTAAAAAATAAAGGGTTGCAAAAACACAAACTAAAAAGGCAATATAAAAGTTTACAACTATACATACAATTAAGCTAAAAAGATATGTTTTATATGTGCCGTTTTTTACAAGCCTATCTAAGCCTAAAACAACTAAAGGAAAGAGGTAGATAGAATCAAGCCACATTATGTTCCAATAAAAGCTAGTTATAAAAGCCATAAAAGCGTACATTATGCCAAATATAGCTATTAAAATATTATCTTTGTTAAACGTGTTTTTTAAATAATAGCTAAAGCAAAAAGCACATAAAACTATTTTTACAAACACAAAAAACAAAATAGCCTCAGATATATAAGAGCTAGGGAAAAGCAATATAAAAAAGCTAATAGGGCTAGCTGTATAATAAGCTATTTGGCTTAAAAATTCCTTACCAAGACCACCTTGCCAAGAATAGAACAAGCTATCACCTGTTAAAAGCTTTTGCCTAAGCTCCTCGTGAAAAGGTGCATACTGATGATATAAATCTACTCTTAGAATGCTGTTAGGGCCAAAAGGGAAAAAGCCAGAACAAGCATAAGTTATAATAACTAAAATTGCTGTTATACAAGTTGCTAAAAAAATATAATTATTTTTTTTAAAGTTGTCTTTAATCATTTTGTTACCTCTCATTAATAATCTTTTGTATACTTATTAATTATACCATATATTGTAATAATTTAAAGTAAAAAATTTAGGCTTTAAAAATAAATAGCTTGCTAAAAAAATAATTAGCAACAACTACAAAAATATTAACTAAAATTTTAGATATAAGCTTTGGTATAAGCATAAAATCTACCATTATAACCATAAAAACAATAGATAAACCTAAAGATGCTAGCCTAAGCCCAAAAAAATAAAGCATTTCTTTAAAAATATTATGTTTATTTTCTATGGTAGAAAAAACAAATATTTTGTTAGTTACATAAGCAAATAAAACTGCAAAAACCCACGCTAGACAGGTGGCTAATACATAATGCATTTTTAAAGTTTCATTTGATATATAAAATACAATAAAATCTACAAGGGTTGTTAGCCCTCCAAATATTAAATATAAAATTACTTCTTTGCTAAAAAGTTTTTTTAAAAAGTTTTTAAACATAAATCTAAACTCCATTTTAAAAATTAGTTTTATTAAAAACAAAAACCTATAATATTATATCACAAAATTTAAAAAAATCAAAAAAAGGTTGTAGGTTTTGAATTGAACCTAAAAAGTTAAAAGGTTTTAGTTACATTTATATTAATCTATTTTTTATTTTATATATAACCAATTTATCATTTGGCTTATCTGCTTTAAGATTAAGGCTTTAAAATATTCTTATGTATTTTTCTGGCTTCACTTTTATATGATTTATATTTTTTATCCAATTTTTAACTGTTTATGCACATTTAACTTAAATTTATAGGAATATTTACACATAAAAAGGCACCTTCAAATGCTATTTCTTATCTAACATTTGAGGTGCATTTCAAAAATTATATAATATTTTTATTATTTTAATTAAGATATTTAAAAATTAATTATTCTATAATATTTATCATATTTTGTAAAATCATACTTGCTTTTATAGCACTATCTTTAAAAAAGTTTTCATATTGGTTATCTTCATCAGAATTATCAGATATAGAGCGAATGATAGCAAAAGGTATTTTGTTAAGATAGCAAGTTTGCCCTATAGCAGCACTTTCCATATCAACACAAGATGCTTTAAAATGAGACCATATTTTGTTTTTCTTTTCAACATCGCATAAAAATTGGTCACCGCTAACTATCCTGCCTGTAACAATATTATTTTCTATAACCCCTTCAGATGCCTTTAAAGTTAAAGCTATAAGCTCATCATCTGCCATAAAGCAACTTTCTTCCATTCTAGGGATAATGCCAAGCTCATCTCCAAAATATGTTGTGTCCATATCGTGATGCATAACATCTGTAGCTATAACAACATCGCCTATTTTTAAATCTTTATTTATAGCTCCTGCAACGCCTACGTTTATTATATAGTCTACAGCGTATAAATCGATTAAAACCTGGCTACAAACAGCAGCATTTACCTTTCCTATGCCAGAGCGTACTAAAACTACGTTATTACCGCCCATTTTACCCATAAAAAAATCTAAACCTACAATATTTTTAGTAGATATAATATTTATATGTGGCTTTATATTTTCTATTTCTTCTTCCATAGCGCCTATTATACCGATTGTTTTCATAATTGCCTCCTTATAATATTTAAGCTAGAGCTTAAATTGTTTTACTATTACACAAGCAAAAATAACATCTTTATATATTTTAACATACTTATTAATAAAATGATAGTGTTTTTTATTAAAAAATATATTTATTAGCATAAAACAAGCTTTTTACATATATATTATATTATTAGATATTAATTATAAGGGGGACTTTATGATTTATTCAAGAAGATATAGTAGAAACTTTGTACCATTAAAACAAGATAACCAAAAGCATAATTTAGATTTTAGACCTTCTTTAGGTAGATGCGTAATAGAAATAAAAGATAACAAAGGGAAAATAACTCTTTATGCACAAGGAATAAAGCCTAAAAACGATTATTACCTAGAGCTTATAGGCTTTGAAAAAGGCAATATAAAAAATGCATCTTTAGGTAAATTTAATGTAGATTCCTATGGCAAAGGAGAATTCTCTGTATATTTTGACCCAGATAATATAGGAAATAACAAAATAGAAGATTTTAACGTAATATCTGTTATGGTTAAAGAAGATAATGATATATCTTCTGCTTTAGTTGGATATATAGAAAATGAAATAGATTGGGAAGATAGCTACCGACAAAATGCAATTATTAATATACCTAAAGAGGATTGTGGTTGCATAGAAAAGCCTGAAGATGACAAAGAAAATGAAGATAACAACAATAACCAAGATAAAGAAGAAAATGAAGATAACAACAATAACCAAGATAAAGAAGAAAATGATAAAACAGAGCTAGAACAAGGCCTCATTGACAAAGAAGAAGGGCTTTTAGAGCGTGAAAAAGGGCTTATTGATAGAGAAAAAGGCTTAACTAACAGAGAAGAAAATAACATAAGACTTCCTTTAGATGAATATGAAAAAAATCTCAAAAACAAATTAGATAACCTTGCAGAAAAAGAAAAAGGGCTTGCAGAAAAAGAGCAGGGACTTTTAGAAAAAGAAAGAGCCTTAAGAGAAGGCTTTTTACCTACAGATGATAAAGAAATAAGAGAGAAAGAGCTAGAGCTTATAAAAAAAGAAATGGAGCTTATAAAAATAGAGCAAGAGCTTATTAACAGAGAAAGAAACCTTATAAGAACAAACCCTACATCTGATAGAGAAAGAGGGCTTATAGAAAAAGAAAAAGGTATTTTAGAACGTGAGCAAGGTTTATTGGAGCGTGAAAAAGGGCTTATAGAAAAAGAAAAAGGGCTTTTAGAGATAGAAAAAGGTATAAGAGAAAAAAATAAATATACTAAAAAAGATGTAGAAGAAAAAACAAGCCACGAAACCTTTAAAGAAATGCTTAATAACATTAAAAGAAATATGCTTAATATAGAAAATTTTAAAACAGAAGAAAAGGGGAATAAAAACGTTAACTATATAAAAAATAACAATGCTATAATGACACCTTTTGTTAATAGCGATGAAAACATAAAATGGTACAGAATATCACCTTATGAGCTAACTAGCTTAACAGAGGATAGCCATAAATACAGCAATAACCCTTTTGTATTTACATCTTATAAAAAATACAAACACCTAATGCTAGGCGTTGATGATAGCAAAGAAGAAGAAAGCTATATATTAGCTATACCTTGTAGATATGAAAAGGACTTTAGCATATCTAGCCTTGAAAAATTTTTACCTATAGATAACGGGGTTTCTATACAAAATATAGATAACGGAGAATATGGCTATAGAATAGTAAAATTATAAAATAAAAACAGTGGGTTTAACCCACTGTTTTTATTTTATAATTAAGTTATGATTTATAATTTTATGTATTAAGACCTAAGCTAATTAACAAAGCCTTATCTACTTTTGTCATAATAGCATCATCTAAATGACCTATTTTTTCTTTCATTCTTTTTTTATCAATAGTCCTAACTTGCTCAAGCAAAACTACAGAATCTTTAATTAATGGATATTTATTACAATCTATTTCTATATGTGTAGGTAGCTTAGCCTTGTTTATTTGAGATGTAATAGCGGCACAAATAACAGTAGGGCTATATCTATTGCCTATATCGTTTTGCACTATTAAAATAGGCCTAACACCTCCTTGCTCGGAGCCTATTACAGGGCTTAAATCTGCATAAAAAATATCCCCTCTTTTCACAACCATATTTTTCACACTCCGCATTATATTTTATCTGTATATTCGTTTATAACTTGTTTAAAGTTATTATAAACATATTTTTTACTATTTATACTTATAATTTTTAGCGAGTGTATTTTTAATTATTTTTTCATTTTCAAAAATTTATTATTTTTTATATAAACACGAGGTATCCTTTTACCTATGGTACATACTATTTCATAGTTTATGGTGTTTTGTAGGCTTGCAAGCTCCTCTGCTGTTATGCCATCACCTAGTATGGTTACTATATCTCCTTCTTTTATGTTTTCTATATGGGTTACATCTATCATAAACTGGTCCATACAAATATTACCTATTACTTGTGCATAATAACCATTTACAAAAACCCTTGCTTTGTTGCTTAAAATTCTTGCATAGCCATCGGCATAGCCTACAGGTATTGTTGCAATCTTTGTTTTTTTGTTAGTAAAATAAGTACGACAATAGCTAACGCTTGTATTTTCATCTATTTCTTTAACATAGCTTATATGAGTTTTTATACTCATAGCAGGCTTTAAATCTATGTTTTTTAAAACCTCATTAGATGGGTACATACCGTATAATATGATGCCTGCTCTAACCATATTAAGCCTATATTCTTTTAAATCTAGGATAGCACCGCTGTTAGATACGTGCTTTATTAAATTTGTAAGCCCATTTTCTTCTAGCTTATTTACTACATACATATATTTTTCAAACTGTTCTTTTGTAAATGTTTTATCTTTAAAATCTGATGTAGCAAAATGTGTAAATATACCTGTTATATTTATATAAGGTAAATCTTTTATAGCTAAAATTTCTTTTATAGCATCATCTTTAGGTAAAAAACCAAGCCTGCTCATACCTGTATCTATTTTTATATGTATATCTACCGATTTTTTTATTTTAATAGCTTCATCTGATAGCTTTTTAGCCATATCATAAGAGAAAACAGTTTGAGTTATATTATATTTTATAACTTGCAAAAGCTTATGTTCTATTGTGTTTCCCAAAATTAGGATAGGCTCAAAAATGTTATTTTTTCTAAGCTCTATAGCTTCATCTATAATAGCAACGCCTAAAAAGCTAGCACCGTTATAAAGGGCAGTTTTTGCAATTTCTACCGCACCGTGGCCATAGCCATCAGCTTTAACTATGGCCATTATTTTTGTATCTTTATCTACAGCCTTTCTAATGTTTTGCATATTATAGGCTATGTTATCTAAATTTATTTCTGCAATTACTCTTTCATAGTTTATCATATATTATCACCTTCTAAAGTTATATAAGTTTGTAATTATTAAAATTTAGGGTTCAAGGCAAGGTTTTTGTAATTATCTAAACCCGCCCACCGCCCTAATGTGGGGTATCCCCACACCCTATTGAGCTATTAGCTCAAATTTTAGAGTGGTGTTTTAATATTTTAGAATAAAGGCAAGATGATATAAATTATCTAAACCCACCAACCGCCCTTCTTCTAGGGCTTTGCCCTAGAAACCTTTAATTACTTAAAAATTTATGGTATAAGGCTTTAATATTATTTTGTCTACAATTTAAATTATATAATATATGATACTAATTTTTTGGTGAATTTGCAATATTTTCTATGTCAAATTTGCTATCTTCTATTTTAGGGTTATATACAAAGTTATCATAGCTTACTAAAACACGTTCTTTTCCTTCTGTATCGTATATAACTAGCTTTTCTGGTACTTTTGTTTCGTTATTTATAAATAGCTTTTCGCTATCAAAATATTTGTTTCCGCCAGGTATTTTTGCCTCTAATATAGTGTAAACATTATCATCTATATTAGCAGTTTCTAAAGCTATGTCTTTGCTTTTTAAATGATTTTCTAAAAAGCTAAAAAGGCAAATTTCTTTTCTCTCTATTTTTTCTTTATCCCCAACAGATATTTTGCTATCTAAGCTAGGGTTATATTGCCATAATATGTTTCCATCAAATAAAATAACATTGCCTTTTACCTCTTCTGGATATGTTGTTTCTATGTAATATTTGCCGTCATTTTTGGCTTGTTGGCTTATTATGTATTTATTTTCACCTTTGTTAGAATAAAACACTACATTTGCATTACAAGAATAAGCTTCCATATTTATAAATTTTTCTTGGATATTTACATAATCATTAGTAGGGTTATTTTTTGAACAGCCTGTAATTAAAAAAACAAGCATAATAAAAAAAGATTTTTTTAATATTTTCATATAAAACTCCTTAAATATTTTTATATAAATATACTAAAAAAATCTTATTATATGCTAATAATTAAAAAAACTATAATTTTTAAATAACTATAAAAATCAATTTTTTGAATATTTTGTATTTAAAAACAGGTGTGACTTAATTGCAACAATAAGATGCTATAGAAAAATCTATAGCATCAAATATATTAGATATCTTCAGGTAAAACTGGGTTATCGCTTTCTTTTCTCATCATATCAAAAGGAGATACCTCTTTATCAACTTTTAATTTAATAATTTGTTGAGGGTGAGGGGCTTCTTCTAGCCTGTTACCGTCTAAATCATACATTTCTGTAACTATTTGGCTAAAATTTTGTCCTTTTGTAGTTAAAAATTCTATTTCTTCGCCTACAACAAATTTGTTTCTTTGTTCTATAATTGCAAAGCCTGTTTCTTTGTCATATTCTTTAACTATACCTATAAAATCATAAGTTCTAACATAAGAATTAGATGTATAAACTTGAGAATCTTCATCTGGTTTATTAAAGAAAAAGCCTGTTGTATATCCACGATAGCTAGATTTTTTAACTTCTTCTAGGTAATAATCTTTTTTGCTTTCATATAAAGCAGGGTCTTTTAAATAATCATCAATTGCCTCTCTATATGCCTTTATAACAGAACCTACATAATAAGATGTTTTTACCCTACCTTCAATTTTAAAGCTATATACACCACTTTCTATAAGCTCAGGTATATATTGTATCATACATAAATCTTTAGAATTAAAAATATAAGTGCCACGTTCGTCTTCTTCTATAGGGTAATACTCCCCAGGTCTTGTTTCTTCTACAATTTTATATTTCCATCTGCAAGATTGAGCACAAGCACCACGGTTAGCATCACGGTTTGTAAAATAATTGCTAAGTAAGCATCTGCCTGAATAAGCCATACACATAGCCCCGTGAACAAAGGCTTCTATTTCTATATCTTCCACGTTATCAGCTAAGGCTTTTATCTCTTTAAAAGACATTTCACGTGCCATAACAACCCTTGTTGCTCCAAGGCTTTTCCAAAATTTAGCTGTTTGATAGTTTGTAGTGTTAGCTTGTGTGCTTATATGTACCTCCATATTAGGCACAGTTTCTCTAACTATAGAAAATACACCAGGGTCAGCTACTATAACACCATCTACATTTATTCTTTCAAGCTCTTTTAAATAATCAACTAATTTTTCGTTATTAATATCTGAATTATGAGCAAAAATATTACAAGTTACATAAACTTTAGCATCGTGGCTATGAGCAAACTTTACACCCTCTGCCATTTCTTCTATTGAAAAATTTTTAGCCTTAGCACGAAGCCCAAAGGCATTTCCTCCTAAATATACTGCATCTGCTCCATATAATATAGCAACTTTAAGCCTTTCTAAATCACCTGCTGGTGCTAAAAGCTCAACTTTCTTTTTGTTCATTTATAACCAACCTTTCTATATTCTTTGTTTTATAACAAATAGCTACGCCATCACCTATTGTTAAAATAGATGTATCTAGCCCATCGTTATGAGTTATTTCATATAAAAAATCATTTAATCTGTAATGTATGGTGCGTTGCCTTTTTACAATTTCCTCTTTAGGTTTAGCCACATCACCGTTTTGTAAAATATCATCAGCAATTATGATACCACCTATTTTTAAAAGACGATAAACATCAGGAAGGATATTAATATATTGTCCTTTGCCTGCGTCCATAAATATAACGTCATATTCATCATTTAATGTTTTTAAAACTTCGTTAGCATCGCCTTCTATAAGCTCTATTTTGTCATCAAGCCCAAGCTCTTTTATGTTAGCTTTTGCTTTTTCTATCATAACAGGGTAACGCTCTATGGTTGTAACTTTGCCACCTTCTTGTAAAAAACCAGACATAAAGCTAGAAGAAAAGCCAACAGCACAGCCTATCTCTAATATCTTTTTAGGCTTTTTTATAGATAACAAAACAGATATAAGCCTAACTACATCATTAGGTATAATAGGCACACCTTCTTTGTAAGATTTTTCTTGTAGCTTGCCTAAAGCTCCGTTTACCTTAGGCATTAAATTGTTAAGGTATAAATCTAAATTTTCATCTATTAAAGCCATAATTTTACTCCTTTTAAAATTTAATCAAATTTTTTAATATATTTTTCTTTTGCTTCTAAAAATTCGTTATAGTCGTTAGTAAAAAAATGCTCTCCTGTAGCATCATCTTTTACTACATAATATAAATAATCTGTATCTGCAGGGTTTAAAACAGCTTTTATTGTATCTATGCTAGGGTTAGATATAGGACCGATAGGTAAGCCATCTATATAATATGTGTTATAAGGAGATTCTATCTTTGTGTCAGAAATTAAGGTTCTATCGCTATGTTCTCCTTTGGCATATAAAACTGTAGCGTCCATTTGAAGTTTTATGCCTTTTTCAAGCCTGTTATATACAACAGATGCAACGATAGATTTTTCAGGGGAATACCTTACCTCACGTTCTACGATAGATGCAATTGTAACAACTTCATCTGTAGTAAGGTTTAAGCTTTCTGCCTTTTTATATAAATCTTCTGTATAAAGCTCATCAAATCTTCTTAAAAGCCTATTAACTATATCTTCTGCCGTGTCGTTTTCAGATAAAAAGTAAGTATCAGGGTATAGATAGCCTTCAAGCTTACTTTTTCTTGCTTCATCTGTTGGCAAATCTTTTAAAAATTTATAGTCATAGCTAATGTTATTACAAGCGTTTATAAATTCATCATAGGTTACAATGCCCATATCATCAAGGTTTCTTGCTATATCTTCTTGAGTTTCTCCTTCTTTTACCAACAGCTTTAACTGTTCGCTTTGCCCTGTAGATTGAAGGGTGTTTATTATTTCTTCATAGCTCATTGATGTATTTAAGATAAAATCTCCTGCTTTAAAGTTTTTTGTTACACCATCATTTTTAGCTTTTAAATAGAAAAATAAAGCATTATCAACTATATTGGCATCTTCTAAAGCATAGCTTATCTCTTTAGGGCTTGTGTTCATTTTTATAGATATATTTACATCTGTTCCCTTATCATTATCAGCTTTTATACCACCATTTACATATAAGCTATAATATTTATAGCCTAATATGGAGGCAGATACAATAAAGATTAATATTAAAGATAAAATAATAATAGGTGCTTTTTTTACTCTTCTTCTTTTTTTCTTTTTATTTGTTTTTTTACCCATAGGTTTAACCCTTTCTATAATTATACATTATAATACAAATTTTAATTGAAATAAAAAATTTATCGCAACAAGCATATATAAGAAAAAATGATTTTATACTTTGTATAAATTTAAGGTATAAAAATATTAAAAATTTAATTTTAAATATCTTTGCCCATTTTGATTTTAACATAGCATATTTATTATATCAAGTGTTTTTAACAATTCCTATTTTTTTTATAGATTTTTAATATGCACTTGTTTTTTGTTAGCTATATGCTATAATGTTATAGTAAAATATATAGGCAGGAGGGTTATTTATGAAGTTTATACAGATTGAAAACCTATCTTATGAGTATGTTTCTTATAACCAAGAAACAAATGAGAAAACGGGATATAAAGCACTAGATAACGTTACCCTTGATATAGAGCAAGGTAGCTTTGTAGCTATACTTGGGCATAATGGTTCAGGCAAATCTACATTAGCAAAGCATCTAAGCGGTATATTAAAAGGCACTAGCGGTGAGGTGCTAGTAGATAATATGTCTACAAATGATGACAGCAATATATGGGATATAAGAAAAACAGTTGGAACAGTTTTTCAAAACCCAGATAACCAGCTCGTGGCAACCATTGTAGAAGATGACATTGCCTTTGGCCCTGAAAACCTTGGCATAGAGCGAGAAGAAATCAAAAAAAGGATAGATTTAGCCTTAAAGGCAGTTAGTATGGAAGATTTTAGATATAGCCAAACATCAAGCTTATCTGGTGGGCAAAAGCAACGTGTTGCTATAGCAGGTATACTTGCTATAGAGCCTAAGTGTATAGTGCTGGACGAGCCAACGGCTATGCTAGACCCAAAGGGTAGAAAAGAAGTTATAGAAACTATAAAAAGACTTAACAAAGAAAAAGGCATAACAATAGTTTTAATAACTCATTATATGGAAGAGGTAATAGATGCAGATAGGCTAATTATTATGGAAAAAGGCAAAGTTGCCTTAGATGATACCCCTTTAAATGTATTTAAAAATGTAGAACAAATAAAAGCTTTTAAGCTAGATGTGCCAGAGGCTATGGAGATAGCTTATAAGCTTAATAAAAAAGGTAATAAAATACCTAATGATAGTTTATCTATAGAAGGTTTAGCAAAAAATCTTTTAAACATAGGCTTTGAGGAAGATTTATACCAAAACATAGAAAATACAGAAAGAGGCAGTGATGAAATAATAAGGCTTGAAAATATATCACATATTTATAACAAAGATACTGTTTTTGAGAAAAAAGCACTAGATAATATAAATCTAACCATAAATAAAGATGACTTTTTAGGCATAATAGGGCATACAGGCTCAGGAAAATCTACCCTTATACAAATTTTTAACACCCTTATAAAAGCTAGCTTTGGAAATTTATATATAAACAGAGAAGAAATATATAAATCTAGCAGACCTTTAAAAGATATAAGGCAAAAAATAGGTGTTGTTTTTCAATATCCAGAATATCAACTTTTTGAAGAAACAGTTTATAAAGATGTTGCCTTTGCACCTACAAATATGGGGCTTGATAAAGATGAAATAGATAAAAGGGTAAAAGAAGCATTAGATTTAGTATTTATAGATGAAAGCTATTATAACAAATCTCCTTTTGAGCTATCGGGAGGAGAAAAAAGAAGGGTTGCTATAGCAGGTATTCTTGCTATGAAGCCAGATGTTTTAGTTTTTGATGAGCTAACGGCAGGGCTAGACCCTTTTGGTAGAGAAGAAATGCTTTATCAAATAAAAAATATGAAAGATACAACAATAGTTTTAGTATCTCATAGTATGGACGATGTATCTAAAACTTGTAATAAGGTTGTTGTTTTAAACAAAGGAAACATAGTTTTAAATGATATAGTAACAAAAGTTTTTCAAAATGGTGATATGTTAGAAGAAATAGGGCTTGATATACCAAAATGTAGCAAGCTATTTCATCTTTTAAACCAAAATGGCTATAACTTTAACACAAATATATTTAACATAGATACCTGTGTTGAAGTTTTACACAAAACTTTGAAAAAATGTTAATAAATCTGTTTAAAACATAAAAAAATATAAACATTTTATCAACAAAACCTTGAAAATATCAATATTTTACCTTTATGTTAATATGTTGATAACTTGTTTATAACTTACTAATTTTATAAGAATTTGAAAGGATAATATACTATGAATAGTTCTTTAGGACAGTTTTACCCTACAGGCTCTGTTATACATAATTTAGATGCTAGGGTAAAGATTATATTAACTTTATGCTTTTTAACCTTTGTATTTATATCTAAAACTTTTATAGGCAATTTTGTATCTTTGTTTTTTCTTTTATTTGTTATATATTTATCTAAAATACCTTTAAAGGTAATTTTTAAAAGCTTTAAAGGCATTATGTTTTTGTTGATTTTTACACTTATAGCAAATATGTTTTTTAACCAAACAGGAGCTGTTATTTTTAGCTTAGGCTTTATAAAAATAACAACAGGAGGTATTTTATATTCTGCTCAAATGGTGTTTAGGTTAGCTATATTAATTGTTGCATCTTTTATGCTAACTTTTACAACAAGCACATTAGATTTTGCCGATGGTTTGGAGGTTTTGTTAAGACCTCTTAAAAAGATAAAGTTTCCTTCTCACGAAATAGCTATGATAGTAACTATAGCCCTTAGGTTTATACCAACTATATTAGAAGAGCTTGAAAAAATAAAAAAAGCCCAAATGTCTAGAGGGGCAGATTTTGAAACAGGAAGTGTAATAAAAAGAGTTAAAAATTATATCCCTATATTAATTCCTCTTTTTATATCTTCTTTAAAAAGGGCAGATGAGCTAGCTATAGCTATGGAGGCTAGGTGCTATCGTGGAGATATAAATAGGACAAGGTTAAAAGTTTTAAAAACTAATAAAAACGATTATATAGCAATTAGCTTTTTGATTTTGTATTTAATAACAATTTTGTTGGTAAGATTTACTATTGAGGTATAATATGGAAGATAAAAATATTTTGCTAACTATCGCCTATGATGGCACAAACTATTTTGGTTGGCAAAGACAAGAAAATGAAATAACTATACAAGGAGAGGTTGAAAAGGCCTTATCAAGCCTTTTTAACCAAGATATAACAATAAGAGGGGCAAGCAGAACGGATACAGGGGTGCACGCTTTGTGCCAGCTTGCCCTTTTAAAGCATAAAACAACAATACCTATAGAAAGGCTTCCTCTTGCAATAAATGCTCATTTAAACACAAAGGAAATTGTAATAACAAATGCTACTTATGTAGATGATAGCTTTCACCCACAAAATAGCGTTTATAAAAAAACTTATCAATACAAAATATATAATGCACCCTTTTTAAACCCTTTAATGAGAAACTATGCTTATTTTGTGCATAAGTCTTTAGATATCCAGAAAATGAAAGAGGCTTGTAAATATTTTTTAGGTGAAAAAGATTTTAAGGCTTTTTGTGCATCAGGAAGTACTGCAAAAACAACAGTAAGAGAAATTTATGATTTACAAGTTATAAAGCAAGATGATACAGTTACAATAGAAATAACAGGAAATGGCTTTTTGTATAATATGGTTAGAATAATAACAGGTACATTAATAGACGTTGGGCATAACAAAATAAAGCCTGAACATATAGAAAATATTATTTTATCTAAAGATAGGCAAAAGGCAGGTAAGACAGTAAGCCCTTGTGGGCTAGTTTTATATAAAATATATTATAAATAATGCTATAGGCTTTGCCTATAGCATTTGAGGTTGAAGACAAAGTCTACCACTTTTTTGTAATTATTAGATTTTTTGCTTTAAGGAAAGGTTTTTGTAATTATCTAAACCCACCCACCGCCCTATGCGGGGACACCCCGCACCCCGTGAGCTATGGCTTAAATTTTTGATAGGTATTTATTTTGTCTACATTCTGTAATGCTATAGGCTTTGCCTATAGCATTTTAAAGTTTAAGATATATCAAAAAATGGATTTCTCCTAGCAAAATCTACAAATACAAACCTATCTGGCCTATGTCTAGACTCTGTATATTGAAAAATGTTAGTATCTTCTAAATATGTATAGCTTTTTACAACTGCAACTGTGTCATAATCTTTTAAATCTAAATACATTTTATCTTCTTCTGTGCATTTTTCAACAGTTATTTGTTTTTTAGCATAAGCTATTTTTAATTTTAGCTTGTTTTCTATATATTCGTATAAAGAGTTTTTGCAAATATCATAAGTTAAATCTTTTACATATTTTTTTAATATAAAATCTTTATCTAGTATAATATTTTCATTGTCTATTTTTCTTGTTCTATATATTTTCCAAGCAGTTTCATTTTTATTAAAATTAAGATGAGCATATTTATTGCCTTTTATTTCAATACATTCTAAGATTTTTACATCTGTATCAAAGTCTTTGCCTAACCTTTTTCCAAGCTCCTTAAAGCTAACAACCCCAGATACAGGAAAGGAAAATCTATTTATATCTAAAACAAAGGAGCCTTTTCCTTGAGCCTTTTGTATATATCCTTCTTGGGTTAATATATTTAAAGATTTTCTTATTGTATCTCTGGATACGTTGTAAGCTTTCATAAGCTCTGTTTCAGAAGGTAGCAAATCGTTAGGTTTATATTTACCGTTTTTTATATGGTTAGCTAGTTCTTTATATATAGTTAAATACTTATTGCTCATAAAATCACCCTATGTTATTTTAGCATATTTTATAATTAGTTTTCAATAAGATATGCTATAGATTCGTAAGGGTTTATTGTCATATTTTCTTCTAAAGGCTTTTCTTCATAGTTAGAAATTAAAACTGTGTTTTTGTTTATTAATTCTTTATCTATGGAAATATGCACAGTTTCTCCATAAAAATTATTTATAACTAATAGCTTTTGGTTTTCATATTCTCTAATATATGCAAAGATTTTATCATTATCTTTTAATATCATTTTAAAGCTACCTTCTGCTATAATAGGATATTCTTTTCTTAGTTTTATTAATTTTTTATAATGATAAAAGACAGAGTTTTTGTCATTAAGTGCATTTTTAGCGTTTATTTCTTTGTAGTTATCAGAAACAGGTATCCACGGTGTACCTGTTGTAAAGCCAGCATTTTTGCTATCGTCCCATTGTATAGGGGTTCTAGAATTATCTCGAGATTTAGATTTTAATATATTAAGGATAGTTTCTTCATCTGTTCCTTTAGATTTTAATATATTATAGTAGTTTATGCTTTCCACATCTCTATATTTATCAATAGTGTTAAAATAAGGGTTTGTCATTCCTATTTCTTCTCCTTGATAAATATAAGGTGTGCCTCTTAAAAGGTGTATTGTTGTAGCTAACATTTTAGCACTTTCTATAGGGTAGGCTTTATCGTTTCCAAATCTTGATAAGGCACGAGGTTGGTCGTGGTTACACATAAAGGTTGCGCTCCAACCACCGCCTTTTTCCATACCAACTTGCCAATCTTCAAATATTTTTTTAAGCATCATAAAGTCAAAGTCCATTAAAGTCCATTTATCCCCGTCTTTATAGTCTACTTTTAAATGATGAAAATTAAATACCATAGAAAGCTCATTTTCTTTAGGGTTTGAATATTTAATACAGTTTTCTATAGATGTAGAAGACATTTCTCCAACTGTAACTATGTTATCATATTTTCCAAAGGTATTTTTATTAAGCTCTTTTAAATATTTGTGTATGTTAATACCATCTGTGTAAAATCTTCTACCATCGCCTATGTTATCATCTTCAAATACCTCTGGCTTAGATATTAAATTTATAACATCTAGCCTAAAGCCTTTTACCCCTTTTTCAAGCCAAAAATTAGCTACTTTAAATATTTCTTCTCTTACTTCTTCGTTATCCCAGTTTAAATCTCCTTGAGTTGTATCAAATAAATGTAGGTAATATTCGTCAAATTTTTCTACATATTCCCAAGCAGAACCACCAAATTTAGAAATCCAGTTAGTAGGCGCTTTGCCGTTTTTACCTTTTTTAAATATATAGAAATTTTTGTACTTGTTATCACCTTTTATTGCATTTTTAAACCAAATATGCTCTGTAGATGTATGATTAAAAACCATATCAAGCATTATATCAATGTTTCTAGCTTTAGCTTCTTTAACAAGATTTTCAAAATCTTCCATTGTGCCAAAAAGCTCATCTATGTTGTAATAGTCTGATATGTCATATCCATTATCATTTTGAGGTGATTTATAAAAAGGGGTAAGCCATATATAATCTACGCCTAGCTCTTTTAAGTAATCTAATTTTTGAATAATACCTTTTAAATCTCCGATGCCATCTCCGTTTGAATCGTTAAAAGATTTAGGGTAAATTTGATAAACTACACTTTTTTTAAAATCTTTCATTTTAAAGCCCCCTTATTTTGTATTTAATTTATATTTCTTTTTATAAAGAATTGTTGTTAATAAAAATGGTACAACTATAGCAACTAACATAGAGATAGCGAACATTAACATACTTTTAGGTTGTATAGATAAAATACCAGGTAAACCACCAATACCAATAGCATTTGCCATAACTTTTGAAGTTACAGAAATGATACTAGCTAAAGCAGAACCTATCATACCACATATAAAAGGTACACCATATTTTAAGTTTACACCAAATAAAGCAGGCTCTGTAACACCTAGATAAGCAGATATGCAAGCAGGTATTGAAACTTGTTTTTCACTTTCATTATTTTTTTGTAAAAATATCATAGCTAAAACAGCAGAGCCTTGAGCTATGTTAGATAAGGCTATCATAGGCCAAAGCATAGTACCTCCAAACTGTGCCATAAGCTGTAAATCTATTGCTGTTGTCATATGATGAAGCCCTGTTATAACAAGAGGTGCATATAAAAAGCCAAACACACCAGCAAATAAAAAGCTAAAGCTTGATGTAAGCCCTGTATATACAATTTTTGCTATAACATCACCAATTTTCCAACCGATAGGGCCTAAAACAGTATGTGCTATCAATACTGTAGGTATTAAAGAGAAAAACGGCACAATTATCATAGATATAGATGATGGGCTTATTTTCTTAAAAAATCTTTCTAAATAAACTAATAAGAAACCAGCTAGGATTGCAGGGATAACCTGTGCCTGATAACCTATCATATCAACTTTTGCAAAGCCAAAATCCCAAAAAGGTATTTCTGTTGCAGTAGCTACAGAATAAGCATTTAAAAGCTGAGGAGATACTAAAGTTATACCTAAAACAATACCTAAAATTTGAGTAGTACCCATTTTTTTAGATATAGCCCAAGTGATACCAACAGGTAAAAAGTGAAAGATAGCTTCCCCTATAAGCCATAAAAAGCTATGAAGTCCAGCCCAAAACTGAGATATTTCGGTTAGGCTTTTTGTACCATCTTCAAAAAACTTAACATCACCTATTATGTTTCTAAAGCCTAATATAAGCCCTCCAACAATAATAGCAGGTATAAGAGGAGAAAAAATCTCTGCTAAATTTGCCATTAGTTTTTGCATTGGCTTCATATTAGATTTTGCCTCTTCTTTAACTTGTTCCTTGTTAACGCCTTCAATGCCAGCAACCTTTGTAAATTCGTTATAAAATTGTGATACATTGTTGCCTATTATTATTTGAAATTGACCTGCTTGCAAAAAAGTACCTTTAACAGATTCTAGGCTTTCTATTTTTTCCTTGTCTGCTTTTTCAGGCTCTTTTAAAACAAACCTCATACGTGTCATACAGTGGGTAACAGCAGATATATTATCTTTGCCACCTATGTATTCTAATAATTTTTTAGAATCTTCTAAAAATTTACTCATTTATATTCTCCTTTCAACTTGTACGTATAAGTTGATGATATATTATTTTTTTTATATTGTCAATATTTATTTTTCAATAATTTATATTAATTATTGAATATATCAAAATATTCTGCTAAACTAAAATTATAAATATTTTAAGGTGGTGGTTATTTATAGGTATTTACCATAAATTTATTTTTCAATAAATAGGTTATATATATTAAAAATATTAATAACAATATTGTTTTTATATTTTTAATTTTTATGTGTGAAAATAGTAAATAAAATGGTAAAACATAAAAAGTTAGTTTAAAAAATTAAAATAAATAAAATAAGTTTGAAAAAATATTATAAATAATAATATTTTTTAAGGATATGATTTAAAATGACTATAAAGAAAGAAATAAGAAGTAAATATTTAAATTTGAGAAATAGTTTTTCAGATGAATATATAGATAATGTAAGTAAAATTATAGCTAAAAGCATATTTCAATTAAAAGTATATAAAAATTGTGAAAATATTTTTATATACTTAAGCAAATCAAAAGAGTTAAACACAAAGTATATAATAGAACAAGCTCAAAAAGATAATAAAAATATATATTGTCCAGTGTTATCAAATAAAAAAGGCATTATGAGCTTTAAAAAGTATAATGAAAAATTATTAATTAAAAATAAATATGATATTTTAGAACCAATAAATGAAATAGAAAAGCTTAGTGATGAAAAAACAATTATAATAGTACCTGCTATAGTTTATAACAGAAATAAATATAGAATAGGATATGGCGGAGGATATTATGATAGATTTTTAAATGATAATAAATACTTAAGCTCTATAGGAATTTGCTTTGATAATTTTATTATAGATTTTAAAGAAGAAAGTTATGATAAGAATGTTGATTTTGTTATAACAGAAAAAAATACATATTAAAGAAAGGATAAATATGAGTTTTAAAAAAAAATCAAAAATACCTACAAAAGAAGAAATATTAGAGTTACTACCTTTAGATGATAAATTAAAAAACATAAAACAAAAAAATGATGAAGAAATAAAAGATATATTATCAAAAAAATCTAACAAAATGTTAGTTATAATAGGCCCTTGCTCGGCAGATAGCGAAAAATCTGTTTGTGAATATTTAGAGATGCTTTATAAAATAAACGAAAAGGTTAAAGAAAAGCTTTTTATTGTTCCAAGGATATATTCAAGCAAGCCTCGCACAACAGGAGATGGCTACAAAGGTATGATACACCAGCCTAACATAGACAATGAACCTACAATGAAAGAGGGTATACTTGCAATAAGAAAGCTAGATATAAAAATTATAAAAGATTATAACTTTCCTATTGCAGACGAAATGCTTTATACATCTACATATCCTTTTTTAGAAGATTTATTAAGCTATGTAGCTATAGGTGCAAGAAGCGTAGAAAACCAACATCATAGGCTAATAGCAAGCGGTATAGATTGTGCTGTTGGTATGAAAAACCCTATGAACAGCGATATAAAAGTTATGTTAAATGCTATTAACACAGCACAAAAAGAGCATAACTTTATGTACGATGGTTACGAGGTTGACACAACAGGTAATAAATTTGCCCACGGTATATTAAGAGGTGGAGTTGATTTAGATGGAAATAACTTTAGCAACTATCATTATGAAAGCCTTTTAAAAGTACATAAAATGTATTATGAAACAGATTTATTAAACAAATCTATAATAATAGATACAAATCATTCTAATTCAGGCAAGCTTTATTACAAACAGCCAGAAATTGTAAAAGATGTTTTAAAAAGCATTAACAAAAATAAAGATTTAAAAGATATGATAAAAGGTTTTATGATAGAAAGCTATATACAAGAAGGAAACGACATAACAGGCAACACTTACGGAAAATCTATAACAGACCCTTGCATAAGCATAGAAACAACAAAAGATTTATTATTTAACCTAGCAGATAGCATATAAAATATTTTGTATAAAAATAAAATTTTAGTAAAATATAAATTTATAGGTAAATTTATAGGAGGTTATTATATGAAAAAAATAGTAACATTTTTATTATTAGCTATATTTATATTAAATACTAACAATTTTATTGTTTTTGCACAAGAAGAGGCTAACCAAAGCCTAGATGTAAATGCAAAATCTGCAATACTTATAGAGGCTACAACAGGTAAAGTTTTATATGAAAAAAATCCTGATGAAAAGCTATCTCCTGCTAGCGTTACAAAAGTTATGACAATTTATCTTATATATGAGGCTATAGCAAATAACAAAATAAAATGGGACGATGTGGTAACAGTTAGCGAACACGCAGCCAGTATGGGTGGTTCTCAAATATTTTTAGAGCCTATGGAAAAACAAGATGTAAAAACCCTTACAAAATCTATAGTTATAGCATCGGCTAACGATGCTGCTGTTGCTATGGCAGAGCATATAGCAGGTAGCGAAGAAGAGTTTGTAAAGCTTATGAACCAAAAAGCTAAAGAGCTTGGTATGGAAAACAGTAATTTTGAAAATGCTTGCGGGCTAGACACAGATACAACAAATCATTATATGAGTGCTAGAGACATAGCTATAATAAGTAGAGAGCTTATGACAAAATATCCAGAGGTTAAAGAATTTACTACAAAATGGCAAGATACAATTACACATAAAACAAAAAAAGGGGAAACAGAATTTGGGCTTACTAACACAAATAAGCTTTTAAAAATGTATGATGGTGCAACAGGGCTTAAAACAGGTTCTACAAGCAAGGCACTTTATTGTTTATCTGGAAGTGCAGAGCGTGATGGTATGTCTTTAATAGCTGTTGTTATGGCTTCTCCTGAGCCTAAAACAAGGTTTGAAGAGGTAGCTAAAATGTTTGATTACGGCTTTTCCAACTATCAAGTTGTAAACTGCGATGCTAAAGGTAAAAATATGGGATATGCCAATGTTTACAAAGGTGAAAAACAAACAGTAAATGGTGTTATAGAAAATGATGCAAGCTTTGTTATTAAAAAAGGTGCATCTACAGATATACAAAAAGATGTACAAATGATAGAAGGTATAAAAGCTCCTATTAATAAAGGCACTAAAATAGGAGAGACTATATATACCTATGAAGGTAAAGAAATAGGCAGGATTGATATTTTGGCACAAGAAGATGTAAAAAAAGCTTCTTTAAATGATACCTTTAGAAAGTTAATAATAGATTGGGTGGTTTAAAATAAAAGTGAGTATTGTACTCACTTTTATTTTTATAATTATAGTATTTATTTTACAATTTAAAAAAGAAAAATAATAGAAATGCTTGATTTTTATGTTATAATTATAATAAATTAAAATAAGGGGAATAATAATATGAATATAGAAACATTTAACATAGAAGATATACAAAAAGTTATACCTATGTACATAGATTATTTTAACAATATAGAAGGTGATGAATGGAACAAAGAAACTGTAAATACAAGGTTAAGCCAAATGGTAAATAGGCAAGATTATTTAGGCTTAAAGCTTGTTTTAGATAAAAAAATAATTGGATTTGCTTTAGGGAGTTTTGAGCAATTTTTTAATGGTAAAATTTTTCATTTAACAGAGATATTTATAGATTATAACTATCAAAGCAAGGGATATGGCAAAGTTTTAATGAAAGAGCTAGAACAAGAAGCTAAAAGCAAAGGGGCTTTTAAATTAACATTACAAGCTTTTAACGATGAAAAAAGAAACAAATTTTATAACAGCATAGGTTATAAAAATAATAATAACTTAGTTACAAAAAGTAAAAACTTAATTTAGGCGGTGTTTATGGAAAAGTTTTTTGATTTTATAAAGTTTATAAGAATTTTAATAAAAAAAACACTAGAAAATGAACTAATGTTAATGGCTAACGCTTTAACATATAAGCTACTTATAGCTATATTCCCTTTTATTATATTTCTTATGACACTTCTTGGCTTTTTTGAGCTTAACATAGAAAGCTATATTATAGATGCAGGAAAGTCTTTGCCAAAGCCTATAAATGACATATTAATAACATTTGTAAAAGAGGTTGTGCAAACAAAAAGCGTAAGCTTATTATCTACCAGCTTTTTGATAACAATATACAGTGCATCTACAGGTTTTAACTCTATAATACAAGGGCTTAACAGAGCTTATGAACAGGAAGATGCTAGAAATTTTATTATAAAAAGAGGCACAAGCGTTATGCTAGTTTTTATATTTGCTATATTGGTAAACTGCTCTTTGTTTCTTTTTATATTTAGCGATTATATAGAAATGTTGATAGTAAAATATACCCCTTTAGAGTTTATACCTTATTTTTTAGATAGTATATTTTTATACATTATTTTAGCTTTAGTTTTGCTAGTTATGGTGCTTGTTATATACAAAATATCAGTAGCAAGAAAAGTTTTTATAAAAAATATATTACCAGGGGCTTTAATAACAGTTTTTCTTTGGCTTATATTATCTAAAGGGTTTAATATTTATGTAAACAATTTTTCAAAGTATTCTAAAATATATGGAAGTATAGGGAGTATATTTGTGCTTGTTATATGGCTTAACATAATATCCCTTGTTCTTTTATTAGGTGGGCAGATAAATGCTATTTTAGAAAAACTTAAAGCTTTTAAAGATATATAAATGTTGAAAAATTAAATAAAATATGTTAAAATAAAAAAATATATAATTAAAAGCTTTAAATTTAGTTTTTTTGGTATTTTTTGTTTTTTATAATATTTGATAAAAGGCTAATAAATTAGTAAAATATTATTATATAACATTACAAATGATATTTTACGAGGGGATACTATGATAAATTTTGATAACCAGCTAGATATTACAAAAAATATAAAAATGATAGAAATACTAAAAGGGCAAATATTAGCAGGGGTTGCTGACCTGCACAACAGCTTTATACAAACAGATAGCACAGAGGCAGATAAAATAGAAATATTTGCAGATTTAACTATCTTAATATACATACTTGCTAAAAAGATTGGTATAAGCCCAGAAACTTTGCTCTTAAAAATAAATAAAAAACTAAAGATAGGCATTTTAGATGAAGAAGATATTTTTTACGAAGATGTAAAAGAACTTTTTAAATATTTTAATAAACTATAAAATTGTTTTTCTTAATCTTTATTTTTAAAGATTTTATAGAGAGAGGATTTATTTATGAAAAATTTTAATGACATACCTTTTAGTGTTTTAGAAATAACAAAAGATGGAGCATTTATTTCTTATAACAATATTTTTGAAAAAGATATACTTCCCTTTATTGAAGAAAAAAATAACATAAAAGATATAATACAAGATTTTAACTTTGATAAAGAGGAGCAACAAGGCTTTATACAACAAAAAGGATATAACATAATAGTCAAAAAATATGAAGACGGATACAGGTTGTTTTTTAACGAAATAAAAGTATTAGATAGATACAAAACAACAGTAGGCCTAGTTGTAATAGATAACTATGATGAAGTTTTAGATAGCCTTGAAGAATTTAGGCACCCTTTAATTCTTGCTATTGTAGATAGAAAAATAAAGAAAATGGTAAAAGATTTAGGTGGTGTTGTTAGAAACTTTGAAAAAGATAAATATATCCTTATTTTAACACAAGAAAGCTTGGATAAACTTAAAGAACAAAAATTTGAAATATTAGATGAAATTAGAGAAATAGATATGGGAAACACCATACCTGTTACCCTTTCTATAGGCATAGGAACAAACGGAGAAGACTTAGACGAAAATATGGAATTTGCTAGGGTTTCTATAGATTTAGCCCTTAGCCGTGGAGGAGACCAAGTTGTCATAAAAAACGGAGAAAACTATCAATTTTTTGGAGGCCACGCTAAAGAAGGTAACAGAAATTCAAGAGTTAGGGCAAGGGTTAAGGCTTATGCATTAACAGAGCTTATAGAAGATGCATCTAACGTTCTTATTATGGGGCATAAATACACAGATTTAGACTGTATGGGTGCAGGCATTGGTGTATATTCTATTGTATCTGCTTTAGAAAAAAATTGTAAGATAGTTTTAAATAATGTTACAACATCTGTTTCTTATTTACACGAAAGGCTAGTTGCAGGTGAAAAATATAAAAATGCTTTTATATCCTCAGAGGAGGCTTTAAAGCTTGTTAACAGAAAAACACTTCTTATAATTGTAGATGTTTATAAACAAGGGCTTTGCGAATGTCCAGAGCTTGTAGATAAGGCTAAAAAGATAGTTGTATTTGACCATCATAGAAAAGGTGTGGACTATATAGAAAATGCCGTTTTAACATATCACGAGCCTTATGCCTCTTCCACTTGTGAGCTTATAACAGAAATGCTTATGCACATTAACAAAACAATACCTATAAAACAAGTGGAGGCAGATGCTATCCTTGCAGGCATTATTGTAGATACAAAAAACTTTGCCTTTAAAACAGGCATAAAAACTTTTGAGGCAGCTGCCTTTTTAAAGAAAAAAGGTGCAGACACCATAAGAGTTAAAAAAATGTTTAAAAATAGCCTAGATAGCTATAATGCTAGAGCAAATGTTGTTGCTAATATGAGGCTATTTAGAGAAAACATTGCCATATCTGTTTTAGAAGATTATATAGAAAACCCTCTTTTAGTTGTAGCTCAAGCTTGTGATGAGCTTTTAAACATAGATAACATTAGTGCAAGCTTTGTCCTTTGTAAGCTAAACGACACTGTATCTATAAGTGCAAGAAGCTTTGGCGAGGTTAATGTTCAAATAATAATGGAAAAGCTAGGCGGTGGAGGGCATCAGTCTGTATCCGCAGCCCAAATAGAAGCTGTTTCTACAGAAGAAGCTATCGATATGTTAAAAGAGGCTATAGATGAATATTTTAAGGAGGAAGAATAAATGAAAGTTATATTACTTGAAGATGTAAAAGGTGTAGGTAAAAAAGACCAAATAATAAACGCAAACGATGGTTATGCTAAAAACTTTTTATTGCCTAAAAAGTTAGCAGTGCCAGCTGATAAAAATAACCTTACAAAAATGGATAACATTAAAAAGATAGAAGATGCTAAAAAACAAGAAGAATATGAAAATGCAGTAGCTCTTGGTAAAAAAATAGAAAGCACTAATTTACAGTTAGACGTAAAGCTAGGTAGCAACGGCAAGCTTTTTGGAACAGTTACAAACAAAGAAATATCTAGTGCTTTAAAAGAAAAAGGCATTGAAGTTGATAAAAAGAAAATTATTTTATCAAGCCCAATAAAAACATTAGGTGAGAAAGAGGCAACAGTTAAGCTACACCCAAAAGTTAGCGTTACTTTAAAAGTTACTATTAACGAACAAAAATAGGTAATGTTATGGCAGATGCAAATAATATAAACATAAATCCAGAAATACCACCTAACGATTTTGAGGCAGAACAAGCTGTTATAAGCAGTATGATATTTGATATAGACGGTATAGCAGTTGCTTATGAAATGTTAAAGCCTGAAGATTTTTACAGACCAGAGCATAAGGTTATATTTGAGGCTATCGTAGAAATGTACTCTAACAGCCAACCTGTAGATGTTATAACCCTTAAAAACAAGCTTGAGGCTATGAATATGCTATCTAACATAGGTGGCTATGAATACATAGTTGAGCTTAATAACATTGTATCTACAAGTGCTTTAACAAAGCAATATGCAGAAATTGTTAAGGAAAAATCTATAAGGCGTAAAATATTAAAAGCATCTAAAGATATTAATGCTTTAACTTTTGATAACAGCCAAACTATAGAAAATATTGTAGATAGAGCAGAAAAAATAATAGAAGGTATAGGGGATAGCAACAATTTAGATGATTTTTCCCCTATTAGCCAAATTTTAGAAACATCTATAGAAAATATAGAAAACCTTTATAAAAACAAAAGTAACGTTACAGGTATAGAAACAGGCTTTACCGATTTTGATATGAAAACATCAGGGCTTCAAAAGTCAGATTTTATACTTATAGCTGCAAGACCTTCTATGGGTAAAACGGCTTTTGTTATTAACATTGCACAATACGCAGCGTTACATAAAAACGTTACAACAGCTATTTTTAGCCTTGAAATGTCTAAAGAGCAGTTGGTTAACCGTATGATATGTACAGAAGCTTTGGTAGATGCTCATAAGCTTAGAACAGGGGATATACAAGCAGATGATTGGTACAAAATAGCAGAGGCGGTTGCCGCTTTATCAGAAGCTCCTATTTATATAGACGATAAATCTTCTATTACTATACCAGAACTTCGTGCTAAATGCAGAAGGCTTAAAAAAGAAAAAAACTTAGGTCTTGTTGTTATAGATTATCTTCAGCTTATGAACGGTAGCGGTAAAAACGAAAATAGGCAACAAGAAATTTCTAACATATCTCGTGCTTTAAAAGGGCTTGCTAGAGAGCTTGATGTGCCTGTTGTTGCTTTATCACAGCTTAGCAGGGCGGTGGAACAAAGAAAACCTCCAAAGCCTATGTTATCCGACCTTAGAGAATCGGGAGCTATAGAGCAAGATGCCGATTTAGTTTGCTTTTTATATAGAGATGAATACTATAACCCTGAAAGCGAAAAAAGAGGACAAGCAGAGGTTATCATTGCTAAACAAAGAAACGGCTCTGTTGGGACAGTTAATCTTAGTTGGCTTGGGCAATATACAAAATTTGCTAATTTAGAGCGAACATATAACGACTTATAAATAAATAAATTAGCTTGGCATATATGATAACAGATTATTTATTAATTTATTATTATATATGCCAAATTTATATATAAAATATATTGATTTTGAGGTAATATATGGAGAATTTTTTATTAGATTTTATACTTTCAGGTTTTCTATTTTTAGTAATGCTTGATATTGCATTTTTTAAACCTTTAGTTATTTATTATATACAAACAGTTTTAATAAAAGGGATTATACTTGTTAATATTTGTGGAAAATGTAAAAAAGATTTTACAAATAAAGAAATATTGAGTTTATATTTTAAAGATGTTTTAAAATATAAAATATTAATGCAGGCTTTTATGAATTTGATAGCAGTATATTACAGTTTATTTTTAGATAACAGAGATATAGATGATAGCTATGCTTTTCTTATTTGTATTTTTGCTATTTTAATGATTATTATTAGTTATAAAATGCTTTATAAAAAATATGAAAAAATTTTTAATAGCAAAAAAATGTGTAAATTGTATAGCCTTTTAGCAATGCCAGATATATTAGTAACTTTAATTTATAATTTTATATTATCAAGCACAGCATCTAGCATTTTATATATAACATAGGAGGGGGTTATGAAAGATAAAAAAATATTTATAGCTATCTTTATAGTTGTGTTAATATGTATTATATTTTTTAGCTATAAAAAAGATAAACCTATAGAAGATGATGATATGTACATAGAAAATGTAAATTTATCTAGCGACGAATATCCTATATTAAATGCATTAGATGGTGAAAGTATGTTTTTTAATTATAAAGTAAATAAAAGCATAAATAAAATGAAAATTAGTTTTTATAAATATCAAGATGAAAATTGGATTTTATTTCAAGAACATATACATAATTTAGATTTGCCAACTAGAAGAGAAAATGTTATAGGGTTAGAGCTAGATGAAAAATATATTTATATTATACAAGAAATTAGAAAAAATCAAGTTACCCAGCCTAAGTATGAACACAATATAAATTTTAATAATTTAGAATATATAACAAAAAATAATTTAACAAAAGAAACTATTGAGCTTAACAAAGAGATAGTTTTATTTAGACAATATGCTTATAAAGAAGAGCAAGATAAAGGGCAAGAAAGCCAAGATTTTAGAAAAGATAAATGCGATGAAGGTTTAGTTATAACTATATGTTTTACAGAATAAGCTTTTGAGGTGATAATATGAAAAATAAAAATACCTTAATGTCTATATTTTTAATTATTGTAGTTTTTGGTATATTTTTAAAATATAATAATGCTAGCAAGATAGAGCCTAAAGAAGAGGGTAAAAAACAGGCTAGTCAAGGGCGAATGTATCTTAATAAAATTACATTAACAGATGAGCAAAAAGAAAAAGTAAAAAATAAAAATGACAATGAAATATTCGCCTTTGAATATAACTTAGATGACAACATAAAATCTGTAGAAATGGAATTTATAGAAAGTGATAAAAAAGAAGAAATTAAAGTTATTGAAACGTCAGGTTTTAATTTAGAAAAAGATGAAAATAACGGAATATTAATTTTTATAATAGAAGAAGATAAGCTTCAAGGTGGAATTTTAACTAATAATGTAGGACCTTTTATGCATATCTTTAATAGGAACACAGATGATGATATATCAAAGGCTGTAGTAGAATATCAAACAAAGGCAGAAGTTGTACCTAATAAAGAAATAGTTATTTTTGAAAAATATGAGTATGAAAATAATGAAGAGGCAAAAACTCCTGATTCTAAAGAAGAAAAAGGGGATAAAAGCCTAATTATAAAAGTAACTTTTAAAGATACTATAATATAAAAGGATAGTGATTATATGAAAAAAATAGCGATTTTAATAATTTTAGCTATATGTTTTATAGGGCTTATACTTTCTTTAGTGATACAAAAAAATATGACTATTAAAGTCAAGGAAACAAAAGATGAATTTAACAACACACAATATACTTTTAGTTATAAGGTAGATGATGGCATAAAAAATTTTGCTATAAATCTTTGGAAAAAGGAAAATGAAAATTGGGTTTGCTTTGGCACAATATATGATGAAAACATAAAAAGCAAAGATACAATAACTTTAACTTTAAAAGAAGATGTTTACAAAATAAACAATACAACATATAAAAAGCCTTTTAGAGATGAAGAACATAGTGGATTTAGCCAAGCTTTAGAAGGTATAACACCTATAAAAGCAAATGAGGAAATATTTTTATATAACAGGTATGCTTATTTAGGTAGCAGAGTTACAGATGAAATGGATATTTTAAAAAATCTACAAAGTGCAGATAAGGCTATTGCCATAACATTAAAGTTTTATTAATTAAAGGTTTATGCTTAAAAATTGATTAATAAAACTTGCAAAAAGTTTGCATATACAATATAATTAATATAATAAAAATTTATGGAGGAAGATATGAAAAATTTAGGTGTAAATGAAATTAGAAAAAAATATTTAGACTTTTTTCAAGAAAAAGGGCATTTAAAGATGAACAGCTTTTCTTTAGTGCCACAAAACGATAAAAGCTTATTACTTATAAATTCTGGTATGGCACCTTTAAAGCCATACTTTACAGGGCAACAAATACCACCAAATAAAAGGGTTACAACTTGCCAAAAATGTATTAGAACAGGTGATATTGAAAACGTAGGTAAAACTGCAAGACACGGTACATTTTTTGAAATGCTTGGTAACTTCTCTTTTGGAGATTATTTTAAAGAAGAGGCTATCCCTTGGGCTTGGGAGTTTTTCACAAAGGTTTTAGAACTACCAGAAGACAGGCTTTATGTATCTGTATACGAAGATGACGATGAGGCTTTTGAAATATGGAACAAAAAAGTTGGTATACCAGAAAAGAAAATAGTACGCCTTGGAAAAGAAGATAACTTTTGGGAGCACGGTACAGGACCTTGCGGACCTTGCTCTGAAATATATTTTGACAAAGGCGAGCAATATGGCTGTGACAACCCTAACTGTTATGTTGGTTGCGATTGCGACAGATATATGGAAATATGGAACTTAGTTTTTACACAGTTTAACAAAGAAGAAGACGGTACATATTCAAACCTTAAAAACCCTAACATTGATACAGGTATGGGGCTTGAAAGAATTGCAACTGTTATGCAAAATGTAAATTCTATCTTCGATGTGGACACAGTAAAAGCTATTAGGGACGAAGTTTGCAAGCTTTCTAACACAAAATACGGAGAAGACAATAAAAAAGATATATCTATAAGAGTTATAACAGACCATATAAGGTCGGTTACATTTATGACAGCAGACGGTGTGTTACCATCTAACGAAGGTCGTGGCTATGTTTTAAGACGTTTGTTAAGACGTGCAGCAAGACACGGTAAAATACTTGGCATTGAAGATTTATTCCTTGCTAATTTAAGCAAAATTGTTATAGAAACATCTAAAGATGCTTATCCTGAGCTGGAAGAAAAGAAAGACTATATATATAAAATCTTAACTGTGGAAGAAGAAAGATTTTATGCTACAATAGACACAGGTATGGAGCTTTTAAAAGAAAAAATAAATGAGCTAAAACAAGCTAATAGTACTATTTTAAAAGGTGAAAATGCCTTTAAACTTTATGATACTTATGGTTTTCCTTTTGAGCTTATGAAAGAAATTCTTGAAGAAGAAAATATGTCAGTAGATGAAGATGCCTTCTTAAAAGAAATGGAAAAACAAAAAAATAAAGCACGTTCTGCCAGAGAAGAAGACACTTATATGGGGGCAGAAGAAACTGTTTTCCATAAGCTAGACCCTGCTATGAAAACAGAATTTTTAGGCTATGAAAATAACAGCCTAGAAAGTAAAGTTTTAGCTATTGTAGTAAACGATGCTATTGTAGATAGTGCTAAAGAAAATGACAATGTTGTAATTGTTGTTGATAAAACACCTTTTTATGCTGAAATGGGTGGACAAGTTGGCGATAAAGGTACTATAGAAAACGATAACCTTTTAATAGAAATAAACGACACTACAAACTTTGGTGGTAACAAAATTTTACACCACGGGGTTGTTAAAAAAGGTAGCGTTAAAGTAAACGACAGCGTTTTATTAAAAATAGATGAAGATGAAAGGTTAGATATTGCAAGAAACCATACTGCAACTCACATTTTACACAAGGCTTTAAAAGAAATTTTAGGTAGCCACGTAGAGCAAGCTGGTTCTTTAGTATCTAAAAGCCGTTTACGTTTTGACTTTACACATTTTGAAGCTTTAACAAAAGAAGATTTATCTAAAATAGAAAAAACAGTTAACACTTACATTTTAAAAGGTTTAGATGTTTGCGTTAAAGAAACAGATATAGAAACTGCTAAAAAAGAAGGAGCAACTGCTCTTTTTGGCGAAAAATACGGCGATGTTGTTAGAGTTATAAACATTGGTGGATATTCTATAGAGCTTTGCGGTGGTACACATCTTAAAAACTCTGCTCAAATTGGTAGCTTTAAAATTTTATCAGAAAGTGGAGTTGCTGCAGGTGTTAGACGTATAGAGGCTGTAACAGGCTTTGGAGCTTTAAATTTCTATGAAGAAAGAGAATATTTAATACGTAATATATTTGAAGCTTTAAAAGCTAACAACAAAAATGTTGTAGAAAAAACATTAGCATTAACAGAAGAAAACAAAAAGCTTTTAAAAGAAATAGAAACCTTAAAAATGAAGCTTTCATCTGGCTTATTAGATGATATATTAAACCAAAAACAAACTATAAATGATATTGATGTATTACTTGCTAAAGTATCTAATGTTGATATGGATACCCTTAGAAATATGGGGGATAAGCTTAAAGAAAAGCTTACAGAATATGCTATACTTTTAGCTAGCGATAACAACGGCAAAGTAAACTTTATAGCTATGTGTAGCGATGGTGCTATTAAAGCTAATTTAAAAGCAGGGGATATGGTTAAAACTGCTGCTACTATATGTGGCGGTGGCGGTGGTGGCCGTCCTAATATGGCACAAGCAGGTGGTAAAGATGCATCTAAAATAGATGATGCTATAAATGCTACATTAGATTTTATAAAAGGGCAAATTTAATAACAAAAAGAGGGGAATTCTAAAATGAAAAAAATAATTTTAGCTTTATGTATGGTTTTTGCTATTGCTTTAGTTGGTTGTTCAAAAGAAGAAACAACAAGCCCTATTGATAATATGACTGAAGATGAAAAAACAGCACTTTTTACCCTTATGCAAGAAAACCTTGTTGGAGAATATGAAAGCGAAGATGGAGAAATTTTTCAAGTAACTCCAGAAGGTAAGTTTTTATACGAAGGCTCAAGCGGTTTAGTTTCTTTAGCTTACAACCTTGTAGATGCAGGTAACGTTGAGGTTACAGGGGCAGACGGCAAAACAAAAACAGAAAGCATTTATTTTGAAGATATGGGCGACAAATTTAAGCTAGAATATGGTAAAAAAACATACTATAGAACAAAATAACTAATTTTAAAGCCACCTTTAAGGTGGCTTAAATTTAATATAGGAGTGATTAAAATTAGTGATATAGATAACAAAACTTTGGCATTTAAAACAAAAGAAATTATAAATAAATATGATTTTGCTTTTAAAAAGAATTTTGGGCAAAACTTTTTGATAGACCAGTTTGTTTTAGATAAGATAGTATCATCAGCAGATGTATCAAAAGATGATATAGTTATAGAAATAGGCCCAGGGATAGGTACACTTACGGCTTGTCTTGCTAAAAATGCAAAAAAGGTTATAGCTGTGGAGATAGATAAAACCCTTATACCTATTTTAGAAGACACACTTTCTAATTTTGATAATATAGAAATTATAAACGAAGATATATTAAAAGTAGATATTAAAAAAATAGCAGAAGAAAATAAAAATTCTAAAATAAAAGTTGTAGCAAACCTACCTTATTATATTACAACGCCTATTATAATGAATATATTAGAAAATAGACTACCTATAGAAAGCATAACTGTAATGATACAAAAAGAGGTTGCCTATAGAATGGAAGCTAAGCCTGGCACTAAAGATTATGGTTCCTTATCTGTTATAGTGCAATATTTTTGTAGCCCTTATCTTGTTGCTAACGTGCCACAAAATTGCTTTATGCCACGCCCTAACGTAGATTCTGCAGTTATAAAGCTTACTACCCTAGAAAAGCCACCTGTAGATGTGGATAACTTAGAGCTATTTTATTATGTTGTAAAAACAGCTTTTTCTCAAAGGAGAAAAACTCTTTTAAACTGTATATTTAATGCTGAAAACTTTAAATTTAGCAAAGAAGAAATAGCAAATATTTTAAATGAGGCAGGATTTGATGTAAACATTAGAGGTGAACGCCTTAACATAGAAGATTTTGCCAAGCTTACAAAGGTGATAGAAAATAAATTATAAAACTGTAAATAAATGTAAATATTTTTGTGCAAAAAATTAGCATTAATTTTTTACTCCTTTCATATAATATTAATACACCAAAGATTAAATATATGGGAGGAGATATTTATGAAAAATTTTTTCTATTTAACCTTATCTGTCATAGGTTGCTATCAGTTAGGTTATCTTATAGGTAAGATTATATTTTAAAGAGGAGCTTTTGCTCCGCTGAGGTTGTAGACGAAGTGTTACAACCTTTTTGTAATTTTTAGAAATTTTACTTTAAGGCAAGGTTTTTGTAATTATCTAAAACCACCCACCACCCTATGCGGGGACACCCTGCACCCCCGTGAGCTTCTCTCATATTGTTCAATTAGTGCTTAAATTTTATTTTGTCTACAGTTTGAGGTTGTAGACAAAGGCTATAAAGGGTTCTAGGGCGAAGCCCTAGAATAAGGGGCGGTGGGCGGGTTTAGATAAAAAGAAAGACTTGCATTAAAACAGAAACACTTAAAATTATGAATAAATATAAAAAGATTGTCGACTTTGTCGGCAATCTCAAGAGCAAAAGCTCCTCTTTTTTAACTTAGCTAATACCAAGATTTATTCCTTTTTTATACATTTTATCTATTGCAAGGATAATGCCTATTTTGCTATGAAAATATGTAAGCCCACCTTGCATATAAACATTATAAGGTGGTTTTATAGGAGCATCAGCGCTAAGCTCTATAGAAGAACCTTGCACAAAAGCCCCCGCAGCCATTATAACATCACAGTCGTATCCTGGCATAGCCCAAGGCTTAGGAGATACAAAGCTATCTACAGGAGCACCGCTTTGTATACCTTCGCAAAATGCTATAACCTTATCAGCGTCTTTTAACTGTATAGCTTGTACTATATCGCTACGTTTATCTAAAGGTTTAGGCTCTACGTTATATCCTAAATCTTCAAATATTTTAGAACAAAATACAGCACCCTTTAAGCTAGAAGCAACAACAGTTGGAGCTAAAAATAACCCTTGTATCAAAGCACCGCTAATACCTAAAGATGGGCCAACCTCTTTGCCAAGCCCTGGAGCAGTAAGCCTATATGCACAGTTTTCCACATATTCTTCCTTACCTACGATATAACCACCAACAGGAGCAAGCCCACCTCCTGGATTTTTTATTAAAGAACCAACAGCTAAATCGGCACCAACTTCTGTAGGTTCTATAACATCTACAAATTCGCCGTAACAGTTATCAACCATACATATAATATCTTTTCTTACACCTTTTACTATATCAATTATTTTTTTAATTTCTTCAAGGCTTAAGCTTGGCCTATAGTTATATCCTTTAGAACGTTGTATAGTAACCATTTTTGTTTTATCTGTTATATTTTTAGCTATGTTTTCAAAATCTACTTTTCCATTGGGAAGTAAATCTAATTCTCTATAAGATATGCCGTGTTCTTTTAATGAACCTTTTTCTTCTCTTATATGCCCTATAACACCTTGTAATGTATCATAAGGGCTACCTACAGGAGAAAAAAGCTCATCACCGTGTCTTAAATTGGCAAAAAGGGCAATGGTTAATGCGTGAGTGCCAGATATTATTTGAGCTCTTACTAAAGCACTTTCTGTGTTAAATACATCTTTATATATTTCCTCTAATGTATCTCTTCCTAAATCGTCATAGCCATAGCCTGTTGTAGCAGAAAAATGACAATCGCTAAGCCTGTTTTTTTGCATAGCTTTAAGCACTTTATATTGATTTATCTCGGCATTTTTATCAATTTCTTGAAATATATCTTTAACGCTTTCTTCAGCTTTTTTACAAAAATTTAAAACTTTTTCATCTACATTAAAATTTTCTTTTATATATTTATATGCTATGTCCATTTTCTTCTCCTTTGTTAATAAATAAACTGCTCATATAGTTTGATAAATTATTAGCATTTTTAAAGCTATTTACATCTATCCATATAGCATTTTCGGCTTGATGCTTAAACCAGGTAATTTGCCTTTTAGCAAAATGTCTTGTATCTCTTTTTATTATTTCTATAGCATAGTCTAGGCTATATTCTCCCTCTAAATAAGCAACTATCTCTTTATATCCTATCCCTTGCATAGAAACAAGCTCTTTTTTATAACCTTTATTTAATAAGCTTTTAACCTCTTCTACAAGACCAGCTTTTATCATTAAATCCACTCTTAAATTTATTCTTTCATAAAGTTTATCTCTGTCCATATTTAAAACAAAAAATGTTGTATCATAAGCTTTATCTTTTTCTTTTTCACGTTGGTTATGAACAGATATTTGCTCTCCTGTTAGTTTATAATATTCTAAAGCACGGATAACTTTTTTCACGTTATTAGGGTGTATATCTATAGAAGATTTATAATCTATTTTAGCTAGCATATTATGTAAATACATATTACCTTTATCTATTGCTAGGTTTTCAAGCTCTTTTCTATAAGCATCATCTTTTATAGTTTTTGTAAAATCGTTATTATATATAACAGAATTTATATAAAACCCTGTTCCTCCCACTAAAATTGGTATTTTACCTTTTTTTTGTATCTCATCTATATATTTTGTAGCTCTTTCTTTAAAAATAGCAATAGAAAAATCTTCATCAGGGTAAAACTCATCTATAAGATAATGTTTTATACCTTTTTTTTCCTCTTCTTTAATTTTTGCAGTGCCTATATCCATATATTTATAAACTTGCATACTATCGGCAGATATTATCTCCCCGTTTATCTTTTTAGCAAGCAAAACAGATGATTCGGTTTTGCCACAGGCAGTAGGCCCTGCTATAACTATAAGTGGCTTTTTCATATTATCCCTCTTTTATTAATTGTAATTTATAATAATAAGTGAAAAGGCTTTTTGTCAATATTAAAAAATTAACAAAAAGCCTAAAATATTATATCGCACGAGTAACTTTGTTAGAACGTAAACATCTTGTACAAATATTGATAGATTTTACAGTTCCGTTTTCAATTATTTTGATTTTTTTAACATTAGGTTTCCAAGTTCTGTTAGCACGACGAGATACTTGGCTACGGTTAATGCTAATTCTATGACCTGTACGAACTGATTTTTCACAAATTTCACATTTAGCCATTAGCTACACCTCCTTAATAGGTTTAAAGTCATCGTTTAAGATTATAACAGATTTTTTTATAAAAATCAACCTTTATATAAAAAATTTTTACTATTTTTTTATTACAATTAAGGTACGACTTTATTTTTAAATGAAATTTATAAACGAGTTTTTGTTTTAAATTTTAATTAAATAAATTTTAGGAGTATCTGTTTTTGAATACCAAGTATTCAAAAAATTGATTATATATTTTAAATAGTTGATAAATATATGTTTTTTAGTGTATAATATAATAAAAGGTATATGGAGGTAAAAGTTATGATGGCTAATATAGAAAACGAGTTAGGAACAATTAATATAGATTCTTATGCTATAGCTAAAATAGCAGGTATTGCCACTACTGAATGCTACGGTATTGTTGGTATGGCTAGCAAAAATGTTAAAGATGGCATTGTTAAGTTATTAAAAATAGAAAGCATTACAAAAGGTGTTAAGCTTAATATACAAGATAACAAACTTATTATAGATTTACATATTATTGTAAAATATGGCACTAACATAAAAGCCGTTGCAGAAACTATTATAAATACAGTTAAATATAAGGTAGAAGAAGCTACAAGTATGAAAGTTTTACGTATAAACATATTTGTTGAAGGTATTAAGATAATAGACTAACATAGGAGGATACAAAAAATTGAAATTATTAATGATAGATGGACACAAACTAAAAAATTTTATTATATCGGGAGCTAACAGGCTTAATAAAAACAGAGAAAAGGTTGATGCTTTAAATGTTTTTCCTGTTCCTGACGGAGACACAGGCACAAATATGTCTTTAACGGTTTTATCTGCTGCTAAAGAGGTATCAAAGGTTAATTCTCCTAACATACACGATGTTGCTAAAGCTTTATCTTCAGGTTCTTTAAGAGGGGCTAGAGGTAATTCGGGCGTTATATTATCCCAGCTTTTTAGAGGCTTTTCTAAAGCTTTAGAAGGAAAAGACATTGCAAACGCTAAAGACATTGCAAACGCCTTTACAAAAGGTATGGAAACAGCATATAAGGCGGTTATGAAACCAAAAGAAGGTACTATCCTTACAATATCTAAAGCTATAAGCGAAAAATCTTTGGAAATGGCTAACAAAACTGACGATATTATGGAAATGATGAAAGAAGTAATAAGCTATGCTAATGTTGTTTTAGATAAAACAGTTAATATGCTCCCTGAGCTTAAACAAGCAGGTGTTGTAGATGCAGGGGGAAAAGGGCTTTTAAGTATATTAGAAGGTGGCTTATTTGATGATGATAAATATATAGAGCTAGATTTAAATGTTAGTGAAGAAAAGGAAAGCTTACCTAAAAATATAGAACAAGTAGATATAAAATATGGTTATTGTACGGAGTTTTTTATAAATATTGATAAAAACAATGAACAAATAGAAAAAGATTTAAAAAGCTTTTTAGAAAGCATAGGTGATTCTATAGTTTTAGCAAGCGATGATGATTTTATCAAAATACACGTGCATACAGATAACCCAGGGAAAGTTTTAGAACGTGCTTTGTTAGTTGGTAGCCTTGATAACATAAAAATAGAAAATATGAGAACACAGCATACAAACCTTATTGATTTTAACGTTAAAGAGGAAGAGCCTAAAGAAGAAAAAGAATTTGGCTTTGTATCTGTATCTATAGGTGAGGGCATAAATGAACTTTTTAAAGAGTTTGGCGTAGATGAGCTTATAGAAGGTGGGCAAACTATGAACCCTAGCATAGAAGATATTTTATGTGCTGTTGATAAGGTTAATGCTAAAAATGTATTTATACTACCTAACAATAAAAATATCATACTAGCAGCTAAACAGGCTAAAGAGGCTTATGATAATAAAAACATTTGTGTTATAGAAACTATTAGCATAACACAAGGCTTTTCAGCTTTAACTAGCTTTTTATCTACTGCTAGCTTAGAAGAAAACATTGAAAATATGAACGAGGCTATAAAAAATGTAGCCACAGGGCAGGTTACATTTGCTGTTAGAGAAACAAAGCTTGATAATTTTGATATAAAAGAAAATGATATATTATGTATGCTAGAGGGCAAAATTAACAATGTATCTAAAAATATAGAAGAAGGCACAAAAGAGCTTATTGATAAGATGATTGAGCTAAAAGAAGATGCTAGCGTTATTACCATATATTTTGGTGAAGGCGTTAAAGAAGATGATGCCTTAAAGCTAGAAGAATACATTAGTGAAAAATATGATTATTTAGATATAGAAATAATATATGGTGGGCAACCTTTATATTATTATGTAATATCTGTTGAATAATTTATAAGGCTATAGAGTTATCTATAGCCTTGAGGTTTTAGAAAAAGTTTATAACATTACATTAACTTTAATATTTTTGATTATAGGAAAGATGATAGTAAATTATCTATTCCCGACTACCACCCTTATTCTAGGGTTTTGCCCTAGAACCTTTTAATTACTTAAATATTTATAATAAAGGATTTTAATAGACACTTAATATTATTTTGTCTACAGTCTAAAGGTTATAGAGTTATATATAGCCTTATAAATTTAAGGAGGTAAAAATGCAACTTAATGATGATATTATAAGCATAAAAAACATAGGGGAAGAGCGTTCAAAAAAATTACAAAAGCTAGGTATATTTACAGTAAATGACCTTATAGAATATTTCCCTAGAGATTATGATGATAGAAGCAATGTTTTAAAAATAAAAGACATAGAGCTTAACAAAATAAACACAATAAAAGGCAAGGTTGTTATAAAGCCAGAGACAACCAAAATAAAGCATTTATCTATTACAAAAATACGTATAAGTGATGAAACAGGCTTTTTAGAGATAGTTTGGTTTAACCAACCTTATTTAAAAAACACTATAAAATATAAAGGGGAATATATTTTCACAGGAAAGGTAATAGAAAAATACGGTAGGCTACAAATGGAAGCCCCTGATTATGAAATAATAGATGACAGACAACTTCTATCAAATGGACGTATAGTACCTATATATGCTTCTACATATAAATTTAGCCAAAAGCTTTTTAGGGAGGTAATAAGCCAAACTTTAGGCAGTGTTAAAGACCAAATAAAAGAGTTTTTACCAAAGGAAATATTAAGAGAAAATAACCTTTGCGATAGAGCTTTTGCCATAGAAAACATACATTTTCCAAAAGATGATAAAAGCTTTTTTAAGGCTAGATATAGGCTTGCTTTTGAAGAGTTGTTTTTGCTACAAACAAAGCTTTTGCAGATAAAAGGTATATTAGAGCATAAACAATGTAACATAAATATAAAAGATACAAACATAAAGCCTTTTTTAGACATATTACCTTTTAAACTTACAGATGCACAAAATAAAGTTTTAAAAGAAATGCTTAATGATTTTAAGCTTGATAAGGCAATGAACAGGCTTATACAAGGAGATGTAGGCTCTGGAAAAACTGTTATAGCTCAAATACTTTCTTACATAGGGGTAAACAATGGCTATCAGGTTGCTGTGATGGCACCTACAGATGTTTTAGCAAGCCAACATTTTGAAAGCTTTAAAAAGTTATTTGATAAATTAAATATAAAATGCATATTTTTATCTGGCAGCCAAAAAGCTAAAGAAAAAAGAGAAGCATATGAGCTTATAGAAAAAGGAGAAGCACAAATTATAATAGGCACCCACGCTATAATACAAGATAAAGTTATATTTAAAAATTTAGGGGTAGTTATAACAGATGAGCAACATCGTTTTGGGGTTAAACAACGAGAAATTTTATCTAAAAAAGGGGAAAACCCTCATACCCTTGTTATGACAGCAACTCCTATACCTAGAACTTTAGCTCTTATTTTATACGGTGATTTAGATATATCTATTATTGATAAATTGCCACCAGGAAGACAAAAAATAGATACTGTATATGTAAATTCTACATATTATCCTAGAATTTATAATTTCCTTAAAAAAAATGCTGATGAAAAAAGACAAGCATATATTATATGCCCTATGATAGAAGAAAATGAAAAAAACGAGCTAAAGGCAGTTTTATCTTATACAGAAGAGCTTAAAAATGAAGTTTTTACAAGTTATAATGTAGAATGTATCCACGGTAAAATGAAAAACGATGAAAAGCAAGATATAATGGATAGATTTTACAAAGGAGAAATAGATATTTTAATATCTACAACAGTTATAGAGGTTGGCATAAACGTACCTAATGCCACAATAATGGTTATAGAAAATGCTGAAAGGTTTGGTATATCTCAGTTGCATCAGCTTAGAGGGCGTGTTGGACGTGGTAGCGATAAATCTTACTGTGTTTTAGTTAGCGATGCTAAAAGCAAACAATCTAAAGAAAGGCTAAATACAATGGTAAAATATAGCGATGGTTTTATACTAAGCGAAAAAGACTTAGAAATTAGAGGAACAGGAGATTTTTTTGGAACAAGACAACACGGTGTACCAGATATGAAAATAGCTAATTTATATAAAGATATGGAAATATTAAAGCAAGTGCAGAAAGTGTCTATTATGCTATATAAAAAAGACCCTCTTCTTTTAAAAGATGAAAACAAGGATTTAAAAGAAAAAATAGATAATTTCTTTAACAACATAGACAATACAGTTTCTCTATAACAAATTTAATAGATTTTTTTGTATATTATTTATATATTTTATAAATTTTTACTTTACTAATAAATAAAAATTATGTATAATGGAAAAAGAATATTTTTGTGAAAGGATTTTTTTTATGAGAGTTATTTCTGGCTCTGCTAGAGGGCTAAAGCTTAAAAGCCCAGAAGGGCTAAACACTAGGCCTACTGCTGATAGAATAAAAGAATCTCTTTTTAACATAATAGCACCTTATTTATATGATAGCTCATTTTTAGATTTATTTAGCGGTACAGGTGCTATAGGGATAGAGGCTTTATCTAGAGGGGCAAAAGATGCTACTTTTGTAGATTTTAATAACGATGCAATAAAAGTGATAAATGAAAATATATCTTTAGCAAAATTTAAAGAAAAAGCCACAGTATATAACGCTAGCGTTTTAGATGCTTTAGATAAATTAAAAATAAACAACAAACAATTTGACATAATATTTTTAGACCCACCTTATGATAAAGACTTATTGTTACCTGCTCTTAAAAAGATAGAAGATAACCATATTTTAAAAAAAGATGGTTTTATTATTTGTGAACAACATATAGACGAAAAAGAATTAATACTAGATAAGCTATATACATACAGAACAAAAGAATATAAAATAACAAAAATGTGTTTTTTAGAATATAAAGACAACTGTTAACAAAAGGAGGTTTTACCTTTGAAAGCTGTTTACCCAGGTAGCTTTGACCCACCTACAAACGGCCATTTAGACATAATAACAAGAGCTAGCAAGCTAACAGATAACCTTATAGTTGCTGTTTTAAACAACCCATCTAAAAAACCTATGTTTACCGTAGATGAAAAAATAGAAATGCTAAAAGAGCTTACAAAAGATATACCAAACGTTAAAGTGGCTAGTTTTTCTGGGCTTTTGGTAGATTTTTGTAAGCAAAATGACTGCAAAATAATAATAAGAGGGTTACGTGCTTTAACAGATTTTGAATATGAATTTCAAATAGCACTTACAAACAAAACAATGGATAAAGACATAGAAACCCTTTTTATGCCTACAGATACACAAAACCTTTGGTTAAGCTCTAGCGTAGTTAAAGAAATTGCCACTTTTGGAGGTAAATATGATGCTATGGTGCCTAAAATTGTAAAAGATAGGTTAGAAGAAAAAGTTAATAAAGGAGAATGTTAATATGCAAGAATATACAAAAGTAGACGATTTAATAGATGAATTGTTTACCTTAATAAGCGAAAGTAAAAGCGGAAGTCTTTTTGGAGGAAAAGGGATAGATAAAGACGAAGCTTTTAATATTTTAGAAGACATTAGATACAATCTACCTCGTGAGCTAAAAGAAGCTAAAAAAATAATAGACAATGCAGATAAAATTTTACAAGATGCTAACATAGAGGCTAACAAAATAATAAAAATGGCTGAAGAAGAGGCAGAGGCTATGGTTAGCGACCATAACATAACAAAGCTTGCTAAAATGATGGAAGAAGAAAAAAGAAAAGAAATGAAAGAATATGTAAACGAAATGAGAGACGGAGCTATAAACTATGCTGATAGCTGTCTTTTAGACGTGGAAAACATATTACAAGATTCTTTAAACCAAATAAACTATATTAGCAAAAATATAGAAGAACATCTTTCTAAAGAGATAGAACGTGTCTATAAAAATAGACAAGAAATAAAAATGGACGATTTATATAATAACTAACAGGGAGCTTAAAGTTGTGATTTAAAATGGGCAAGTATATTAAAAATAATAGAAAATTAGCACACATTATGACAGTTATAGCTGTTTTTATATCAGCATTGATACAAACTTTTGTTATACAGGCTTTTATACAGCCAGCAGATTTATTATCTAGCGGGTTTACAGGTATAGCAATATTAATAGATAAAATATCAACTGCTTTTTTTGGACATTCTATATCTATATCATTTTTATTAATAGCACTTAATTTACCTGTAGCTCTTTTATGCTATAAGGCAATTAGCAAAAGGTTTGTTTTTTATTCTTTATTACAAGTATTTTTTAGCAGTACATTTTTAAAGGTTTTAAGCTTTGAACCTTTTTTTGAGGCTAACGATGACATATTAAACGTTGTATTTGGTGGATTTTTATACGGTATATGTATTGTCCTTGCATTAAAAGGGCGTGCATCTACAGGTGGTACAGACTTTATTGCTTTATATGTATCTAACAAGAAGGGTAGGTCTATATGGAACTATGTTTTCATATTTAATGTAATTTTGCTTTGTATCTTTGGTGTTTTATTTGGTTGGTCTGAAGCGGGGTATTCTATCTTGTTTCAATATGTAACAACAAGAACAATCTCTACATTCCATCAACGTTATGTACGCGTTACCCTTCAAATGACAACATCTAAACCAGAAGAGGTAATAGAAGCATATATTAAAAACTTTAGGCACGGTTTATCTTGTGTAGATGCTATAGGAGGATATAGCAAAAAGAAAGTTACTGTTATCCATACCGTTGTATCTTCTTACGAAGTGCCAGATATTGTAGAAACTATGAAAATGGTAGACCCTTATATAATTATTAATAGCTTTAAAACTGAACAATTTTATGGTAGGTTTTATCAAGCACCTATCGATTAATATTTTAGGTTTTAGGCTATGTTTAAGCTAAAATAACCTAAGGCTAATAGCCTTAGGTTATTTTTTATTTTGCCTCATCTTTTCAAACCATTCTGCTGTTTTAGCATCTAGGTTATCAAAAAGCATATTATTTTTAATAGGTTTTATTTCTTCTATTTTCTTAGCAACCTTTTTAGCAGTAAACCTTACATCTGCCCTTAGCTCTGTTGCTGATACCCTTATAGCACCTGAACCCATTATTATTATTTGCTCAAGCCTATCCGATGTGGCAACCTTTACTGTATAATCTTTTACCAAATCTTTTGTTATACGCTCTATGTAGTTATCGGCAGTTTCTGCCTCTTTTGTATATACAATATAAGTTTTGCCCATTTGTTCAATGCTTCCTTTATTGCCTTTTACCAAATGGGCATCAAAAACAATAATAAGCTCAATGCCTTTTGCCCCTTGATAATTAGATAATATAGCTACAAGCTTATCTCTTGCATCTTCTAGGCTTTGTTCTCTTGAAATTTTGTTTAAATCTTCCCAAGCAAAAATAATGTTATAGCCATCTACAAGCAAATATTCTTTTTTCATAGGCATCTACCTTATACAAATTTTCTTTGTCTTACAACCTCATACATTAAAAGACCTGCAGCAACAGATGCATTTAAAGAATCTATATTACCATACATAGGTATTTTAACAGAATAATCACAGCTTTCTTTAACAAGACGAGAAACACCGTCCCCCTCATTACCTATAACAATACCTATAGCTCCTTTTAAATCTGCCTTAAAGCATTCTGTACCTTTCATATCAGCACAAGCTATCCAAAGGCCGTGTTTTTTAAGCTTTTCTATTTCTTTAGATATGTTATTAACCCTTGCAACAGGTACATATTCTAAAGCACCTGCTGATGTTTTGCTAACAACAGCTGTTAAAGAAACTGCTCTTCTTTTTGGGATAATAACACCGTGAGCACCTGCTGCATCTGCTGTTCTTATTATTGCACCTAAATTATGTGGGTCTGTTATTTCATCTAAAATAACAACAAAAGGCTCTTCGCCACGTTTTTTAGCATTTTCTAATATATCTTCTGTATCGCAATATTCGTGAGCAGGGCAAAGAGCAATTATCCCTTGAGGGTTATTTGTTCTTTTCATTTGCTCCATTTTTAGCTTATCCACTTCTTGAACGATAATGCCACGTTCTAAAGCTTTAGCTACTATTACTTTTAAAGTGCCTTCAACTTCTCCTTTTTTAACAAAGATTTTATCTATTGTTTTGTTATGGTTTAAAGCCTCTAAAACGCTGTTTCTACCTTCTAACTGAAAATTATCTTCTTCAAAATCGTCTCTTCTTGGTGGTCTTTTTGTCATTGGCTTATTGTTTTTGCCTTTTGATTTATTGTTTTTCTTTTGTTTTTTCATATTTTCACTCCTAATTTATTATATCTAAACATATTTTAAAAAGTTCGTCTATTCGCTCATTATCCTCTTTTAAATAAAGGTAACCAAAAAGTGCCTCAAGCCCTGTTGCATTTTTATAGTCTATCATTGAAGCATTTTTAGCTCTTGTATTTGTAGTTGCATTTCGTCCTCTTTTAAGCACAGCCTTTTCTTCTTCTGTAACTATTTCTACAAGGTGTTTATACATTTTAGATTGGCTAGTTGCATTAACTATAGCTTTAGATTTTTGGTGCAATTTATTAGCTGGCATATTAGCTTGCTTTAAAAGGTAAGTTCTTGTGCATAAATCAAATATACAATCTCCCATATAAGCAAGGGCAAGGGGAGAATACTGTCTTATATCTATATCGTTCATTATTCTTTGCTCCATACAACACCTGCTGATGTATCTTTTAAAATAATACCTTTTGCCTTAAGGCTATCTCTTATTTCATCTGCAAGTTTATAATCTTTGTTCTTTTTAGCCTCTTGTCTTTTAGCTATAAGCTCTTCTATCTCTTCTACATTTACGCTTTGCTCTTCGTCTTCTATTTTATATAAAATACCTAAAACGTTACATAAGCTAGTTAGCTCGTTAAGTAAATTTTGTAAAAACTCTTTAGAGCATTTTTCATTTATAGCAGAATTTATAAGCCTTACTATTTCAAAAATACAAGTGATAGCATTAGATGTGTTAAAATCGTTATCCATTTCTTCTTCAAAAGTATTTTTGTAGCTATTTATATTTTTAAATATATCAAGGTTTTTCTCTTCTTCTGTCATATTATCTATTGTAGCATTAGCTATAAGATGGTTAAGCTTATTTACACAGTTTTTTATTCTATCTAAGCTTTTTTTAGAAGCTTCCATAGCCTCTCTGCTAAAATTAATAGGGGCTCTATAATGGCCACATAAGATGAAAAACCTAATAACATCATAAGGTACTTCTTTTGCTATATCTCTAACTGTAAAGAAATTTCCTTTTGATTTGCTCATTTTTTCGTTATCTATGTTTATAAAGCCGTTGTGTAGCCAATATCTAGCAAAAGGCTTATGATTACAACATTCGCTTTGAGCTATTTCGTTTTCGTGATGAGGGAAAATTAAATCTTCGCCACCTGCGTGTATATCTATTTCTTCCCCTAAATATTTTTTAGCCATAACAGAACATTCTATGTGCCAGCCAGGTCTACCTTCACCCCAAGGAGAATGCCAAGCAATTTCCCCTTCTTTTTTAGGTTTCCAAAGTACAAAATCTGTTTCATTTTTCTTTGCATCATCAAGCTTTATCCTTGAACCTATTTCCAGCTCATCTAATTTTTTGCCAGATAGTTTACCGTATTGCTTAAATGATTTTGTATCAAAAAATACAGTACCATCTACCTCATAAGCGTTTTTTTGCTCAATAAGTGTTTGTATCATTTCTATTATTTCTTTTATTTCTTGTGTAACACGTGGAGCATAAGTTGGCTCTTTTACATTTAATGCTTTAGCATCTTTTAAAGCCTCTTTTATATATCTATCAGCTATAACTGTAGGCTCAACGCCTTCCTCATTGGCTCTGTTTATAATTTTATCATCTACGTCTGTAAAATTTTGAGCATATTCTACCTTATAACCTTTATATTCAAAATATCTTCTTATTGTATCAAAAACAACATAAGGTCTTGCATTACCTATGTGTATAAAATCGTATACTGTAGGACCACAAACATACATTTTAACCTTATTTTCTTCTAAAGGTTTAAAATCTTCTTTTTGCCTAGTTAATGTGTTATATAATTTCATATCTTTCCTCCTATTTGTTATTTTTAAAGTAACATAAACAGCTCTTTTATCTTATTTATTAGTTTTTAAAACGAGACAAACCGCTGTTTTATCCTATTTATTATTTTTTAAAATGAGACAAACCGCTGTTTTATCCTATTTGTTATCTTTTAAAACGAGACAAACCGCTGTTTTATCCTATTTGTTATCTTTTAAAACGAGACAAACAGCACTAGCACTAATACCTTCTAATGCACCTGTAAAGCCAAGCCCTTCTTCTGTTGTAGCTTTAACGTTTATTTTATCTTTATCTATATTAAGGCACATTGCTATGTTTTCTTCCATTTTATCTATATAAGGACGCATTTTTGGTGCTTGTGCAATTATTGTAGAATCTATATTTATTATTTGGTAATTATCTTCTTTTAATAGGTTATAAACTCGCTTTAATAGCTCAAGGCTACAAATGTCTTTAAAGCTATCATCATTATCTGGAAAAAGCTTTCCTATGTCACCTTTTTTTGTAGCTCCAAGCAAGCTATCTATAATAGCGTGTATTAGAACATCGGCATCAGAATGCCCCAGTAACCCCTTTTCGTAAGGTATTAAAACACCACCTATTATAAGGTTTCTACCTTCAACCAATCTATGCACATCATATCCGTTACCTATTCGTATATCCATATATACACCTCACTTTTTTAGCCTTAAATAGATTATACATTAAATTAGTATAGTTTTCAATTAAAAATTTTAAAACATAAAGTTATAGCCATACACATTAAAATGCCTATTATTGTTGGGATAATAAAAGATAGAAAAGTCCATTTTTTGCTTTTTGTTTCTTTATAAATTGTAATTAAGGTTGTAGAGCAAGGCCAATGGAAAATACAAAAGATAACCATACATATGGCAGTGTTTAAGCTCCAGTTATTTAATATTAAAAGCTCTTTTAACTTATATATATTATCTATTTCTATAAGGGTGCTTGAGCCTAAATAGCTCATTATTATTATAGGAAAAACTATTTCGTTAGCAGGAAAGCCAAGGATAAAGGCTAAAAGTATAACACCATCTAGCCCCATAAGCCTTGCAAAAGGGTTTAAAAAATTAGTTAAATGCATTAAAATTGTGTTATTACCTATTGTTATGTTAGCTAAAATATAAATGATAAAACCAGCAGGGATAGCCACAACAACAGCTCTACCTAAAACAAATAAAGTTCTATCAAAAACAGAGCGTATTATTGTTTTTAAAATAAGAGGCTTTCTATAAGGGGGTAGCTCTAGTGTAAAGTTTGTAGGTATACCTTTTAATATGGTTTTAGATAAAATTTTAGATATTATAAGTGTCATAGCTATACCTAAAGTTATTATAAAAACTAAAAATATAGCAGATAAAAAGGAGTTATAAAAGCCGATAGCACCACCTATAAAAAACATTGATATAATTGATATTAACGTAGGAAAACGTCCGTTACAAGGCACAAAATTGTTAGTTAAAATAGCAATGAGCCTTTCACGTGGGCTATCTATTATTCTACAGTTTGCAACAGCACAAGCGTTACAGCCAAAGCCCATACACATAGTTAAAGCTTGCTTGCCACAGGCACAACATTTTTTAAACAGTCTATCCATATTAAAGGCTATACGTGGAAGATAACCTAAATCTTCTAATATGGTAAACAAAGGGAAAAAAATTGCCATAGGTGGTAGCATAACAGATATAACCCACGCTACAACTTTATAAACACCATCTACAAGCATACCAACTATAAAACTTGGTAAATTTACATATTCTAAAGCATACCTTAAATCATCTTCTATAGAAAAAAATATATTAGATAACAGGCTAGAAGGGTAATTTGCCCCTACAATAGTTATCCAAAATATAAGAGCAAACAAAATAAACATAATAGGTAGCCCTATCCATTTGCTAGTTAAATATTTATCTATTTTTAAATCTCTTTTATAATAATCTTTGTTTTTAAATGTTATACATTCATTTACTATTTTGCTACATTCATTATACATTTCTTTTGTTATGCTATCTATAAGGTTTATATCATTATCTTTAAGATGGTTTTTAGCTTTTTCTATATTTTTTAATATATTTTCATCTTTAAAGCTATAGCCTATATAGCCTTCTATGTTTTTTATTAATGTTTCATTGCCTTCTAAAAGTTTTATACAAATAAATCTTTTATCTATGTTTTTTGTATCTATATCTTTTATGATATCTTGTAAAATGTTAATAGCATTTTCTATATAATCATTATATTTAAGCTTATAAGAGATTTTGCTATCTTTTTCTAGTGCATCTAAAAGGTTGTTTATACCTTGTTTTTTTCTAGCACTTATGCCTATAACATTTATACCTAAAATATTTTGTAACTTTTCTATATTTATTTTTATGCCTTTCTTTTTAGCCTCATCTAAAAAGTTTATGCATAAAATTACATTTTTTCTAGCCTCTATAGTTTGTAAAACAAGGGGCAAATTTCTTTCTAAACAAGTTACATCACAAACTATAATTATTTTATAAGTATCTTTAAAACATATAAAATCTCGTGCTACCTCTTCATCTTTAGATTGGCTTATTAAAGAATAGGTTCCTGGGATATCTATCATTTCATAGCTTATGTTATTATGCTTAAAATGTCCTTTAGCTGTTGAAACTGTTTTACCTGCCCAGTTGCCTGTATGTTGTTTCATACCTGTTAAGCTGTTAAACACAGTAGACTTTCCAACATTTGGGTTACCTGCAAGGGTTATTACCTTTTTTATATCCATATTTACACCCTTTCTATCAATATATTTTGTGCTATTTCTTCTCTAATAGCAATGGTAGTGCCTTTTATAAAATAAGCTGTAGGGTCTTTTAGTGGGCTTTTTAATACGCATTTTATAAGGCTACCATCTACAAAACCTAAATCTTGAAGCCTTCTTTTTATATCTCCTGTTAAGAATATCTTCCTAACATATCCATTTTCTCCTAGCTTTAAATCGCTTAACATTATTTTATTCATATAAACCCTCCCTTTTAATATATTTAGTTTAAGGAAACTTTTATGTATTATATTAAAGAAACAAAAAAATGTTACAAAGGGGGGATTTTTATTTTTAAAACACAAAAAGTATACGATTTAGAACGAAAAGAAAAAGTAACTTTTGCTATGGAAGATTATATAGAAATGCTTTATAGAACAAATGAAAAAAATATAAAAATAACTCATCTTGCAAACTTGCTACATATTAAGGCATCATCTGTATCTAAAATGATAGAAAAGCTTAAAGAACAAAATTTGGTACAAAAAGAAAAATACGGACAAATAAACTTAACTAAAAAAGGGGAGGAACTAGGGGAATATTTATTAAAAAGGCATAATTTGTTATGTAGGTTTTTTAATAAAATAAACAATAAAGATAATTTATATTTGGTAGAACAAATAGAACATTTTTTTGATAAAGAAACTATAGAAAGTATAGAAAAATTTTTAAAAAATATGGAGGTGTTAAGTAATGAAAAATAAAAAGTTTATAATTAATATTTTTATATTAATTGTGCTTATTTTTAGCCTTATGTTTTCTTTTAAATATATTTATAATAATACTACCCCTTGCTTTAATGATAATGCTAATATTAATGGTATAAAATTGCCTATTATTATGTATCATCATATATCAAAAAGTGATGCTAGGTTAAATGATTTTACAATTAGCCCATCACAATTTGAAAAAGATATCATATATTTAAAAGAACAAGGATACCAAACAATAAGTGCTAAACAATTATTAGATTATGTGTATGATAATAAGCCTTTACCTGAAAAGCCTATTATGATTACCTTTGATGATGGACACGAAAGTTTTTATGAATATATATATCCTTTGTTAAAACAGTATGATTTAAAGGCTGTGTTATCTGTTGTAGGTAGCTATACAGATACTTACACAGAAAATGAAGACCATAATGTAAATTATTCTTATTTAACTTGGAAACAAATAAATGAGCTAGCAGACAGTGGATATGTGGAAATAGGTAACCATACTTATGATTTACACAGTATGGACAAAGGGCGTAAAGGTTGCACTAAAAAACAAGGAGAAAGCATAGAGGAATATAAAAACCTTTTAACAAAAGATGTAATGAGCTTGCAAGATAAAATAACAAGCTATACAGCTAGTGATTTAAAAATATTTACATATCCTTTTGGAAGATATACTAAAGAAACTAAAGAAATTATAAAAGAGCTAGGCTTTAGACTTATTTTTAACTGTGAAGAAAGGGTAAATATAATAGATAAAAACAACCCTGAAATTTTATATAACCTAGGAAGGTTTAACAGGCCACACGGCATAAACACAGAAGATTTTTTTAAAAAGGTGTTAGAATAATGAGTTTTTAAATACATTAATTTTAAAAAATAATAAAAGGTTGTAGAAAAATCTACAACCTTTAAAAATATAAATTAATCTAAAGCTGGTTATAAATATTATAAGCTGTTTCATAGCTACAAAGCCAGTCAGAAAAGGCGGTGCCACTACCTGTTGCTAAAGAAAATTTAAAGGCTTTTTCATAATCATTAAATGTAATAAAACCGTATATAAAGCCTGCAACCATAGAATCGCCTGCTCCTACAGAGCCTATTAGCTTACCTTTAGGAGCTTTTAGCCTATAATAGTTATTATGCTTATCTAAGAAAAAGGCTCCATCTTCACCTAAAGATACAAGAACATTTTTAGCTCCTTTTTCTTTTAGTTTTTTGCTATAAAAAAGCAAATCTTCATCATTTAATATTTTTATATTAAAAATTTCTTCTAGCTCATCTTTATTAGGTTTTATTAAAAAGGGTTTATATTCTAGGCTATTTAAGAGCAAATCTTTTGTTGCATCTATTACTATTTTTATATTTTTATTTTCAACTAGCTTTTGTATTTTTTGATATATATCATTAGGTAAGCTATTAGGTATTGAGCCAGCTAGCACTAAAATATCATCTTCTTTTAAGCTATTAAGCTTATTAAATAATAAATCTATATGTTTATCTAAAATTTTAGGACCTTGTGCATTTATTTCTGTTTCTTCTTTAGTTTTTAACTTTATATTTATACGGCTGTTTTCTTCTATTTTTATAAAATCGTTATCACATTTTAAGGTGTTTAATATGTTTATTATTTCATTACCTACAAATCCACCACAAAAACCTAAACATTTTGTATCAAGCCCTAAATTTTTTAAAACAATAGAAACGTTAATACCTTTTCCTCCTATGTATATTTCTTCTTTTGTACTTCTGTTAGTTTTACCAAGAGAAAAGTTATCTACGTTTAATATATAATCTAAAGATGGGTTAAAAGTTAGTGTATAAATCATTTTATAGCCTCCATAAATGACTATATGCTGTAGATTTTATCTACAGCATATATATTATAATTATAAATTAGATTTTATATTATCTACAATATTTTTAATTTTATCACTATCAATATTAACAGGGATAGATTTTATAATTACATTATCATCTTTAACCCTTGGGATAACGTGTATATGAAAATGATTAACAGTTTGCCCTGCTAGCTCTCCGTTGTTTTGAAGAATGTTAATATCACTAATATTAAAAGCTTTTTTTATAGCATCTGCTATATTTTTAGCAATAACATAGCCTTCTTTTAATGTATCTTCATCTATTTCAAAAATATTTGCAAAATGCTTTTTAGGGATAACAAGAGTATGTCCTTCATTTGCAGGGAAAGCATCTAAAATTGCTATAAAATTATCATTTTCAAAAACTTTGTTAGAAGGAATATCTCCATTTAAAATTTTACAAAAAATACAGTCCATTTTTAAGCCTCCTTAAAAAATTCATTATGCCAAACTAAAAACATATATATAGTCCATATTTTACGGCTAAAATCTCCTTTGCCTTGCTTATGGTTATCTAAATAAGCAACAATTTTATCTGTGTTAAAGTATTTTTTAGCAACATCTGAAGAAAAAGCATCTTTAACTTTGTTATAAAATTCGTCTTCTTTAAGCCAAACCCTAATAGGAACAGGGAAGCCTAATTTCTTTTTAGTAGATACCATTTCTGGTAAATATTCTTTAGATGCCATTCTAAATACATATTTGGTAGCTTGCTTATTAACACGATAATCAGATGGTATTTTGCTTGCCACCTTAAACACTTCTTTATCTAAAAATGGAACCCTAACCTCTAAAGAGTTTGCCATACTCATTTTATCTGCTTTTAAAAGGATATCTCCTACAAGCCAAAGGTTTAAATCTATATATTGCATTTTTGTAACATCGTCTAGGTGCTTAACCTTATCATATAAAGGTTTTGTAATTTCTGTAGGAGCATATTTTCCTGTAGGGTTTTTAAGGATAGCCTCACGCTCTTCTTTAGAAAACATATTAGCATTACCTATAAATCTTTCCTCAACATCTTTAGAGGCACGTATAAATAAATTTTTGCCTTTAAATGAGAAAGGAATTAACTTAACCATTTTAGCAAGGGCTTTTCTTATAGGTTTTGGAAGCACTGTTATAAAGGATATATCAAAAGGTTCTTTATAAATGTTATATCCACCGAAAAACTCATCAGCACCTTCACCAGATAAAGCAACCTTTACGTGCTTGCTAGCTAGGTTAGATACAAAATATAAAGCTATAGCAGATGGGTCTGCTAAAGGCTCGTCCATATGATATTGTACCTTTGATATTGTATCCCAGTATTCTTTTTTTGTTATTGTTTTGTTAAAGTTTTCTATACCTATTTCTTTTGATAAATCTTTAGCATAGTTTATTTCGTTATAGTTATCATAGTCAAAGCCTACGGTAAATGTTTTATCTCCTTTAAATGTAGCAGCTACATAGCTAGAATCTACACCGCTTGATAAAAAAGAACCAACTTCTACATCGCTTACTTTGTGCATTTTTATAGATTCTTGTAAGGTGTTATCTACAGCTTTTATAGCCTCTTGTAATTTCATTGGTACAGGGTTAAACATAGGTTCAAAATATCTTGTTATGTTTATTTTGTTATCTTTAAAATGCAGATAATGCCCTGGCATAAGCTTATATACACCTTTAAAAAATGTTTCTTCTAAAACAGAATATTGGAAAGAAAGGTAATTTTCTAAAGCCAAAGGGTTTACCTCTTTTTCAAAACCTGGATATTCTAAAATACTTTTTATCTCAGAACCAAAAACAAGGTTATTATTTACTAATGTATAATAAAAAGGTTTTATACCAAAAAAGTCTCTAACTGCAAAAAGCTCTTTTTTATTTAAGTCATATATAACAAAGGCAAACATACCACGAATATCTTTTAACATATCCATACCTTTTTCTTCGTATAGGTGAACTAAAACTTCTGTATCTGCCTCGCTTTTAAAAATATGCCCTTTTTTTATAAGCTCTTCTTTTATGCTAGCATAGTTATATATTTCACCGTTAAAAACTATTACTATGCTTTTATCTTCGTTATACATAGGTTGAGAGCCGTTTTCAAGCCCTATAATGCTAAGACGCCTAAAGCCTAATGTAACGTTTTCATCACAATGTGTACCGCTACTATCAGGACCTCTATGTATTATTTTATTCATCATATTCTCTATTACTTGTTCTTTATTATCAAAGTTTCCAGTAAAACCTGTAAATCCACACATTAAAGCTTGTCCTCCTAAATTTTTATATAAAAACTTTACCATAAAATAGTATATTATTCAACTATTTAAAATAAATTTTGATATTTTTTACATTAAAATAATTATTTTTATATAAAAAATAAAAAAGTGTTTGATTTATTTAATTAAAATGTTATAATAGTAATTAATTAAAAATATATATTTATTTTTGCCATTGTTATAGCTTTTAATAACAATTTTTAATAATAAATATAACATTTATATATTAAGGGGGATTTTGATTTGAACAATATATTAAAACCAAAGATTCTTTTAGAAAGTGGTACTAACGAGCTTGAGCTTATGGAATTTACCATTGCAGGTAATCATTTTGGAATAAACGTTGCAAAAATTTTAGAAATTATGAAACACGCAGAAACAACACCTATGCCTAATTCTAGCCCTTATGTAGAAGGGGTTTTTAAACCTAGAGAAGATATAATGACTGTTATAGATTTAGCAACATATATGGGGTTACCTGCTACAGAAGACCCTACAAGAGATATTTTTATAATAACTATATTTAACAATGTATACACTGCTTTTCACGTTCACACTGTAGAAGAGATACATCGTATATCTTGGGAAAACATAGAAAAGCCAGATAGCACTATATATAGTGGTGAAGAGGGGCTTGCAACAGGTATAGCTAGGGTGAAAGATAGACTTATAACTATCCTTGACTTTGAAAAAATACTTGCAGATATTAGCCCAGATAAGAGCATACAAATATCAGAGGTGGAAAAACTAGGTGAGCGTAAAGCATCTAACAAACCTATCTTGCTAGCAGAGGATAGCCCTCTTCTTGAAAAGCTTTTAATAGAATGTCTTCATAAATCTAACTATACAAATACAACTATGTGTACAGATGGTAAAGATGCTTGGGATAAATTACAAGAGCTTAAAAAGCAACCAGGACCTATTGAAGAAAAAGTTGCTTGCATTGTTACAGATATTGAAATGCCACGTATGGATGGACATAGGCTTTTAAAATTTATCAGAGATGATGAAGAGCTTAAACATATTCCTGTTATTATTTTCTCTTCACTTATAAATGATGAAATGAGGATAAAAGGGGAAAGGTTAGGGGCTACTGCTCAGATTACTAAACCTGAAATAGCAAACCTTGTAGGTCTTATTGATAAACATATTTTATAAATTAAAATCTTATAAAAAGTGAAGAGTGAAGACAAAGTCTTCACTCTTTCTTTACGATAACAAGCTATCATAACTAAGTTTACATAAAAAAACCTAATTTTATGGCATAAGGGCTAAGCTTTTTAAAAATTTAACTTTTTACATAAAATGAAGTAAAGCTTAATATTAATATTAAAAATTTTATGATTTTTATAAAAATGTATAAAAATTACTTAAAAATTTTTATTTATAAACCAAAATCTTTAGGCTAACATATAGATTTTTACAGTTTAATATTAAATAAAACAAAATATAAATATTGCAAAATAATTTAGTTTAAAATAAAAAAATGTACAATAATAACAAATATTTTATAATATAATATATAAATATAAAATAAAGTAATAAATTTATAGATAAAATAACCGAATTTATTTAAAAAAAATTAATATAATTATTCAATATGTATATTAAATGTATTAAGTAAAATATTGTATAAAATACAAGAGTAAAAAAAACTTTACTTTTTGATGAAAATAAGTTAAAATATATGAGATAAAGGAGTGTTTTATATGGTTTTTGACAGATTATTTACTCAAAATAGAATATTAGAAACGGCTATGCAAGCCACTCAATATAGAAATCAAACAATAATAAACAATATAGCTAACGTGGATACCCCTGATTATAAGGCAAAATATGTAAACTTTGAAGGGGCTTTAGACGAGGCTATTACTAAAACAAAAGAAACTGGAACAGACCAGATGGGCAGTGTTATGAAAAATATAAGCGTTGTAACAAAAGAAAATAGCACAACTTTAGATGGAAATAGCATTGACGTTGAAATAGAAATGATAAATTTTTATAAAAATTCAGCTAAATACGACGTAATAGTGAACAGTGTTCTATCAAATTCTAATAGGACAAATAGTGTTTATACTGCGTTTAAATAATTATAAATAAAAATAGGAGGAGAAAAAATGTCTTTTTTTGATAGCTTAAATACAAGCGCTACAGCTCTTACAGCTCAAAGTTTTAGAATGGATATAATAAGCCAAAATATGGCTAACATAGATACAACAAGGACGGCAGAAGGCGGACCTTATAAAAGAAAAACTGTTATTTTTAAAGAAATAGGAGAAAACAATAACAGTTTTAAAAGTATGTTTGATACTGCATTAAACCAAACAAGCTCTTTATCTGGGGTTAAAGTTGATAGAATAGAAGTTGATAACACAGAAGGACCTAAAGAATACAACCCAAGCCACCCAGATGCTGATGCTGATGGATATGTAGAAAAACCTAACGTTAATGTTGTAGAAGAAATGGTTAATATGATATCAGCAAACCGTGCTTATGAGGCTAACATTACCGCTGTTAACATTACAAAAGGTGTGATAAACAAAACTTTAGAAATTGGTAGATAATTTAGGGGGATAAAAGGCTATGCGTATAGATAATAACATACAATCTTTTGATAAAAAGCTTACCTTTAGCACACAAGCTTTTAACACGCAAGATAACGACCAAAAGATAGATAATAAAGACCCTTTTGGTAAATTTTTTAATGAAGCTATAAATCTTTATGATAAAACAAATGCTATGCAAAAAGATGTAGAACAAAAACAAATAGATTTTATAACTGGTAAATCTGATGATATGATAGGGCTTGTTATGGCAGAATCTAGAGCTAGCTCAGCTATACAGTTTACTTCACAGATTACTAGCAAAATATTAAATTCTTATCAAGAAATAATGAGGATATCTATTTAATAAGAGTTAATTAAAAATTTATACGAGGTGTTGATATGCATGAAAAACTATTAAGCTATAAGACCAACATTAGTGAAAAGTGGAATAGCATAGATAAAAGCTTAAGAAATAAAATAGTTGTTATCGCTATAGGGCTTGTAGTTATATTAGGGCTTTTATTATACATTACTTTTAAACCACAATGGGTTGTTTTAAAATCTAATGCAGACCCTGCCGTTATAGGTCAAATAGAAACTGTTTTAAACGACAATGCAGTTAAAAATAAACTGCTAGATAGAGGGACTGGTATAGAAGTTTTAGAAAAAGATGAAAGTAGAGCTAAAATTCTTATTGCTAGTAGCGAAATTGGGCAAGAAGGGTTAACATTTGATGATGTTTCTGCAAATATGAGTATTGGAATGACTGAAAATGATAAAAAAGAGCAATATAAGCGTTTAAAAGAAGAAGAAATGAAACAACATATAGAAACATTTGAAAATGTTAAAAGTGCTAGCGTTATGTTAGCTTTACCTGAAGAAACAGTTGTTTTTAACAACAACAAAAAAGAAGCTAGCGCAGGGGTTACCCTTGATGTAACAGATGCTTTTACAGAAGAACAAGGGGCTATCATTGCAAACCTTATTGCTAGCAGTGTTGAAGGTATTAAAGTAGAAAATGTTACTATCGCCGATACAAAAGGTAAAATTTTATACTCTGGTAATGAAAATAATACTTTTAGCCAATCTAAAAAAGAAGAAATAGAAAATAATAAGAAAAATGAAATAGAAGCTAAAATACAAGATACATTAAATCCTTTATATGATGAGGTTAAAGTTTTATCTAGCATTAAGTTTGATTGGGACAAAGTACAAGAAAGAAACCTTGTTTTAACGCCTCCTGTTGCGGATTCTACAGTAGGTGTCCCTAAAGTACAAAAAGAACAAACAGAAAGCGTTGTAAACGGAGAAGTTGGGGCTGAACCTGGCATAGAGGCTAACGACCAAAACCCTACAAATTATGCTATGGGCGGAGGAAACACAGGAACTTACGATGGCTCTAACACAGAAACAGAGTATGGATATAACGAGCAAGAACAACTAAAAGAAATATCAGGAGGTACTTTTGTACCTGAAAGCTCTTCTGTTGCAGTTACTGTTTACAAACATAAATATTACAACGAAGAAGACTTAATAAAAAATAAAACTTTAAATAAAGATTTAACTTGGGAACAATTTAAAGAACAAAATGGTCAACCTACTTTGATACAAATGGACCAAGAATTATTAGATACTATAAAAACAGGTACAGGCATAGAAAATGTTACTTTAACAGGATATGAAAAGCCTATATTTGTTGATAAAGTTAGACAACCTATAAAAATAGAGCAAATTATAGTTTTAATTGTTTTAGTTGTTTTAATTGCATTACTTGCATTTGCTCTTATTAAAAAGGCTCAACCAGATGAAATTGAAGAAATTGAACCAGAAATTTCTATTGAAGACTTAATTGCAACTAATAAAAGAGAAGATGAAGAAGTTGCAGAAAAAATTGCAGGTATTAGTGAAGTTGAATCTGAGTTTAAAATTAAAATTGAAGACTTTATAGATGAAAACCCAGAAGCAGCAGCTCAACTTTTAAGAAACTGGCTTAATGATGAATGGGAGTGATAATATGTCTACATTGCTAGAACAATATGGCGGCAAAACCAAAGCTGCTATGCTACTTGTATGTTTAGGGCCTGAAAAATCGGCTAAAGTTTTTAAGCATCTTAAAGAAGACGAAATAGAAGCTTTAACTCTTGAAATAGCTAATGTTAATACTATCTTACCTGAAGTGAAAGAAAGTATAATGGAAGAGTTTTATCAAATATGTATAGCACAAAAATATATCGTGGAAGGCGGTATAGGATATGCTAAACAGCTTTTAGAACAATCATTTGGCGATGACAAAGCTAATGAAATTATAGCAAAGCTTACTATTTCTTTACAGGTTAAACCTTTCGACTTTATCAGAAGAGATGATATAACACAGGTTATAAACTTTATACAAAATGAACATCCACAAACTATAGCTTTGATATTATCTTATTTAAAACCAGCGCAAGCAGGTGAGGTTTTATCTTCTTTAGCTCCAGAAAAACAAGCAGAGGTTGCTAAAAGGATAGCTATTATGGATAGAACAAATCCAGATATTATTAAAGAAGTAGAAATTGCTCTTGAAAATAAAATATCTACTCTTATGACAGCCGAATACACAGATGTTGGTGGTATTGATGCTATCGTAGAAATCCTTAACTCTGTTGATAGAAACACAGAGAAAAATATTATGGATACTTTAGAAACAGAAGAAGTTGAACTTTCTGAAGAAATTAAAAAGAAAATGTTTGTATTTGAAGATTTATTATCTCTTGATAACAGATCTATACAAACTATCCTTAGAGAAGATATTGACCAAAGAGACATCGCTACTGCTCTTAAAGGAGCATCAGAAGAATTACAAACTCTTATATTTAACAACTTATCTAAGCGTTTAGCTGCTATGATAAAAGAAGATATGGAATTTATGGGACCTGTTAGAAGAGCAGATGTTGAAGAAGCACAACAAAAAATTGTTAACGTTGTTAGAAGGCTTCAAGAAAGCAACCAAATTGTTGTTGCTAGAGGTGGAGGCGATGATATAATTGTCTAGGATATTAAAAGCACCTTATATAAATATTGATAAAAATGTGGTTATAGATAATACATTTACTACAGAACAAAATGTAGAACAAAATATAGAAATAGAAAACAACACCGCCAACCAAGATTTAACTATAGAAAATGAACAATCTATAACAGAAGAAAATAAATATTTAGAACAATTAAAAGAAGATATTTTAGCACAAGCTAATGAAGAGGCTAACAGAATAATAGAAAATGCTAGCCAAGAGGCTGAAATAAAAGCAGAAGAAATAAAAAACCAAGCTAAAGAGGAAATGAATTTAAAAGCAGAAGAGATATATAAAGAAAGCTTTGAAAAAGGTTATGAAGAAGGTAAAGTTAAAGCTGAACAAGATATTAATGCTTTAAAAATAGAGGCTAATAGCATATTAGAACAAGCTAAACAAGAAAGAGAAAATATGATAAATAGCCTAGAGCCTGAAATAATAAATTTTATTATAGACACTACTCAAAATATATTAACTAACTCTTTTACCTTTAACAAAGATATTATATCTCTTCTTATTAAAAAAGGTTTATTATCTATTAAAGAATTAAAAAATTTAAAAATTTTTGTTTCTGAAGAACAATTTACATATGTTGAAGAAAATAAACAAAAAATACTAGGAATAGACACAGATAAAAATAATATAGAAATAATAAAAGATAACTCTCTAGGTAATACAGACTGTGTAATAGAAACAGAAATAGGCACTATAAAATGTGGCGTTGATGAACAGTTATCTTCTATAAAAGAGGCTTTATACTATATATTAAATTGATAGGGTGATAGTATGTTTGATATAGATATAAATAAATATAAATATGTACTAGAAAAAGACTATGTAAAAAAAATAGGTAAAGTTTCTAGAGTTGTTGGGCTTACAATAGAGGCAGATGGGCCAGATGTTAGCATTGGAAATTGTTGCAAAATACATACAAGAGAAAATAAAAGCGTTTTAGCAGAGGTTGTAGGATTTAAAGATAAAAAAATACTTCTTATGCCTTATGGTGATATAGAAGGGGTTGGGCTTGGAAGTATTGTGGAAGGTTTTGATTATCCTCTTAGCGTAAAAGTATCTGATAACCTTTTAGGAAGAGTGTTAGATGGGCTAGGAGAACCTATGGATAACAAAGGACCAATAGATGCAAAAAAAGAGGTTTCTACAACAAATACACCTCCAGACCCTTTAGAAAGAAACCGTATAAAAGAGCAACTTTCCCTAGGAGTTAAGGCTATAGATGGACTTTTATCTATTGGTAAAGGGCAAAGGGTTGGTATATTTGCTGGCTCTGGTGTAGGAAAAAGTACATTAATGGGTATGATTGCTAGAAACACAAGCGCATCTATTAATGTTATTGCTCTTATAGGTGAGCGTGGTAGAGAGGTAAAGGAATTTATTGAAAAAGACCTTGGAGAAGAAGGGCTTAAACGCTCTGTTTTGGTTATAGCTACATCAGATAAACCTGCTTTAGTAAGGCTTAAGGCAGCGCAGGTTGCCACATCTATTGCTGAATATTTTAGAGAACAAGGAAAAGACGTACTTCTTCTTATGGACTCTTTAACAAGATATGCTATGGCTCAAAGAGAGGTTGGGCTTGCTATAGGTGAACCTCCTGTTTCCAGAGGTTATACACCTTCTGTTTTTTCTATAATGCCTAAACTTTTAGAAAGAGCAGGAAATTCGGATAAAGGCTCAATAACAGGCTTATATACCGTACTTGTAGATGGTGATGATTTGACAGAGCCTGTTACAGATACAGCAAGGGGTATATTAGATGGACATATTGTTTTATCTAGAAAATTGGCTAATAAAAACCATTATCCTGCTATAGATGTTTTGGCTAGTGTATCTCGTGTTATGGGAGATGTTGTTACTAAAGAGCATAAAAAAAATGCCTTTGAAATTAAAAAACTTATGGGTACTTATGCAGAGGCTGAAGACCTTATAAATGTAGGAGCTTATGTTTCTGGTAGTAACGAAGACATTGATATGGCTATATCAAAAAGAAAGCCTATATTAAATTTTGTAACTCAATCTACCGATGAAAGCTTTTCCCTTGAACAAGTAGAAGAAGAAATGAATAAAATTTTAGAAGGTTAGAAAATGGCTAAATTTATATTTAAAATGCAAAGTCTTTTAAGCATTAAAGAAAAGCTAGAAGATAAAAGCAAAACAGAATATGGTAAGGCTTTAAATAAACTAGAAGAAGAAAAAAATATCCTCTTAAGCCTTGAAAATAAAAAACAAGAAAATATAGCAATGTTTAAACAAAGCATTGCAACTGGCGTTAGGCCAAATTATATTGATAACATAAATAAATACATTAGCTTTATAGATAAAAAGATACAAGAACAACAAGAAAATATTAATAAAGCTAAAGAAATTGTAGAAGAAAAAAGGCTAGAATTATTAGAAGCTATGAAACAACGAAAAGTTTTAGAAGCTCTTAAAGAAAAAGAAAAAGAAAACTATTTTAAAGAAGAGCTTAATAAAGAGCAAAAAATAATTGATGAAATAGTTAGCTATAAATACAATAAGGCTTAACTTGGAGGTTTGATATGGCTAAGAAAAATGAAAAAAACAAAAAAATAGAACAAGAAGATTTAGACTTAATAGATGAAGACTTAGATGATGAAACAGATGAGCCTAAAAAGAAAAAGGGTGGCTGTTTATTAAAACTATTAATATTTCTTATTATAATAGCTATACCTATTGCTCTTATAAGCTTTAACGTAGGAAATATTAGAGATAAATATTTAAGACCTGGGCTTGAAAAAATGCCTATTGTAAAAAACTTGTTACCGCCTTTAGAAGAAGAGCAACAAGAAGAAGAGGTGGTAGATGAAAAGCAACAAACTATAGATTCTCTCACAAAAGAAATAGAAGAACTTAATAAAGAAGTAACTAGGCTTAAAGAATTTGAACAGGCACAGCTACAATTTAAAGCAGAAAAAGAAGAGTTTGATAAAATGATAGCCTTAAATGACCCTAAAGCTTATGCTAGTTTTTACGAATCTATTGCACCTGAAAATGCAGAAGAACTTTATAAACAAGCCATAAATCAAGAGGTTACAGATAAAAGGTTTAAAGACTATATACAAACTTTTGAAACTATGAAAAAAGACGCTGTTGCTACTATTTTAGAGGAACTTATGGTTACAGATATGGACTTGGTTATCACCATATTAGAAAACTTAACAAGCGATAAAAGAAGTGAAATATTAAGTGCTATGGACCCTAAAAATGCGGCCTCTTGTTCTAAACTTTTAGCACCTGTACAATAAATATTATACTTGAAAGGAGGTGAGAAGTAATGGAGCTTACAACTATGTTTTTAAACCATCTAGCTGGTAAAAATAGCGTTAGTGCTTCTAATGTATCTACTAACAACAAAGGATTTGAACAAGTTTTAAATAATGTAGAGAAAAAAGAAGCTAACAATAACAACTATAATACAGCAAATAAACAAAATGTTAATAAAAAACAAGAAAAACCTTTAGAATTTAAAAAAGAAGATACCAACAAAGTAGAAAGTAAAGAAGAAGTTAAAAAGAATGAAACTATAGATAAAAAAGAATTAGATAACAATGATATAGAAGAAAAAGAAAAAGCTATAGTTATTGACGAAGAAACTTTACAAAAGCTTTCTGATATATTAGGTATATCTACAGATAAGATATTAAATATTTTGTCTAGCTTATCAATATCTGTTTCTATGCTAGAACAACCAGAACATTTAATTAAATTTTTACAAAGTGCATTTAATGTGGAAAATCCTTCACAATTATTAGCTAAAGATAACATTAAAAACATTATGCAAGATATAACTAATATAGCTAAAAGTATTGACTATCAAGACATTATAAACATAGATGAAAATACAAAAGATATATTAGCTAGCATTGTTAATAATGAAGATGTAAAAAATATTAAGGTTTTAAACGATAATGAACAAATAAAACAAGAAATAAATAATTTGTTAGAACAATTAAATGGAAAAGTTGTTGCTGAAAAAGCAAAAGAAAATACCCAAATTAACAATACTGTTGATATTAAGTCTAGCTTAACTACAGAAACAAAAATTAATAGCGAAAATGTTGATGTAGAAAATATTGAAAATTCTGAAATTGCTCAGGAACAAAAACAATTTAACCAAACAGATAACAATCAAATGTATCAACAAAATAGCGGACAAAATTCTAACGAAAATAGCCAAATGTTAGAAGCTAATAAACAAGAAATAAGCTTTAAGCAAGAAACATTTAATATTTCAAATGTAAGTAATAATTCTAAAGTGTTTAATGCTAGCTTACCAAAAACACAAGTATTTAGAAATATTAATGCAAGTGATGTTGTGGCACAAATAATGGAAAAAATAAAAGTTTCTATTAAGCCTGATGTTTCTGAAGTTAAAATGATATTAAAACCAGAACAACTAGGCGAGGTATCTCTTAAAATAGCTACACAAAATGGTATAGTTACAGCACAGTTTACAGCAGAAAGCCAAAAGGTTAAGGAAATTATAGAATCTAACTTTAACCAGCTTAAAGATATGCTTTCACAGCAAGGTATAGATGTTGGTGCTTTAGAGGTTAATGTTTCTGATAAAGAAAGCCAAAATCAAAGCTTTAATATGTTTGAGCAAAATACAAATAAAGCTAAAATAAATAAAGGGTTATTACTAGAAGATGATGTTAAAATTATAGAACCAGAAACTAAAATAAGCGAAGAAGAAATTTTAGATTCTAAAGTTAGTTATTCTATATAAGGAGGTGTTTATAAATGGATACTATGCTTAATAGCAATGTTTACAATCTAGCTAGTTATCAAAGTGCTATGGCTAGCCAAACTAATAACAAAACAAGAACTGCTAGAACTAGTGAAGAAGATAAAGAGCAAGATACATCAGGTCCAGAAACTATTATACCTGAAAACAAAGATGAAGGTATTAAAAACCCTAGCAATGTCAGGGAGGTAAAAACCCAGCTAGGAAAAGATGACTTTTTAAAACTTTTAGTTACACAGCTTCAATATCAAGACCCATTATCACCTATGGATAACACAGAATTTATTGCTCAAACTGCACAGTTTACAGCCCTTGAACAAATGCAAAACCTAAACCAAACTATGACAAATGCACAAGCTTTTGCAACTATAGGTAAAGGTGTGTTTATGAACACTATGAATGAACAAACAGGCCAATATGAAATGATTTATGGTGTTGTACAATCTGTAGATATTATGAATGGTAAACCTTACTTAAACCTTGGTAATAGAACTGCACCTTATGAAGATATATATAGGGTTCAAGATGTAGATTTTGGAGATAATTCTGCTATGGTATCTCAAGCTATGTCTTTAATAGGTAAAACTATCCAAGGTATTAGGGTTGATAATGAGCTAAACCCTACAGGATATGTAGAAGGTAAGGTTGATTTTGTTAAGTTTGTAGAAGGTATACCTGTATTAAGTGTTAATGGAAAAGATGTTTATTTAGGAGAGATAGTTGCAGTATCTGAAGATACTCTTCTTATAGGCTCTGAAATAAATGCAACTACTGGTGAAGATGGTAGCCAAGTAATAAATGGTAAAATAGAAGATATTGTACTTAAAGATGATAAAATATTTGTTAAAATAGAAGGCCACGATAAAGAGGTAGAGGTAGAAGACATAGGTTCATTGGTAAGCTCTATTTCTCTTGTAGGTCAAAATGTAACATCAGGTGAAGTAAGCGGTAAAGTAGATGGGGTTATTATTAGAGATAAAAAAGTTTACTTACAAATAGGGGATAAAGAAGTTTCTTATAAAGATATTCAATAAATAGGTGGTGATTTTTTGACTATAATAAATAATAACTTAATAAATCCTAATTTAGTTAATAAAGTTAAAAAAACAGAACCTATTACTAATAAAGATAATACTCAAAATAAAAGCTTTAAAGAAATTTTACAAAACAAAGCTGTAAATGAAAATATAATGTTCTCTAAACACGCTTCTATGCGTCTTAATGATAGAAACTTATCTCTCTCTAATTCTCAAATAAAAAGATTGGAAGATGGTATAAAAAGAGCAGAAGAAAAAGGAATAAAAGATTCTTTAGTGTTGGTTGATAACATTGCTTTGTTAGTTAATGTGAAAAACAAAACAGTTGTTACTGCTATTGATAATAATAGCGAAAAAGTATATACTAATATAGATGGTGCCGTTATAGTTTAGGCTGGACCTTATGGAAGCCTGTTTTCTTTGAACGATAGATAAGAAAAGCGGTATTTTAAGGAGGAAATTATTATGATGAGAAGTATGTACTCAGGCGTTTCTGGCTTGAGAGTACACCAAACAAAAATGGATGTTATATCTAATAATATTGCAAATATTAATACAGTTGGTTTTAAAAGAGCTTCTGTTTCTTTTAAAGACAGCTTTAGCCAAACATTAAGCAGTGCAACAAGTGCTAATGCTGATAGAGGTGGTATAAACCCTCAACAAATAGGTATGGGTGCTAACGTTGCATCTATAGTTAATGTTATGGGGCAAGGGGCTGCTCAAAGAACAGACTACGGTAGTGACCTTATGATAGATGGTGATGGCTTCTTTATTGTACAAGATGCTACAGGTTTTGCTTTTACTAGAGCAGGTGTTTTTGAGGTAGATGCTGCTGGTAACCTTGTAGACCCTAACGGTTATAAAGTTTGTGGCTGGAAAGCGGTAGAAGACCCTGATAATCCAGGTCAACAAAAGGTAATTAAAGACACAGTTACACCTATTAACATATATGAAGGAGATAACTTATATTCTCCTGCAAAACAAACAACTAGCATAGAGTTTACAGGCAACTTTAACCAAACTACAAACCCTACGCAAAAAAATACTATGTCTTTTTATGATAGCCAAGGTAACAAATATACTATAAATGTACAGTTTGAAAAAAGTGCTGCTAACCCTAATGAATGGACTGTTTCTTTACCTACAGTAGCTACTCCAGTAGCCGATTCTGTTGAAGTTACTGTTAATGGGGATAAAAAAATGTATTTACCTAACTTAAAATTAGATGGAACTCTTCAATTTGGAACAGACGGTAAGCTACAAGCGGTTACAGGAACTAATGCAAATGCCAATGCTACATCTTTAGATTTAAAAGGTATAGATTTAACAAAGCTTGTTGATGAAAATGGTAACCTTGCTAACTTAGGTGGAGTTGTAGGAGATATAAACATTGATTTTTCTACAGTTACACAATTTAACTCTAAAGTTACAGTTACATCTGAAACAAAAGACGGTAACACTGCAGGTAATATGAAAGGTTACACTATAGATGCCAATGGTATTATAAGAGGTACATATTCTAACGGTGAAACTAAAATTTTAGCTCAATTAGCCCTTGCTAACTTTAAAAATCCAGCAGGTCTTGAAAAGGCAGGCAATAACTTATTTAAAGAAACATCTAACTCTAGTGAATTTGATGGCATAGGTTCTGAAGCTAGTGCTTTAGGCTCTAAGTTACAAAGTGGTGCATTAGAGATGTCTAACGTAGATTTATCTTATGAGTTTAGTGAAATGATAACTACACAAAGAGGTTTTCAAGCTAACTCAAGAATTATAACTACAAGTGATGAAATGATACAAGAATTAGTAAACTTAAAAAGATAAAATATAGTTAAATTATAGTAAAAATATAGTATATAGCTTTTAAATTTAAAAGCTATATACTATATTACTGAAAAAAATACATAACTTAAAAAAAATATATAAATTTTAAAAAATATACTTGAGAAATTGCTAAAAATAGTGTATATTAATTAAGATAGGAAAGTTTAAAACAATATAAATTTAAGGAGAAAATAATATGATTGTTTTAACAAAGTTAAATGATATAGAGATAGTTATTAATTGTGATTACATAGAAATAATGCAAGAAACACCAGATACGACAATAACATTGACTACAGGCCGTAAAATAATAGTTAAGGAAGCAGTTGATGATATTATAGAAAAAATAATTAAATACAAACAAAGTTTAAAATAAGCTTAGAGGGGAGCAGAAAAATGGAATTAGGTTTAATTATAGGTTTGGTTGCTGGTATGGGCTTTACGCTTATATCTATATTCCTAGCAGGTGATATGAACATAATGGCAGTTGTAAGTTTCTTAGATGCACCTTCATTTATGATTACAGTTGGTGGTGCTATGTCTGCGGTTATAGGGTCTTACCCGCTTCCTAAATTTATAAATGCTATGAAGAGTGTTAGTAAAATATTAAAGCCAGATACGACAGATCCAATAGCAGCTATAAAAGATATAATTGAGCTTGCTAATGTTGCTAGAAAAGAAGGTCTTTTAGCACTTGATGACAAGTCAGTAGATATGGACCCTTTCTTAAGAAAAGGCATAATGCTAGTTGTTGACGGTACAGATCAAGAGCTTGTTAGAAACGTTCTAGAAACAGAAATGGGGTACATAGAGGACAGGCATAAAGAAAACATAGAAGTTTGGGAGCTTATGGCATCTCAGTTTCCTGCTTGGGGTATGATTGGTACGCTTATAGGGCTTGTTATAATGCTTCAAAATATGGATGACCCTTCATCTATCGGTCCTAAAATGGCAGTTGCGCTTATAACTACATTTTATGGTTCGTTATTTGCTAACTGGTTATCTACACCTATTGCTAATAAAATGAAATTTTATAGCAAACAAGAAATGCTTGTTAAAGAAGTTACAATAGAAGGTATTTTATCTGTAGCAGCAGGGGAAAACCCTCGTATTATAGAAGAAAAGCTTAAAGTTTTCATTTCACCAAGTTTAAGAGATACATTTGGTGAAGGTGATGGCGAATAAAGGCTGGTGATTTTTTATGGCTAAAAAGGAGAAAAAAATAGAAATAAAACAAGGGCTTGCAGAATGGATGGGCACTTATGGTGATATGGTTACCTTGTTATTATGTTTCTTTGTTTTATTATTTGCCTCATCTAGTGTTGATGCAGAAAAATTTAAGCAGATAGCATCATCTTTTTCAAATAATAACATAGTTATTATGCCAGAACAGACAGCAGGTGTTTTAGATGCCTTAGGTAACGGCATAGTTGAAATGCCAGAAGTTAAAGGTAATTCTGATAAAGAATTTGAACAACAAGGCAAAGAAGAAATGGATAATATGGCAGAAAACTTTAAGACATACTTTGCAGAAAATGACTTACAAGATAAAATAGAAATAGAACAAAACGATAGATATATTACTTTAAACTTTAAAGATGGTATATTATTTGAAAGTGGTAGCTCAGATTTAAAGCCAGAAGCAATAAATGTATTAAGCTTGGTTGCAGATGAGCTATTAAAATATCCAGATAATAATATAAAAATAGAAGGGCATACAGATAATATGCCTATTAACACAGAAAAATATCCTAATAACTGGTATTTATCAGCAGCTAGAGCCATATCTGTTGCAACATACTTTACAGATACAAAAGGGTTTTCTCCAGATAGGATATCTACAGAAGGATATGGGGAATATAAACCTAAAGCTCCTAATGACACACCAGAAAATAGAGCTATTAACAGGCGTGTTGAAATAAAAGTTATTAGTAAATATTATGACAATGAACTGTAGTCAAGGAGGACATATGTAATGAAAAATAAAATAGGAATGATATTAATAATATTATTATTAGTAATATTATTAGTTTTATTTGCTGTTGGATTTGCTTTTCTTTATAAAGCAATGAACAAAACCAATGATGGCGGAGAGGCTAATGTTACTACACAGCAAGTTTTAGCTATAGAAGATATAACTCCTTTTTCTGTTGGTGAACCTATAGTTACAAACCTATTAAAAGGGCCAGATAATAAAGAACATGTAATAAAAATAAGTGTTAGCTTAGGTGTAAACACTAGCAAAGAGGTTGCTAAAGATGGAGAAGCTCTTTTAAGCACTTTAGAAACTCAAAGAGTTGTTGTTAAAGATACTATAGTTGGTATATGCTCTAACAAAACTTATGAAGAATTAAGTATGTCAGATGCCAGAACACTTTTAAAAAATGAAATATTAGTAAAAATGCAAGAGGTATTTGCTACAGATTTAATAGTTGATGTATATATAGATGAAATGTTTACGCAATAAACAATATAAATTTGAAAGGCAGGTGATATAAAAATGAGCGAGATTTTGTCTCAAGAGGAGATTGACAAATTGTTAAATGCTATGGCAAGCGGGGATAGCGATGCTATAGAACAAACACCAACAAATGAAAAGAAAGTTAGTGTATATAACTTTGCGAGACCTTCTAAATTTAATAAAGAACAATTAAGAACTCTTGAAGTTATATTCGATAATTTTGCTAGGGTATCATCTTCGTTCCTGACAGGTTATTTAAGAAGCAATGTTACAATAGAAGTTATAAGCTCTGAACAAGTAACATATGGGGAGTTTAACAACTCTTTGTTAAACCCAGTTGTACTTAGCATAATAGATTTTAGCCCTTTTAAAGGCTCTATTATATTAGATTTATCTTCTAGCATTGGATATTCTATGATAGATAGAATGCTTGGAGGTACAGGAGAAACATTAGCAAAAACAAGAGAATTTACAGAGATAGAAATTACTTTACTTAGTAGAGTAATGGAAAAGTTAGTGGAAAGATTAGAAGAACCTTGGAGGCAAGTTTGTGAGGTGCATCCAAGTCTTGAAAAAGTAGAAACAAACTCTCAGTTTGCTCAAATAATGTCACCTAATGAAATGGTAGCTTTAGTAACCTTAAGTATAAAAATAGGTGATGTGGAAGGTTTAATGAATTTCTGTATACCTTATATAGTTATTGAGCCTATTGTAGGAAACTTAAATACAAAACATTGGTTCTCTACTATAGATGAAAAAGATGATGGACAATATAGACCTTTTGTTGAAAACCATCTTCAAGATGCCAAAATACCTGTTTCTGTAATAGTAGGAAAAACTAATATTACAGTTGATGAATTTATAAATATACAGGTTGGAGATGTTATACCACTAGATTCTTATGTTACATCTGACTTTAAAGTTAAAGTTGGAGATTTAACTAAGTTTTATGCTAAACCTGGTATTAATAAAGGTAAAAATGCTATACAAATAACTTCTATTATCAGGAAGGGGGAATAAAGATGAGCGATATGCTTTCGCAAGAAGAAATAAATGCTTTATTAGGCGATAGCGCAAGCTCTAGTGATGAAGATAATAATGCTAGTGCTAGCTTTAAAAATGAAATTTTAACAAATGAAAATAGAGATATATTAGGAGAAGTTGGAAATATAAGTATGGGTACAGCTGCTACAACTTTATCAGCTTTACTAAACCATAAAGTAGAAATATCTACTCCAACTGTTAGTATGATATATCCAAAGGATTTATCTAGTAAATATGATAAGCCTTGCGTCGGTCTTAAAATAAACTATAAAGAGGGTTTAATAGGTTCTAACCTTCTTATCCTTAAACAAGAAGACGTTAAAATAATAGCTAATCTTATGATGGGCGGAGATGGTAATGTTACTTTAGATGAGGAAGGGCTTACAGAGCTTGACTTAAGCGCTATATCTGAAGCTATGAACCAGATGGTTGGCTCATCTTCTACATCATTATCATCTATGTTAGGATATAAAATAGATATAGATACACCACAGGCTTTTATTTTAAAGTTAGATGATGATACATTTTTTGAAGATTTAACTTCAACTGATGAACACCTTGTATGCAACTCTTTTAGAATGGTAGTACAAGATTTAATAGATAGTGAAATAATGCAATTACTACCTATTGAATTTGCAGAGAGCATTATACAAAAATTAACTGCTACAGAAGAGCCAGAACCAACACCTGCTCAGCCAGTACCAGAACCTACGCCAGCACCACAGCCTGTAGCACAACCTAGCCCACAGCCAATGGCACAACCATCTCAACCTATGGTACAGCCAATGGCTCAACCAATGCAAAGTCAAACTAGTAATATTATGCATAATAATGTTAATGTACAAACAGCACAGTTCCAAAGCTTTGATATGACTGAGCTTGCACAACAAAAGGAAAATATAACTATAATAAGAGATGTTCCTCTTGAGGTAACTGTAGAGCTTGGTAGAACTAGAAAACCTATTAAAGAAATATTAGAATTTAACCCTGGGACTATTATAGAGCTTGATAAGCTTGCAGGTGAGCCTATAGATATACTTGTAAATGGTAAATTTATAGCTAGAGGTGAAGTTGTTGTTATAGATGAAAACTTTGGTGTTAGAGTTACAGATATTATAAGTACTGAGGACAGAATATAATTAAATAGTAATTATATATTTAAAATTAAAATATAATAATAAAAAATTTTTAATAAATAAGGAGTGTAGAAAAATGTCAAATAATATACTTTTAGTTGATGATGCAGCTTTTATGAGAATGATGTTAAAGGATATACTTACAAAAAATGGTTATAATGTAGTTGGAGAAGCAGAAAACGGAGCTCAAGCAGTAGAAAAATATAAAGAGCTTAAACCAAATTTAGTTGTTATGGATATTACTATGCCAGAAATGGACGGTATCCAAGCTGCTAAAGCTATTAAAAGTGAAGATGCTAATGCGCTTATTATTATGTGCTCTGCTATGGGACAACAAGCTATGGTTATTGAAGCTATCCAAGCTGGAGCTAAAGACTTTATCGTTAAACCTTTCCAACCAGATAGGGTTTTAGAAGCTGTTAAAAAAGTAATAGGATAATTTATGATAATACTTTCTAATTTAGTACCCAAAAGCCAATCTCCTAATTTTTTAGGAATGGCTTTTCAGCTTATATTTTTAATAATTATATTTATAGTTGTTATATTTTTAGCTTATTATTCTACAAAGTTTATAGCGGGGGCAAAGCTTAAAAATATGACAAAAAAAAATATGAAGATTATTGAAACTATTTCAATTGGTTTTAATCATCTTCATATTATACAAGTAAATAATCAATACTTTTTGATTAGCTCTTCAAAAGAAGGCATTAGAATGCTTGCAGAGATAGATGGTAAAGATTTAACATTGGTTGATAACCAAAGTGTATCTCTACCTTTTGAAAAGTATTTAAAACAATATTTTGACAATATAAAGACAAAAAATAAAAAAGGAGGTAAATATGAAGAATAAAAAGATTTTAGCTAAAATTTTAATATCGTTAGCTAGCATTTTTTTTGTAACAATATTTACCTCTTTTGATGTTTTTGCTAATAACATTTTACCAGATGTTAGCATTAGCGTTGGAGGTAATTCAGAGGGTGGAGTTGCTACTTCTGTACAACTTATAATGTTATTTACTATAATAACTTTAGCACCATCTATATTAATAATGCTTACATCTTTTACAAGAATAATTATATCTTTACATTTCTTAAGAAATGCACTAGGTACACAGCAAATGCCACCTAATCAGGTTATAATAGGCATAGCTTTATTTTTAACAATATTTATTATGTCGCCTACTATAAAACAAATAAACGAAAAAGCATTTATCCCTTATTCCAATGGTGAAATATCACAACAACAATTTATAGATGAATCTATGAAACCTATAAGGGAATTTATGTTCACACAAATAGAAGATAAAGACTTAAAGCTTTTTACAGATTTAGCAGGAATAGAATCTTATGAAAATATAGAAGATGTTCCAAGCTCTATATTAATACCTTCTTTTATTTTAGGAGAAGTTACGAAAGGTTTTATAATAGGTTTTATAATATATATACCTTTTTTAGTAATAGATATGGTAGTAGCATCTGTTCTTATGGCTATGGGTATGATGATGTTACCGCCTGCGTTAATATCAGCACCATTTAAAATAGTATTTTTTATAATGATAGATGGTTGGAACTTGCTTATAGGCAGTATTATAAAAACATTTACAGGATAAAGGAGGATTAATATGTCAGAGGATATGGTAATTGATGTAATGCAAATGGCTATAAAAGTAGTTATTTTTGCATCAGCTCCACCTTTATTGTTAGGGCTTATTGTTGGTATAGTTGTAAGTATATTACAAACTATAACATCTATTAACGAACAAACGTTAGCTTTTATACCTAAAATTTTGGCAGTTTTTTTATCTTTAATAATATTTGGCCCTTTTATAATAAGCACTATAAAAGATTTGTTTTTAGCTTTATATATAGATCTTGTTAGGTTTATACGCTAAGGAGAGATAAAATGAGCTTTGAAAACACAGAAGTTTTAATTAATATATTTAATAATGCAGATTTATATATGCTAATTTTTGTTAGGATTATAGGGTTTTTACTTTTTATGCCTGTTATAGGTGGAAACAATGGTATAGCTATGCTAAAAATAGGACTTGCATTAGCTATATCTGCTATAATTTTTGCATCAGGAAATGTTAATGAAGTTATATATACAAACAGCATTATGGGATATTTTATGTTAATTTTAAAAGAATTTTTTGTTGGCTCTATCATAAGCTATATAGTGTTTTTTATGTTTAACTCTATATATTTTACAGGGCATATGACAGACCAACAGATAGGATATTCTATGGCTAATGTTTTTGACCCTATGACAAGCACACAAGTACCTTTAACTGGTAATTTATATTATTTTGCCCTATGTGCTTTTTTTGTTATAAACAAAGGGCATCATATGGTTATTAGCGCTATATTTTATAGTTATAAATCTTTGCCTATTGGCAAAGCATATATAATAGGAAATACAGGGTTATTTTTTGGTATTATAAATATGATGGTAGAATTTTTTAAAATAGGATTTTTATTTGCACTGCCTATTGTTGGTGCTATTTTAGTTATTGAAGTAGCTTTAGGTATATTAGTACGTACTGTTCCTAAAATGAACGTTTTTGCCGTAGGTATGCCTTTAAAAGTTATTGCTGGTTTATTAGTTTTATTCTTTATAATGCCTATATTTTCGGAATTATATTATAGATTATATAATTTAATTTCAGAACTTTTATTAAATTCTATAAAGGTTATGATGTAATGATAGTTTCAAAATTTAAAAAAGAAAAAAATTTTTATATTAATATAGATTTACAGTTTTTTAATGGTGAAAAAACAGAAAAGCCAACACCTAAAAGACGACAAAAAGCAAGAAGTGAAGGTCAGGTTGCTATAAGTAAAGAAATAGCAACAGCTTTAACTTTGATTATTGGTTTTTTAAGCTTAAAAGTTTTAGGCGGATATATGTATAAACAAATAGCTAATGTAATGAACTTTAATTTCACCTTAATACAAGATTTAGAAATTATGGTAAGCGAAGATTATATATTAGACTTTTTTATTTATATGATAATAAGGTGCATAATTATAGCAGGGCCTATTTGTATTGTTGCTATGATAATAGGGATAGTAACTAATCTTTTACAGGTAGGTTGGCACCCAACAACAAAACCATTACAACCAAAATTTGATGCTTTTAACCCAGCAACAGGTTTTAAAAGGTTATTTTCTTTTAAACAGGTTGTAGATGCTATTATATCTATATTTAAAATTATATTTTTAACTATTGTTATATACAATGAGGTAAAAGATGAAATTTATCAATTAAAAAATATTGTATATATGGATTTAATGCCTGCTATTATATATATATGTAATTTATGTATTGATATAGGATTAAAAGTTGGATACTTTTTTATTATAATTGCAATATTAGACTTTTCTTATCAAAGATATTCTCATACTAAAAAGCTTAAAATGAGCAAACAAGATATAAAAGAAGAATTTAAACAAATGGAAGGGGACCCTATTATAAAAAGTAAAATTAGACAGAAAATGAGAGAATCTTCCTTAAAACGTATGATGCAAGAAGTGCCTAACGCAGACGTTGTTATAACAAACCCTACTCATTTTGCTGTTGCTATAAAATATGATAGAGAAAAAGAAGGGGCTCCTGTAGTTTTAGCTAAAGGTGTAGACCATTTAGCACAAAAAATAAAAAATGTGGCTAAGGAAAATAAAGTTGAAATCGTAGAGAATAAGCCGTTAGCAAGGGCATTATATAATACAGTTGACGTTGGTAAAGAAATACCTCCTGAGCTGTATCAAGCCGTAGCAGAGGTGCTTGCCTTTGTTTATAAGCTTAAAAATATGGTTTAGCTTTTAATATAGATTTTATGGAGAAAGTTGTATGAAAATAAAAGAAGCATTTTTAGGTATTTTTATTATATTAATAGTACTAGTATTAATTATTCCAGTACCTTCATTTTTACTAGACTTTTTATTTATGATTAATATATTTTTTGCAGTATTAATTCTTTTAGATGCTATATATTCTAAAAAAGCTCTTGATATGAGTATGTTTCCTACAATACTATTGGTAACAACTTTATTTAGGATTGCTCTTAACCTCTCTTCCACAAAGCTTATACTTTTAGAAGGTGATGCTGGTAAGGTTATTGAAACATTTGGGCAGTTTGTTGCTGGTGGTAATATGATTGTAGGTGTAATCATATTCTTAATACTTGTTTTAGTAAACTTTATGGTTATTACTAAAGGTTCTGAAAGGGTATCAGAGGTTACTGCAAGGTTTACTCTTGATGCTATGCCTGGTAAGCAGATGGCTATAGATGCAGACTTAAACACAGGTCTTATCAATGATGAAGAGGCTAAAGCTAGAAGAAAAGAAATACAAGATGAAGCATCTTTTTATGGAGCGATGGACGGTGCTGCAAAGTTTGTAAAAGGTGATGCTATAGCAGGTATTATAATTACCGTTATAAATATGATAGGTGGTATAAGCCTTGGAATGACAGGGTTATCAACTGGTACAAAGCTACCTTTTGGAGAAGCTGTGCAGATTTATACTCTTATGACTATAGGTGATGGTTTGGTAGGGCAAATACCTGCTATTTTAATATCTACAGCAACAGGTATATTGGTTACTAAATCAGCAGATAACGATGGAATAACAGAGTCTCTTACAAAACAGTTATTTAGTATGCCTTTAACTCTATATATAGCAGGGGCTGTTATGATAGCTTTAGGTTTTACACCTCTTCCTACTATGTTTTTTGTTCCTTTTGGTTTATTTTTAATATTTTTAGGTTACAACCTTGATAGAAAACAAAAAATACAGGAAGTTAAAGAAGAAATGTCTACAGAAGATGAAGATGTAGAGGAAATTAGAAGACCAGAAAATGTTATTTCCTTATTAAACGTAGACCCGATACTGTTAATTTTTGGCTATGGGCTTATCCCGTTAGTAGATAACAGCCAAGGGGGAGATTTGCTAGATAGGGTAGTAATGATTAGAAGGCAGATAGCTTTAGAGCTTGGGGCGGTTGTACCTATAATAAGGCTTAGAGATGATATTAAGCTTGCACCTAACCAATATAAAATACTTATAAAAGGTGTGGAAGTTGCTGAAGGTGAAATTTTATTTGACCATTATATGGCAATGAACCCAGGATATATTGAAGAAGAAATAGATGGTATAGAAACTATAGAACCATATTTAGGGTTACCTGCTTTATGGATAACAGAAACACAAAGGGAAAGGGCAGAGGCTTTAGGCTATACTGTTGTAGACCCACCTGCTATTATAGCTACCCATTTAACAGAAGTAGTTAGAAATAGCTTAAGCGAATTATTATCAAGACAAGATGTACAAACATTAATTGATAACGTTAAAGAAAACCACCCTGTGCTTATAGACGAGCTAATACCTAAGCTATTAGGCATAGGTGAAGTACAAAAAGTTTTAGCTAACCTTCTTAAAGAAGGTATATCTATAAGAGATTTAGTTACTATACTAGAAACATTAGCAGATTATGCTCAAATTACAAGAGACACAGATATGCTTACAGAATATGTAAGACAAGCACTTAAAAAGAGCATATCTCAAAGATATTTTGCAGATGGAGAAAATAAGGTTATTACATTAGACCCTCAGCTTGAACAAGAAATAATGGAAAGTGTTCAACATTCTGAGCAAGGCTCATTTATAGCCCTAGACCCAGAAAAAACACAAATGATATTTAATAGCTTAAATACACAGTTATCAAAGCTTACATCTCTTGGGATACAACCTATTATTCTTACATCGCCTGTTGTTAGGATTTATTTTAAAAAGCTTGTTGAACAAGTTGCACCAGATTTAGTTGTAATTAGCTATAACGAAATAGACCCTAGCTCAGAAATTCAATCTATTGGAATGGTGGGAATTTAACATATGAAGATAAAAAAATATCAAGGGGAAACAGAGGAGCAGGTTATAGAGCTTGCAAAAAAGGAACTAGGAAATGATGCTATCGTTCTTAGTATAAAAAGAATAACCCCTACAGGTATATTTTCTATAATAAAAAAGCCTTATATTGAGCTTACAGCATCTTATGACGAAAATAAAGTTAAATTAGAAGAAAAACCTAAAAATAATGTTTTTAGCGATATAAGAAACAAAATAGCATCTAACAGTATAGAAGATAAGCTAAAAGAAAAGGACAATACTATAGAAAGGCTAGAAAAAAGAATAGCTGAGCTAGAAACATATTTAGAAAAGGCTATGAAAAGCCTTTCTATAGATAAAAATAAAGCAAATAATAAATATAAAAATCAACTTGTACAGTTTATATATGAAATGTTAATTGCTAAAGGGGTACACCCTGCAGTATGTAGCGAAATTTTAGAAGAAATTGATAAAGAAGAAAATCAAAACATTGATTTAATTGTCAAAATAGTATATAATAAAATAATAAAAATGTTAGATAATGCAGTTTGTACAGATTTATTTATAGAAAATGATAACAAGCAAAAAGAAGCGAAAACAATAGTATTTTTAGGTACTACAGGTGTTGGAAAAACAACTACAATAGCTAAGCTATCTTCTGAGCTTATTATGAATAAAAATAAAAAAGTAGGGTTTATTACATCAGACACTTATAGGATAGCAGCTGTAGAACAACTTAAAACTTATGCAGAAATACTAGGAAGCCAAGTAGAAATAGTTTATAAACCTGAAGATATGAAAGAAAAAATAGATAAACTAAAGGTTATAAATGACTATATATTTATAGACACTGCTGGTAGGTCTCATAAAAATGAAAAAAATATGAGGGAAATAAAAGAGCTATTAGATGAAATAGATAACCCAGAGATATATCTTGTTATTAGCTCTACTAACAATTTTGATGATATAGAAAATATCATAGATGTTTACTCTAAGTTTTGCAAATTTAATATAATTTTTACAAAGATAGATGAAACAGATACTATAGGAACAATACTTAATATAGCATATAAAGCTAAAAATAAAATAGCTTATGTTACTGTTGGACAAAACGTACCTTCGGATATTGAAAGATTTTCTGGAGAAAAAATTGCTAAAGTTTTATTAGGGAGTATGTATAAATAATGGACCAAGCTAAAGAGCTAAGAAATTTAATAAATAATACACAAGAGCTAAATTTTAAAAATACACTAAACGCTAGAGTTATAACCGTTAGTAGCGGTAAAGGTGGAGTTGGAAAGTCTAGTTTTTCTGTAAATCTAGCAATATATTTAGCAAGCTTAAAAAAGCGCGTTTTAATAATAGATGCAGATTTTGGACTAGCTAACATAGAGGTGCTTTTAGGGGTTAGGCCTAAATATAACTTTTATCATATGATAAAAGGTGAAAAGAATATTTCTGAAATAATAGTAGATACTGACTATGGAATAAAACTTATATCTGGTGGAAATGGGCTAAAAGAATTATGCAACATAAATAATTTAGAAATAAAATACTTTATAGAACAATTTGAGTATTTAGATAAAATAGCCGATATAATAATAGTAGATACAGGAGCAGGTATATCTCCTAATGTTACTAACTTTTTAATGGCATCAGATGAAAACATAATTGTAACTACACCAGAGCCTACTTCTTTCACAGATGCTTATACTCTTATAAAAATTATAAAAGAAAAAAATAAAGATATTAATAAAATAGGTATTGTAATTAACAAAGCAGATGATAAATATGAAGCAGATAGAATTTTTACTAAAATATCTCACGTATGTAATAAATTTTTAGGGATAGACATAGAAAATATGGGATATATAGCTTCAGATTTAGCACTCATAAAAGCTATAAAACAACAAAAACCAGCTATTGTTATATTTCCTGATAGCGATTTCTCAAAAGCAATAAAAAGCATAGGCAATAGATTGTTAAATCAAGAAGAAATAAGCATTGATAATAAGGGTATAAAAGGATTTATGCAAAAAGTAATGAATATTTTTAATAAATAACATATTATAAATGAGGTGGATTTTTTGGAAATAGGCAATAAAATATTAATATCTTATAATAATACTAGCTTAGTATCTTTTATAGAAGATGTATTAGAAGAAGATAAAATCTTAATACAAAAGCCTTATTTCTATAAAGATGAAACCTTATTTAATATAGAAAATAGCTACAACGCTACAATATTAACAAAAGAACATATAATTAGTTGTTTGATTAGCATTGATAAGGAAATAGTAACTAATAGAAGAAAATACTATTTGATAAATATTTTAAAACAAGAAAAACAGGAAAATCAAAAAAGAAAATATGAAAGGCTTTTTTGTAATTTACCTCATAAAATATATTTATTAGACAAGCATAAACAAGATGAAATAAATGTTATAATAAAAGATATTAGCTTAGGAGGCATTAGGCTATTAACTAATGCAGAAATAAGCAAAAATATAACCTTAAAAATATGTTTAGATAATGGGGAGTTTTTGGCTGATGGAGAAATTGTACAATGTCAATATTATCCAAAGGCAAATTTTAAAAATCAATATAGAATAAAATTTAATAACACATATAATGAGGAGTTACTTAAAAATTATTTTGAAAATATAAATTGAGTTTTACTCTTTAGATAGGGGAATGATTTATGATAAGTTCTGGTTCTTTAATAGTCGGTATGGCAGATATGAATGTTGCTAAAAATACAGGGGTTTTGATAACGCTAGGTTTAGGCTCTTGCGTTGGGATTGCTTTATATGACCCTGTTGCAAAGGTTGCAGGCTTGGCACATTCTATGCTACCAGATAGTAAAGAAATAAAAAATAACACTAATATAGCAAAGTTTGTAGATTTAGCTACAATAAAGCTTACAAAAGATATGATAGCACAAGGAGCTCAACAAAGCCGTATTGTTGCTAAAATTGCAGGTGGAGCACAAATGTTTGCCTTTGGCTCTACGCAACAAAATATGCGTATAGGTGATAGAAACGTAGAAGCTGCTGAACGTATGCTAAAAAGGTTAGGCATAAAAATAATAGCAAAAGATGTAGGAAAAACTTTCGGGAGAACAGTTCATCTTTACGCAGAAAATGGGAAATTTGAAATAAAAACTATTGAACACGGAACATACACTATATAAAAGGGTGGTATTTATGTTAGAAAAGTTAGGAATAAAAATAACTTTAATCGCAACTTTAATTGTTACAATATACGCTTACTTTAATAATGATAACTTCTTAAAAACTTGTTACGCTATCATTACAACAATAGTTGTATTTTACTTTTTAGGAGGATTTATTGAGCTTTTTTTAAAAAAACAACTAGAAAAAATAGAAGAACAAAAAAATAAAGAACAAAAACAAGATGATGATATAGACTTTCAAGATGATATGGAGTTTATAGAAGAATTAGAAGAAAAACAAGATATGAACGTACAATAGCTATAAAAGAGTGGTGAAATATTTTGCAAGATATTAAATTATGGGAAGAATACGAAAAAACTAAAAGCCAAGATATAAAAGAACAAATAATAAATAAATATGCTAACTTGGTTAAAATAGTAGCTGGAAGAATGAATATTTATACTAATTCTCAAATAGAATATGAAGACTTAATAGGATATGGAATATTTGGACTTATTGATGCTATAGACAAATTTGACTATAAAAAAGGATATAAATTTGAAACTTATGCATCTCTTAGGATAAGAGGAGAAATAATTGATAACATTAGAAAGCTTGATTGGATACCACGTTCCCTTAGGCAAAAAAATAAAATTATAGAAGAAGCTATAGAAAAATTTGAGCTAGAACAGGGAAAAGCTCCAACAGAAGAAGAATTATCTAAAATTTTAGATATGCCTATAGAACAGGTTAAAGATTATATAAAAAATTATTCACTTTATAACTTAATATCTTTAGATAGCTACCTAGAGCAAAATCACGAAAAGCCTGTAGATAGCTTAATAGAAAATGAAAAATATTTGCCAGAAAAAATGCTTCAACAAAAAGAAGATAAAAAAATGTTAATAGAGGCTATAAATAGCCTTACTGAGAAACAAAAACAAGTTATAACATTATATTATTACGAAGAGCTTACTTTAAAAGAAATTAGCAAAATATTATGTGTATCAGAATCTAGAGTTTCTCAAATACATTCTACTTGTATGAAGATATTAAAAAATAAATTAGGAGATAATTATAATATATTATATTTATAACCTATTAAGAGAGTAGGAGGTTTTATGAGTAATATTTTAGATAGAATAATATTTAGCCAAGACGGAGTTTATTTTTTAATAGATTATGAAAAAGATGACCCTAAAGAAGATATTTTCTATATTATTGATAAATATAATATAGAAGACATAAATCTTTTAGATATAGATAGAAGCATTATAAACAGGAAAAAATATATTTTTTTAACAAAAGATAAAGCTGTCCTAGATAGAAATGAAAAAATGGACATTATCATTTCTGAAGACAACATAAAAGCAGATGTTATCTTTTATCCACCTAAAGATAAAGGGAAGCTTTTAACTAAAATGGAAATAATAAACAAAATAAATGACATAAATATAAAATTTGGATTAGATTTATCTTTTATTGATGAATTTTTACAAGATAGAGATTATAGCAAAACATATACCTTAGCTCGGGGGGTATACCCAGAAGAAGGACAAAATGGATTTTTAGAATATGCTATTGATATAGAAGAAAAAAAGCCAAAACCTAAAATTTTAGAAGATGGTAGCATTGATTATAAAACATTAAATTTATTTGAAAATGTAAGAAAAGGCACTATATTAGCTATAAAAATAGATGCTATAAGCGGTAAAGATGGTAAAGATATATACGGAAATACTATATATGCTAAACAACCTTTAGAAGCTCCCGATTTACCTATGGGGAAAAATACAGAAATATCTGAAGATGGTAAAAGACTTATATCTAGCATAAATGGTTGTGTATTTTACAGAAACAAATTAATAGATGTATTACCTGTTTTAGAAATAAAATCAGATGTTGATAACAGCATAGGAAATATAGATTTTTTAGGCAGTGTTATTGTACGAGGAAATGTTTTAAATGGATTTACTATAAATGCTACAGGTAATGTAGATATATATGGTTGGGTTGAAGGGGCTACCATTATTGCTGAAGGAGATGTATTTATAAAAAAAGGGATACAAGGTGCTGGTAAGGCTAGCATTGTATCATCTGGTAATGTTACTTTAAATTTTGTTGAAAATGCAACTATAACTGCAGAAAAAAATATAAATGCAAGCTCTATTATGCACGGTAACATATACTGTAATGGAGATTTAACAATACTTGGAAAAAGAGGTATAATAGTAGGAGGAAAAACTATTGTTGGAGGGGATTTGTTTGCAAGAGATATAGGTTCTTCAATGTCTAATAATACAGAAATAACTGTTGGGATAAACCATAAAGTTTTAAGCAAATATGAAGAGCTTGTAAGAACAGTTGAAACTATGACTGAAAAATATAATTTGCTTCAAAAGATAGTTGATAAATTATCCAAAATAGATATTAACAATTTATCAAAAGAAAAAAGAATTTTGCTTGAAAAATCTATCAAAGAAAAGTTAGAATTAAAGAAAAAAATATTTAAGTGTAAAAGTGATATACAAAAGCTAGTACCTTTGTTTACCAGTAATAAAGCAAGCTTAAAAGTTAGCCATAAATTATACGGAGGAACAAAGATAGTTATAAATAACGCAATTGTATTTATAAAAGAAGATATTGAAAGATGTATATTAAAAAATATAGATGGCAAAATAAAAATTTTTAAATAAAGAGGTGAGAGCTATGGATATAAGACCAGTAGATGTACAGATGTTTATAAATAAAGCTTCACAAATTAACAGAGGTGAAGATAATAACCAAAGAAATATGGACCAAAACCTAATGTTTTCTGAGCATCTTAAAAAAAATGTAGAAACAGAAAATAGAAAAACTATAGAATCTAACAAGGCTAACGAAGAAAGCATAAATAAAGATGGTAAAGGAAATGGCTCTTCTTATTCTAAAAATAACAACAAGAAAAACAAAGATGATAAAAAGCCGAAAGCCAATAAAAATGATGGATTAAGCTTTTTAGATATTAGCATATAGAGGTAAGGGTTATGGATATTTTTAACTGGGTTTTTATATTAATAATGATATTAGGGTTTATCCTTATAATTATATCAATTTTAAAAATAAATAAATATAGCAATGCAACCCCTATATCTAACATAGATAACTCTATAAAACAAATAAAAAATATTATAGACCAAGCCGACTTGGCTATGGACGATTTAAGCTTAATGTCTGAACAAATATTTGAAAAATTTGATGAAAAACAAAAACAATTATTGTTTTTATACGAAACTATAGAAAATAAAAAGCCTACCTCTAACAAAATAGATTTTAAAGCAGATGAAAATTTATTAGATAAAAATATTTACAAAAAAAGTGAAAAATTGCACCCTATGGCAGATAAAATATTAGAAATGTCAAATCAAAATATGTCTGTTGCAGAAATAGCTAAAGCATTAAATATTGGGCAAGGGGAAGTTGAGTTAATTATTAAGTTTAGAAGGGATAGTTTATGAGAGAAAAATATATTTTTTTAATAGGTTTAGGAACAGGGCTAGTTATAACATCTATTTTTTCTCTTTTTTTATATAATATAACAAAAGAGGATAGCCAGATAAAACCTTCTACAGCTATAGAAATAACTACAGAAGAAACAACAAATACTACCACAGATGTTACTACACAAGAAACTACGCAAACTATAAATAATACTATCCAAACAACAAATATAACTGAATCTACAACTCAAATAACTCAAACAACTAATAAAATAGAGCTACAAACAGACAAAGCTTTTGAAATAACAACTAATAAATCTTTTGAAATAACAACTAAAAAACAAAATTAATCTTAAATTAAGGGATATAATACCTCTTTACAAGGACTTAAATATTAGTTATACTATATATAAACTAACTAATTGCAAGATTTAAGGAAGTGATTTAATGAAAATAGAAAAGATAAATGATAATCAAATAAAATTCTTGCTTACTAACGAAGATTTGCAAGAAAGAGAAATAAAGCTTTCAGAGCTAGCTCAAGGTTCAGAAAAAGCTCAAGCTTTTTTTAGAGATATAATGACAGAAGCTATGTTAGATTGTGGCTTTGACGCTACAAACACTCCTCTTATGATAGAGGCTATGCCTGTTACTATGGATACAGTTATGATTATTGTATCTAAAGTTACAAAAGATGTTGATATTGATAAAACTTTATCTTTAACACCTAAAAGCTTAGAAGATAGAAAATATAACATAGGGGATATAAAAATATTTAAAGAAGAAAAAGAAAGCTATGCATCAGAAGAAAAAGATATCTATATCTATTCATTCAAAACTTTAGAAGATATCATCAGCTTGGCTAGCAGGCTAGAATACAATGCTTCTAATATGATATATAAATATCAAGATAGATATTTCTTAACTTTAGAAAAGCAAGATAGCTTTAATACAAACATAGAAAATGTTATATCAGAATATGGACAAAAGCATATATCTAATATTATATCTAAATGTTATTTAGATGAACACGGTGAAATAATAATAAAAAATGACGCACTTAAAATATTATCTAGCATATAAAGTGAAGGTTGTAGGCATAGCTTACAGCCTTTATTTTATATATTTTGTATTGACAATAATAATATGTAATGATATTATAAATAATGGTGCTTTGTATTAAATAATGTATAAAAAACATATATTATTATTAATATTAAATTAATATTGATAATATTGGAGGGAATATGGATATAAAAAATGAGATAGATATAGCTTTAAAAAGTTTTGAGCTAGAAGGTGAAATTGTAAAAATAGATAGCCTTAACAAAGGACATATTAATGATACCTTTTGTTTAGAATGCAGACTAGATGATAACACAACAAAAAGATATATCTTACAAAAAATAAATACTAATATATTTAAAAATACAGATGAACTAATGGAAAATATAGTTAATGTAACATCTTATCTTAAAGATATTATCATAAAAAATGGTGGAAATCCAGATAGAGAAACATTAAATGTTATAAAAACAAAAGATAATAAAAATTACTGTAGATTAGATAATAACAGCTGTTTTAGAATTTACAAATTTATAGAAGATGCTACAACATATGATTTAGCAGAAAGTACAGAAGATTTTTATCAAAGTGCAGTTGCATTTGGCAATTTTCAAAGGCTACTTTCAGGATTTCCTGCTAGTACATTACACGAAACTATACCTAATTTCCATAATACTGCAGATAGGCTTAACAAGTTGAAAGATGCTATAGAAAAAGATGTTGTTGATAGAGTAAAAGATGTAAAAGAAGAAATAGATTTTGTTTTAAAAAGAGAAAAAGACTGTCATATAATATGTGATTTATTAAAAGATAATATAATACCAGCTAGGGTTACACATAACGACACAAAACTTAACAACATAATGATTGATAACAAAACAAAAAAGGCTATATGTATTGTAGATTTAGATACAGTTATGCCTGGTACAGTTTTAAATGATTTTGGTGATTCTATAAGGTTTGGAGCAAGCACTGCTTTAGAAGATGAAAAAGACTTATCTAAGGTAGAATGTAGTATGGAGCTTTTTGAAGCCTATACAAAAGGCTTTATAGAAGGTACCCAAGGTATGCTTACAGAAAAAGAAAAAGAAATGTTACCTATGGGTGCTAAAGTAATAACTTTAGAGTGTGGAATAAGGTTTTTAACAGATTATCTACAAGGCGATGTTTACTTTAAAACTCACAGAGAAGGACATAACCTAGATAGAGCTAGAACCCAGTTTAAACTTGTTTTAGATATGGAAAACAAATGGGAACAGATGATAGAGATAAATAAAAAATATAGTTAAAAAGAGTTGTAAAGGTTTTTACAACTCTTTTTAACTATTGTAATTATTTTTTAATTGAAACTTATAGATTGGCTATTTCTTTAAATTAAAAAAATAGGAATATCTTTTTTGAATATAATGTATTAAAAAAGTTGATTATAAAAATAATAAATAAATTTTAATAAAAAGATTGTAACCAAAATTAAATATTATAATAATATATATTAAGGAGCTAAAAAACAAAAGAAATTAAAGAAAAAGATAATATTAAATATGTTTATTTTAAGGAGGATTTTGAAATGAGTGCTTTTGAAATTGAAAATGAATGCGGTGCAGCAGCACCACTTAATGATAGAGTAAGAGAAGAATGTATTATAGCTTTAAAGGTTTACGATTTTTGTAGACAACAACAATGAAATAGCATACAACAATTAAGTTGCTTTTTTTATTTAAATATATTATAATTTTTATATAACTCTAAAAGGGGGTAACTTATGAAGAAATTGATAGATATACTTTTTGGCAGAGCTATGATATTAATTACTGCTTTTTTTATTCAAATAGCTCTTATAATATTTGTAGTTTTTAAATTTCAGGAATATTTTTTCTATTTTTATCTTATAGGAATTCTGTTTAGTGTATTAGTATTACTGTTTTTAATAAATAGTAATAAAAATCCTTCTTATAAAATTGCTTGGATTATCCCTATAATGCTATTCCCTCAACTTGGCTGGATATTTTATGCTTTATTTAGTAGCGATAAATTTAGTAGATTAACAACTAAATCTAAAAAGACATATTATGCAAAAAATATAGAAGATTTATCTAAAGTTATAATAAAAGATAAAAATATTTTACATAGCCTAGAAAAAGAAGATATAATGGCTATGAGACAAGCAAAATACCTTATAGACTATGGTGAAAGCCAAATATTTGAAAACAGAGAAAGCACTTATTTTAAGGTGGGAGAAGACTACTATAAGGCTTTGATAGAAGAGCTTGAAAAAGCAGAAAAATTTATCTTTATGGAATATTTTATAATATCAGAAGGTAAAATGTGGGATAAAATATTAGATATTTTAAAAAAGAAGGTAGAGCAGGGCGTTGAAGTACGCTTAATATATGATGATTTTGGTTGTATAATGACTTTACCTAGAAAATATGATAAATATTTAGAAAGTATAGGTATAAAATGTAGTGTTTTTAACCCTGCCAATTTAATATTTACCGTAATATATAACAACAGAACCCATAGAAAAATAACTGTTATAGATGGAAAAGTTGCTTTTACTGGTGGTGTAAATTTAGCAGATGAATATATAAATGAGATAGTGCGTTTTGGGCATTGGAAAGACACAGGCATAATGATAAAAGGTGATGGGGTTTGGGGCTTTACAATTATGTTTTTAAACATATGGAAATTTTTAAGAAAGACAGATGAAAATTTCTTAAAATATAAGGTAGAGCAAAATGAAAATTACAATAATGAAAAAGATGGTTATATAGTACCGTTTAGCGATAGCCCTCTAGATAGAGAAATAGTTAGCAGTAACGTTTTTACAAACCTTATAAACTCTGCTACAAAATATGTTTATATAAACACCCCTTATCTTATAATAGATTATGAAATGACATCTTGTCTTTGTATGGCTGCTAAAAGAGGCATAGATGTTAAGATAGTTACTCCTTTTATACCAGATAAGAAAAATGTATTTGAAGTTACAAGGTCTAACTATCAAACCCTTATAGAAAGTGGTGTTGAAATATATGAATATACCCCTGGGTTTGTTCACGCTAAAAGCTTTGTTGTTGATGATAAATATGCAGTTATAGGGACAATAAACCTAGATTATAGAAGCTTATATTTACACTTTGAATGCGGTGTTTGGATATATAAATCTAAAACTATTTTAGATATGAAAAAAGATTATATAGATACATTAGAAAAATGTACAATGTATACCCTTGACCAATGTTACAAAGTTTCTGCCTTAAGAAAGCTTTACAGATCTATTTTAAAGATATTTGCTCCTTTGCTATAAAGGTTAAAAAAATTGTTAAAAAATATTGACATACTGTGTAATGTAAGGTATAATATTAATGTTTTTATTGCCACTTTCAGATCCGTTAGCCCCGGGTTTCGAATATATGTAATAATTGATATTTCAAGGAGGAACCATAAATGAGAACAACATTTATAGCTAAAACAGCTGAAATAGAAAGAAAATGGTATGTTGTTGATGCAACAGATAAAACTTTAGGTCGTCTTGCATCAGAAGTTGCTAGTGTTTTAAGAGGTAAAAAGAAACCTATTTATACACCTTTCTTAGATACAGGTGATTTTGTTATCGTTATTAACGCTGACAAAGTTAAAGTTACAGGTAAAAAATTAGACCAAAAATTATACAGAAAACATTCTGACTATGTTGGTGGTTTCAAAGAAACTACTTTAAGAGCTATGATGGATAAAAAACCTGAAGAAGTATTTAAACTTGCAGTTAAAGGTATGTTACCTAAAAATGCTCTTGGTAGAAAAATGTTTAAAAAACTTCACGTTTATGCTGGTGCAGAACATAACCACCAAGCTCAAAAACCAGAAGTTTTAGAAATTAATTTTTAAGGTGTATAGGAGGGTAAAAAATGTCAACAGCTAGATATTATGGTACTGGTAGAAGAAAAAGCTCTGTTGCTAGAGTTTACTTAATGCCAGGTAACGGTAAAATAACTATAAATAAAAGAGATATAGATGAGTATTTTGGTCTTGAAACTTTAAAACTTATCATTAGACAACCATTAGAATTAACTAGCACTACTACTAAATTTGATGTTTTAGTTAATGTTAAAGGTGGCGGTACTACTGGTCAAGCAGGTGCTATAAGACACGGTATTTCTAGAGCTTTAACTCAAGCAGATAGCGATTTAAGACCAGCTCTTAAAAAAGCAGGTTTCTTAACAAGGGACCCAAGAATGAAAGAAAGAAAGAAATACGGCTTAAAAGCTGCTCGTCGTGCTCCACAATTCTCAAAACGTTAGTATTTTTCCTAAATGTTTTGTACGTAGGCAATTTAAAGTGCAAGAGATTAGCTTGCTGTTAAAGGGTGTAGACAAAGTCTACACCCTTTTTATATATATATTAGGTAATTTAAAAATATTATAATTTAAGCCTCTATGACAAGATTAATATATTTAAGAAGCCTAAATAAATTAAAAAGATAAATGTTTATAAGATATGATTAATATTAAAAGAGATAATAATATAGATTAATAAATGTTGTTATTAGAAATTTTTTGGAAGGATAAACTTATATTTCCAATATTAAAAATATAATTTATCTTGTGAAATATGTTGACAAATATTAGGAAATATGATAAAATTAAAAAACGTATCAAAAGATATATGTAATTGAAAAATGTGTAAAAATATATTATATTTTATACATATTATACCAAAATTTTAATGAAAAAGGAAGTATTTATTTATGCAGTATAAACATTAAACAATTTAGCCGAACGTAATAATTAAAAACATAATAGTTTCGGTAGTTTTTTATGTGTTTAAATACGACCTGATAGTTTTATAATAAAGCTTTTAAGCTTAAAATATATTGAAGGAGTGTAGTGCCGTGGAGAAAAATAGAATACAACCAATAAAGCTTGGCGATGTTGTTCGTATGAGTTATTCAAGGATTGATGAAGTTTTAGAAATGCCTAATCTTCTTGCGCTTCAAAAAGATAGTTACGATTGGTTTATTGAAGAAGGGCTTAAAGAGGTTTTTGATGATGTATCACCTATAACAGACCATAGCAATAACCTTATATTAGAATTTGTAGACTTTAAAATAGATTCTGAACCAAGATATTCTATTGCAGAGTGTAAAGAAAGAGATGCAACTTATGCTGCCGCTTTAAGAGTAAAAACAAGGCTTACTAACAAAAAAGATGATGAAATAAAAGAACAAGAAATTTTTATGGGCGATTTTCCGTTAATGACGGACACAGGTACATTTGTTATTAACGGTGCAGAGCGTGTTATTGTTAGCCAGCTTGTTCGTTCTCCTGGTATCTATTATGCTATGGAAAAAGATAAGGTTGGTAAAAACCTTATAAGCTCTACTGTTATCCCTAACAGAGGGGCTTGGCTTGAATATGAAACAGACTCTAACGATGTATTTTATGTTAGAATAGATAGAAATAGAAAAATACCTGTAACTGCTTTAATTCGTGCTTTAGGTTTAGGTACAGATGAAGAGATTATAAGTTATTTTGGTGAAGAAGAAAAAATCTTTGCAACTATTGAAAAAGATGTTACTAAAACTTACGAAGAAGGCTTGCTAGAAGTATACAAAAAAATAAGACCAGGTGAACCACCAACAGTGGAAAGTGCACAGTCTTTACTTTTTAGTATGTTCTATGACCCTAAAAGATATGACCTAGCACGTGTAGGTAGATATAAATTTAATAAAAAATTAGCTTATAGAAACAGAGCTAGAGGATTTAAGCTTGCAGAAAATGTAATAGATGCATCTACAGGTGAAATTTTAGCTAACGAAGGCGAAAAAATCACTGCTGAGCTTGCAGATAAAATACAAAATGCAGGTGTTCCATATATTAATGTATATTTAGAAGAAGATAAAATTTGTAAAATTATAGGTAACCTAGCTGTTGATGCTACAGAATACTTAAAACCTTATGGGCTTACAAAAGAAGAAGTTGGCATAAAAGAGAATGTATATTATCCAGCTTTAATATCTATTTTAGAAGAAGCTGAAGATAAAGAAACTTTAATGTATAAAATAAGTGCTAGCTTACCAAACTTAGTGCCTAAGCATATTACTTTTGAAGATATTATGGCTAGTATTAACTATAATATACACTTAGATTATAACATTGGTAATGAAGATGATATAGACCACCTTGGAAACAGACGTATTAGAGCTGTTGGTGAGCTTTTACAAAACCAATTTAGAGTTGGTCTTTCTCGTATGGAAAGAGTTGTAAAAGAACGTATGAACACTCAAACTTTAGAAACTATTACACCTCAAGCTCTTATCAATATTAAACCTGTAACGGCTGTTATAAAAGAGTTCTTTGGTAGCTCTCAGCTTTCACAGTTTATGGACCAAAACAACCCACTTAGTGAAATGACACATAAACGTCGTTTATCTGCCTTAGGTCCTGGTGGTTTATCAAGAGATAGAGCAGGCTTTGAGGTTAGGGACGTTCACACATCTCATTATGGACGTATGTGTCCTATAGAAACACCAGAGGGTCCTAACATCGGTCTTATAAACTCTCTTGCTACTTTTGCTAAAATAAATCAATATGGATTTATAGAAGCTCCTTATAGAAAGATAGATAAATCTGGGGATACACCTAAAGTTATTAATGAATTTATATATATTACTGCTGATGAAGAAGAAAACTATGTTATAGCACAAGCTAATGAACCTTTAAATGAAAACGGGGAATTTATCCACCCTAAAGTTACTGCTCGTCTTGGAGAAGATAACGTAGAGATTGAACCAAGCAAAATTGACCTTATGGACGTTTCTCCTAAACAGTTAGTTTCTGTTGCGACAGCTTTAATACCTTTCCTTGAAAACGACGACGTTACAAGAGCATTAATGGGTTCAAATATGCAACGTCAGGCAGTTCCTCTTTTAACTACAGAAGCTCCTGTTGTTGGTACAGGTATGGAACATAAAACTGCTAAAGACTCAGGCGTTGTTATAGTTGCTAAAAACGATGGTATTGTAGAAAAAGTAGATGCATCAGAAATAGTTATAAAAACTAACAACGGTACAAAAGATAGATACAAGCTTAGCAAATTTAAAAGAAGCAACCAAAGCAACTGTATGAACCAAAAACCTATTATATCTAAAGGTGAAATGGTTAAAGCAGGGGATATTATTGCTGATGGTCCTTCTACTAAAGATGGAGAGCTTGCTCTTGGTAAAAACCCTCTTATAGGCTTTATGACTTGGGAAGGTTACAACTATGAAGATGCCGTTTTACTTAGTGAAAGACTTGTGGCAGAAGATGTTTACACATCTATCCACATAGAAGAATATGAATGCGAAGCAAGGGATACAAAATTAGGTCCTGAAGAAATAACAAGAGATATACCAAACGTTGGTGATGATGCTTTAAGAGATTTAACAGAAAGTGGTATAATTAGAATAGGGGCAGAGGTTAACCCTAACGATATACTTGTAGGTAAAGTTACACCTAAAGGTGAAACAGAGCTTACAGCAGAAGAAAGACTTTTAAGAGCTATATTTGGTGAAAAAGCACGTGAAGTTAGAGATACATCTTTAAGAGTTCCACACGGTGAGTGCGGTATAATAGTTGATGTTAAAATATTTACACGTGAAAACGGTGATGAGCTTCCTCCAGGGGTAAACAAGCTTGTTCGTGTTTATATAGCACAAAAAAGAAAAATATCTGTTGGGGATAAAATGGCTGGTCGTCACGGTAACAAAGGGGTTGTATCTCGTGTATTACCTGTTGAAGATATGCCTTTCTTACCTAACGGTAGACCTCTTGATATAGTTTTAAACCCTCTTGGGGTTCCTTCTCGTATGAACATAGGTCAGGTTTTAGAAATACATTTATCTCTTGCAGCTAAAGTTTTAGACTGGAAGATAGCAACTCCTGTATTTGATGGTGCAAACGAAGAGGATATTATGGAAACCTTAGAGCTTGCAAACGACTATGCAAATGCAGAATGGGACGATTTTGTTGCTAAATGGAAAGATAAACTTAACGAAGAAATATTTGAATATTTAGATAAAAACAAAGCTCACAGAGAAGAATGGCGTGGTGTTAAGCTTAACCATACTGGTAAAATAAAACTTAGAGATGGTAGAACAGGTGAAGAATTTGACAATGCAACAACTGTAGGTTTTATGCACTACCTTAAATTACACCACCTTGTAGACGATAAAATACACGCACGTTCTACAGGTCCTTACTCTTTAGTTACACAACAACCTCTTGGTGGTAAAGCACAATTTGGTGGACAAAGATTTGGTGAGATGGAGGTTTGGGCTTTAGAGGCTTACGGTGCATCTTACACTTTACAAGAAATATTAACTGTTAAATCAGATGATATAGTAGGTCGTGTTAAAACTTATGAAGCTATTGTTAAAGGTGAAAATATACCAGAGCCTGGTGTACCAGAATCTTTCAAAGTTTTATTAAAAGAGCTTCAAGCTTTAGGCTTAGATGTAAGAGTTCTTTTAGAAGATTCTACAGAAGTAGAAATAAAAGAATGTATAGAAGATGGGGATACCATCACTGTAAATGTTAATATAGAAGGTACAGAAGAAGACGACAAAGATGATATATTAACAAATGTTTTAGATAAAAACATTATATTAGATGATTTTGATGATTATGATGATGAAAATGCAGAAGAAGATATAATGTTAGATGATATAGACATAGATTATGAAGATGAAATTTTTGCACAGCTAAGCAAAGATTTTATGAATGAAGATAATTTTGGTGAATAGAGCAGAAAGGAGAAAGGTGTTATGAGCACACAAAATAGTGAACAATCTATAACTTTTGATTCTATTAAGATTGGATTAGCATCTCCTGAGAAAATACGCGAATGGTCTAGAGGCGAGGTTAAAAAACCAGAAACCATTAATTATAGAACCTTAAAGCCAGAAAAAGACGGGCTTTTTTGCGAAAGAATTTTTGGACCTCAAAAAGACTGGGAATGTCATTGTGGAAAATTTAAAAGGGTTAGATACAAAGGCATTGTTTGTGATAGATGTGGCGTTGAAATAACAAAATCTAAAGTAAGACGTGAGAGAATGGGGCATATAGAACTTGCTGCCCCTGTATCTCATATTTGGTACTTTAAAGGTATCCCAAGCCGTATGGGGATTATCCTTGGAATGAGCCCTCGTTCTTTAGAAAAAGTATTATATTTTGCTAATTATGTTGTTTTAGATGCAGGCAATACATCTTTATCTTACAAAGACCTTTTAACAGAAAAAGAATACAGAGAAGCTTATGACAAATATGGCAATACATTTACTGTTGGTATGGGTGCAGAAGCTATTAAAACTCTTTTACAACAAATAGATTTAGAAAAAGAATCTAAAGAGCTTAAGGCTCAGCTTAAAGATAGCACAGGGCAAAAAAGAATAAAAATTATTAAAAAATTAGAGGTTATAGAATCTTTTAGAACATCTAACAATAAGCCAGAATGGATGATTTTAGATGTGCTTCCTGTAATACCTCCAGATATTAGACCTATGGTTCAACTTGACGGTGGTAGGTTTGCAACATCAGATTTAAATGACCTTTATAGAAGAGTTATAAACAGAAATAACCGTCTTAGAAGGCTTTTAGAGCTTGGTGCTCCTGATATCATCGTAAGAAACGAAAAAAGAATGTTACAAGAGGCGGTAGATGCTCTTATAGATAACGGTAGAAGAGGACGCCCTGTTACAGGTCCTGGTAATAGAAGCTTAAAATCTTTATCTGACTTATTAAAAGGTAAACAAGGTCGCTTTAGACAAAACCTTTTAGGTAAACGTGTAGACTATTCTGGACGTTCCGTTATCGTTGTTGGGCCTAACCTTAAAATATATCAATGTGGTTTACCAAAAGAAATGGCAATAGAGCTATTTAAGCCTTTTGTTATGAAAAAGCTTGTAGAAGATGGCATTGCACATAATATAAAATCTGCAAAACGTATGGTTGAAAGGTTACAAAGAGAGGTTTGGGACATTTTAGAGGAAGTTATAAAAGAACACCCTGTAATGTTAAACCGTGCTCCTACTCTTCATAGACTTGGTATACAAGCCTTTGAACCTGTTTTGGTAGAAGGTAGAGCATTAAAGCTACACCCTCTTGTTTGTACAGCTTATAACGCCGACTTTGACGGCGACCAGATGGCTGTTCACGTGCCTTTATCTGTAGAAGCACAGGCAGAATGTAGATTTTTATTACTTGCTCCTAACAACCTTTTAAAACCATCTGACGGTGAGCCTGTTACTGTACCTTCTCAAGATATGGTACTTGGTATTTATTACTTAACCCTTGAAAAAGATGGAGAAAAAGGCGAAGGTAAAGTATTTAAAGATGAAAACGAAGCTATCTTAGCTTATGATAACCATATAATTAGCTTACACGCTAAAATAAAAGTAAGAAGAACTATTAAAAACGAAGACGGTACTATTGAAAGTAAAATAGTAAACACTACTGTTGGTAGGATAATATTCAATGAGATTATACCTCAAGATATCGGCTTTGTTGATAGAACTAAAGATGAACATAAATTTGATTTTGAAATAGATTTCTTATGTGATAAAAAAGCTCTTGGTAAAATAATTAACCGTTGTATAAACAAACATTCAGCTACAGATACTGCTAAAATGTTAGACGATATTAAAAACTTAGGCTTTAAATTCTCTACAAAAGGTGCTTTAACTGTTTCTGTATCGGATATGGAAATACCAGCAGAAAAAGAAGGTTTCTTAGAAGAGGCAGATAAAGAAGTTGATAAAATTACAAAAATGTTTAGACGTGGTCTTATGACAGACGAAGAAAGACATTTTAAAGTAATTAAAGCTTGGGAAAATGCCGATGATAAGATAACAAATGCACTTTTAGCAGGTCTTGGTAAATATAACGATATTTATATGATGGCACACTCTGGTGCTAGGGGTTCTAACAGACAGATTAAACAGCTTGCTGGTATGCGTGGTCTTATGGCATCACCTTCTGGGGAAACAATCGAGCTTCCTATCAAAGCTAACTTCCGTGAAGGTCTTACTGTTCAAGAATACTTCATCTCTGCACACGGTGCTAGAAAAGGTCTTTCAGATACAGCTCTTAGAACAGCCGACTCTGGTTACTTAACAAGAAGGCTTGTAGACGTATCTCAAGATATTATTATTAGAGAGTTTGACTGTGCCGAAGAAACAGGGGAAGTACCTGGTATGTGGGTTAAAGCATTTATGGACGGTCAAGAAACTATTGAGCCTTTATCAGATAGGATAAGAGGTAGATATTCTGTAGAAGATATTAAACACCCAGAAACAGGGGAAATAATTGTAGAAGCAGATACTATGATTACACCAGACCAAGCAGATTTAGTTGAAAAATTAGGCATTGAAAAAGTGCTTATAAGAAATATTCTTTCTTGTAAATCAAGAAAAGGTGTTTGCTCTAAATGTTATGGTGCTAATATGGCTAGTGGTCGTGTTGTTAGAATAGGTGAGGCAGTAGGTATTATTGCTGCTCAATCTATCGGTGAGCCTGGTACACAGCTTACAATGCGTACTTTCCATACAGGCGGTGTATCTGGTGGTACTGACCTTACACAAGGTCTTCCTCGTGTTGATGAGTTATTTGAGGCTAGAAAACCAAAAGGTCTTGCTATAATAGCAGAATTTGGCGGTAGGGTCACTATTAACGAAACTAAAAATAAACGTGAAGTTATAGTTACTGCTGATAATGGGGAAATGAAAGAATATCTTATACCTTATGGTTCTCGTATAAAAGTATTAAACGGCGATTATATAGAAGACGGTGATGAGCTTACAGAAGGTAGCGTAAACCCTCACGATATCTTAAGAATTAAAGGTATTAGAGGTGTTCAAGACTATATGATACAAGAAGTTCAACGAGTTTACCGTTTACAAGGGGTTGACATTAACGACAAGCACATTGAAGTTATTGTTAGACAAATGCTTAAACGTACTAAGATAGAAGAACCAGGGGATACAGATTTCTTACCAGGTAGCTTAATAGACTGGTTAGAATATGATGAGACTAATGCAAGAATGGAAGAAGAAGGCTTAGAACAAGCTAATGGTACACGTGTATTATTAGGTATTACAAAAGCTGCTCTTGCTACAGAATCTTTCCTTTCTGCAGCATCTTTCCAAGAAACAACTAAAGTTCTTACAGAAGCAGCTATTAAAGGTAAGATAGACCCTCTTATTGGTCTTAAAGAAAACGTTATTATAGGTAAGCTTATCCCTGCAGGTACAGGTATGCAAACTTATAGAAAGATAGATTTAAAACTAGCTAAAGACCCTAACATAGAAATGCCATCTTTAGAAGATGAACATCAAGAAGAAACAAATAATGATGTAATTATTTAATTTTGTTGATTTAATTTATAAATGGGTATTTCTAAATATATTAAAATAAATGCTGTAGGCTATGCCTACAGCATTTATTTATAGCAATTTTTGAGGTTATGTATGAAAAAATATGAAAAGATAATTTTTATAGCTTATAGTATTATATTTGTATTGGTAATTATATTTAAATTTGATGGAACATTTTTTAGCATAATACAAACTCATAATTATATATTAGAAAACAAAGGAAATGGAATAATGAATATTAATCTTGTTCCTTTTGAAACTATAAATAGGTATATAAAGCATTTACCAAGTGATTTTGCAATAAATAACTTACTAGGTAATATATTACCTTTTATACCTTTAGGTTATTTTATACCTAAAATTTTTAGTAAATACAGGTTTATTAATATATTTATATTTTTACTTGTTACATTATTTATAGAGACTGTTCAATTTATATTTTCAATAGGATTTTTTGATATAGATGATATTATTTTAAATTTTATAGGGTTAATAATGGGATATTTAATATTTAGTTTTTATAATAAATATAAGAGGATAAAATATGAGAGAAATATTAACAAATAAAATATATGGACATTTTAAAGATAAAAAATACAAAGTTTTACATATAGCCCAGCATACAGAAACAGGGGAAAAGCTTGTTATATATCAAGCTTTATATGGTGATTTTGGAATATACGCAAGACCTTATGAGATGTTTGCATCTAAGGTTGATAAGGAAAAATATCCTGATGTTAAACAAGAATATAGATTTGAGTTATTAGAAGATAGTGAATAAAAAATAAGCTTACTATTTATTAGTAAGCTTATTTTTTTTAAATTAAGAATTAATGTTCAAAGCAACTTCCGCCAATAAACTCTCTAATAATAGAATTAGGAGGGATAGCATCTAGGCAGTTTATAGGTAAAAAGCTACCTAAAAACTTTATAAGCCTTGTAGCTTCACTATATTCCTCTTCATCTTTTGTAACCTTATATAAAAGAGGGTCGGCAAAAGGTTTTAAAACAGCAAGCTCATATATTAATGCAGAATTAAATATAACATCGGCTTCTTCTTGGAAAGGGAATATATTTTTTATTTCACCTTTCATAACATCAGACCATATTTGTATAGTTTTATTAACTCCAAAGCCTCTAAAATAATGGTCTCTAACAAGTCTTCTAAATATTCTTGCATCGGTTGTAGAAATTCTGTTATGGCTATCTATATTAAGCTGGGTTAAGGCACTTATAAATATTTTAAACTTATCTTTTTTATCCACATCTTTACTGATTTTTTCGTTAAGACCGTGTATACCTTCTATTATTATAACTTCATTTTCTTTAAGTTTTATAGTTTTACCTTTTTCTCTTTTACCTGTTAAAAAGTTAAACTTTGGTATTTCTGTTTCTTCACCGCTTATAAGGCTTTTTATATCCTTATTTATTCTTTCTACATCTAAAGCCTCTAAACATTCAAAATCAGGTTTACCTTCTTCATCTAAAGGTACATTTTCCCTGTTTAAATAATAGTTATCTAAAGATATAACATAAGGTGTTATACCATTTACTTTTAGCTGAACGCATATTCTGTTGGCAAAAGTTGTTTTGCCAGATGAAGATGGACCTGCTATCAAAACTGCTTTTTTATTGTTTTTTGTTATCATATCTGCTATATTGGCTATTTTCTTTTCTTGCAATGCTTCAGATATTAAAATAATATCATTTATACGCTCTTCACATATAGCATTATTTAAAGAACCAGCATAGTCTACACCTATAATCTTTGCCCATCTAGCAGATTCTTCAAAAACATCTATTAATTTTTTTATGTTTTTATATTCTTTAAGTTCTGTAGGGTTTGTTCTATCTAAAAAGTTTAATGTAAAACTATTATTTTCATTTTTTATAAGCTTAAAGCCTGTTAAATCTTTAGTATCTATAGCCATAGGTCCGTATAAATAGTCAAAAGTATCTTCTAATTTGTATAAATTTATAGATGATTTTCTTACAAAACTAAGACCGTTTGCTCTATCATACATTTTATATTTATTTAAAAGCTTAATACATTCGTTGGTAGGTACATTTATTTTTTCGATTTTTTTATTTTCTACAGTTGTATTTAACATATAGTTAGATATTTTATTAAGTAAGTCTTCTGTTATTTCAATATTCTCTATTTCACAAAACCAATTTTGGTTTATAGAATATTTAATAAATATTCTTGTATCTTCACCTAATATTTTTCTTATAGCATTAATCATTAATAAGGCTATGCTTCTTTTATATGTTAAATAGGCGTGTTTATTAGTTATGTCTAAAAATTCTATTTCACAATCTTCATTTATTTCCTTAAAAAGCTCTATATTTTCGTTATTTATTTTAGCTAAAAATATAGGATAATTAAAGCTATCTTTAAGTTCTTCTTTTATTTCGTATAAGCTAATGCCCTTTTTAAAACTTTTTTCTAAAATTTGTTTGTTATTATATTTAATTTTTAAATTTACATCTTTCATAAAATTCCTCCTTAAAATGTTAAATTAAACAATGCTTAATGTTTGACCATTAATGTTAGAAGGTATACATTCTATATCCATATTGAGCTTTCTTGAACAACTATTTATATAGTCACATATAACAGGTACTATAAGAGCCTCGCTAGCATAGTGGGTTGCATCTATAAGGCATAAACCGAAATCTCTTGCTACCTGTGAATTATGATATTTTACATCACCTGTGATATAAGCATCACAACCTTTAGATAAAGCTTGTAATATAAAATCGACTTCTCCACCAGCTCCTGTACATATACCAACTTTTTTGATAGGGGAATCTAAATTGCCAGATACAACTAGATGATTTAGATTTAATATATTTTTAACTTTATTTATTAGGTTACCAAATGAAGTTACTTTTGAAAACTCACCAACTCTGCCAAGGCCAACATCGCTATTAGGTTTTTCAAATAAATTAGCTATTTTTTCAAGGTTTAAAAGCTTTGCAAAAGTATCGTTAGTACCGTTTATAGCTATATCTAGGTTGGTATGAGCAGAGAAAACACAAATATCATTTTTTATAAGCTTTATTATTCTCCTACCAGTTGTATCTGATGCTTTTATAGATTTTAAACCTTTAAATATGAAAGGGTGATGGGTTATTATCATATTACATTCTTTTTGTATAGCCTCATCTATTACCTTATCATCTATGTCTAAAGCTACTAAAATTTTTCTTATATATTTATTTTCATCACCTAACATAAGCCCTACATTATCCCATTCTTCCGCTAGGTTAGGGTTTGCATAATCTTCCATAATATTTATAATATCACTACATTTTACAGACATTTAAAAACCTCCTTATAAATCTCTATATCATTTTCCAGCTCTAAAATTCGAGATTTAGCATTAGAATTTTTTATATTTTTTAAAACTATTTCCATTTTATACAGTTGTTCTTCTATATATTCCTTTAAAATTTGGCATTTATTATTTATTTCAAATCTACCAAAAATATATTCTTCTTTTGTATAAGGTATAGCTTCATTGCCATTTATAGCTTTTATTATAGTGTAATATTTGTTATCGTCTTTTAATATTTCATCATCTATTATTTTAAAGTTATTTTCAATAAGATATTGCCTAACCTTATCTATATCTTTTTGAGGCTGAAGTATTAGCTCTTTAGCATTAGATGCTATAAGGCTACCTTTTTTTAATATATCTAGCATAAGCATACCACCCATACCAGCAATTATTATTGTATCTACCTTATCTTCTAAAGTTATTTTTTCAAGCCCGTTACCAAGCCTTGTTTTAATGATATCATTTAAGTTATATTTATTTATATTATCTTTTGCCTTTTGTAAAGAGCCTTTAGATATATCACAGGCTATGGCATTTTTTATTTTGTTATTTTTATATAAAAATATAGGGATATATGCGTGGTCTGTACCTATATCTGCTATATTATCATTAGTAACTTTTTCTGTTATTTTGTTTAATCTATAAGATATTTCCATTATTTCACCTTTATAATTTTATTTTGTATGTAACAAAAAGATATGTATAATTACATATCTTTTTGTTACACAGTATAACTTTATATAATTATTATGCATCTAGAGCTTCTTTTGGAACCTCAATGTTATCAACTTGGTTTACATTATCAAAACTTAAATCTATATTAAAATTAGATATTTCTAGCTTAAACGAATCTAAAGGAAGGTTTATAAGGTCAATTACACTTTTTGCAAGACTTTCGCTAGCAGCATCAATAATATCTATGCTTATATTTTTTAAATAACCTGTACCTTTTTGGATTTCTAAAGAAAGATTTACATCGCTATCTTTGTTTATTTGCTCTAAGTCCATATTAATGGTAGAAAGCATATTTAATACGCCTATGTATTGTAAAGTTTCTTCTATATCAGATATTTTAACTTTAGCATTTAAGATATAAGCTTCATCATTTTCAGTAACAGAAAATGCATTAGCACTAGCTATAAGTTCATCAAAATACATAGGTTCACTAGAAGATAATAAAACATTGTTAAATTCTTCAGCAGTTGTTTCTTCTTTTTTCCAGTCACTACCTCTATTTATATATTTATTGTAGCTTTCACCATCTTTAGTAAGATATATAGATGTAGTGTTTGTATTTTGTCCAATAAGTATTGATGTATTTAAAGAGATTTTTTGCTGTTTTTCAGAATATAATGTATCAAAATTCATAGATATGTTAAAAGGTTGATTATTTATTATAGTTTGTATAGTTGTTGATATTTTATTGTTTGAACTTTCAAATACATTAGCAGTTTTAGCAAAAGATAGTATTTCTGAAGGGTCTTCTATTCCATCTTTTAAAGTTTTAGAGCCACAGCCTACAAGGCCTGTACCTAAAATACAAGTTAATGTAAAAAGTTTAATTTTTTTAAACATTGACATAATAATTCACTCCTAAAAATAAGTATAATAAACTTAAGTTATATTTTAGTTATAGAACATTATACTATATTAAACTACAAAAATCAACCTTTAAATATTCGTTTGATATTTACCTTCTATTATTTTTTTTCATAGGTTTTAATTTTTTTGTTCCATATCTATATCTTCTTCTTTTAGCTCTTCTATATTTAATTATGTTTCTAACAATAAATGCAGAGGTAAATAAGATTACAAAGAAAGCTATAACAGCTATTAATGCGTATTTTAATATGGTTAATGTTATTTTTAACAAGGACTTTAATTTTTCTTTTGTTTCTAGCTTTTTCTCATCTATAATATCTATTTTATCTTCAGATACAAGGTCTACACTTGTTATAACGTTACCTTCATATACAAAATCTAAAGTACCTACTTTGTCGCCTATATTGATAGGGGCAGTAGCAGGGTTAGGGATATTTTCTACTTTTTCTACTTTAGCTAAATCAATAGTATTTGGAAGGTATGCAGATACATTAGCTTTAGGCGTTAAATATACATCACCTAAAGGTATTTTTTGGTCTTTAAAATTTTGTACTACAGATGCTTTATTTTTATAAGTATCTTTTACCAAAATTTCTTTTTCCTCATAGCAAGAAAATCCGTATTCAAAAAGTTTTTTTGTATCATCATAAACTTTAAAGCCTTCATCTTTCATAACAACTGCTATAAGCTCTATGTTATCCTTTTTTGCATAGGTAACTAATGTGTTACCAGCTTCGTTTGTAAAACCAGTTTTACCACCTACACAGTATTCATAATAATAAGGAGATGTTTTTAAGATTAGTTTATTTGAGTTGTTCAATATTCTTTCCTCATCAACTATGTTAGTTTTTGGTATTTTATAAGTTGGTGTACTTATATAGTTTATGAAATCTTCATTTTTTATAGCTTCTTTCATTATTAAAGCCATATCATAGCTTGTTGTATAATGGTTTTCATTGTGAAATCCGTGAGGATTTACAAAGTTTGTATTTTTAGCTCCTATTTCTTTAGCTCTTTCATTCATTAATTTTACAAACTCATCTACACTACCAGATATATGCTCAGCAAGAGCCATACAAACCTCATTTGCAGATGCAAGCAAAACACCGTGCAATGCTTGCTCTATTGTTATTTGTTCGTTTTCACGCATACCTATATGGCTACTTCCAGGCTCTATATTAAAAACTGCATTGTGAGAATGGGTTAAAATATCTGTTTTTTGGGTGTTTTCTATTGTAAGAAGGGCTGTTAAAACTTTTGTTGTGCTAGCAGGGAAAGATTTTTGGTCTTTATTTTTATCATATATAACAACACCTGTTTTTGCATCTATTAAAACAGCAGACTGAGCTACAAGCTCTAAAGGGTCGCTTAGGTTATTTTCTGTTTGGTTTAAATCTTCATCTGTAACTTGTGTATTTATAGTTGTTTCTTCTGCAAAAACATAAAATGTACTAGAATTTGAAATGAAAATAGTATATAATAATAAAAAACAAATAAATTTTTTAAAAATGTTTAATTTGTGCATAATGTTAACCTCTTCCTTAAGCTATTATTTTTTAAAATTCATATTTTTTTATTATATAATATTTTTTATATAAATTCAATATTATATAACTATAATTAAGGAGTTTTTTATGAAAAATAAATATACTATATTATTAATTATTTTATGTTTAATATGTGGCTTTACTTACATTTTAGACGTTAATTATAAAAATACAAACAACAACTTTAACATAGAGGCTAGCAAGATAGATAAAAGCATTAACCTTACAGAAAATAAAACTTTAAAAGAAGAAATTACACAAGAAGAAATAACAAGAGAAGAAATTACACAAGAAGAAACATCACAAAATTTAATAAACATAAATACTGCCAACAAAGAAACCCTAAAATCTTTACCTGGCATAGGGGATAGCTTGGCAGAAAGCATAATACATTATAGAGAAAATGTATCATTATTTAATGATATATCTGATATAAAAAATGTTAATCGTATTGGCGATAAGACTTATGAAAAAATCAAAAATTTAATAACAGTTAATTAAGGAGATAACAATGGATAGAAATATTTTAGTTGTAGATGATGAAAAGCTTATTGTAAAAGGTATAAAATTTAGCCTAGAGCAAGAAGGAATGAAGGTAGATGTTGCATACGATGGAGAAGAGGCTCTTAGGCTTTGTAAAGAAAATGACTATAGCCTTATACTTTTAGATGTAATGCTACCTAAAATAGATGGGCTTACTGCTTGCCAAATGATAAGAGAATTTTCAAGCGTTCCTATAATAATGGTAACTGCTAAAGGGGAAGATATGGACAAAATAATGGGGCTTGAATACGGAGCAGATGATTATATAACAAAACCTTTTAACATATTAGAGCTAAAGGCTAGGATAAAAGCTATTTTAAGAAGAAGCGTTAAAAAGGTTGAGCCAAGCTCTCAAAATACAAACGTACTAAAATATAGAGAAATAGAAATAAACACAGAATCTAGGCGTACTTTCATAAACCAAAAAGAAATAAACTTAACAGCAAAAGAATTTGACCTTTTAGAGCTTTTAATGAAAAATATAGGAAAAGTTTATAGCCGTGAAAGACTTTTAGATATTATATGGGGCTATGGCTCTATAGCAGATGCAAGAAGCGTTGATGTACACGTTAGACGCCTTCGTGAAAAAGTAGAAGAATGCCCAAGCGAGCCTAAATATATTCATACAAAATGGGGGGTTGGTTATTATTTACAATAATAAAAAATTAAGATGGTATCAAAGCCTTAGAGCAAAACTTTTTATATGTTTCTTTTTTATAAGCTTTTTCCCTTTAGTGCTTTTTTCAAACATAATGAAAAATACAATGGAGGGTTATTTTAAAGATATAGAAGAAAGAGAGCTATTATATCAGGCTAATAAAATAGCTGTTATGATGCAAGAAGGTTCTTATTTATCTAAAGAGGATAAAAAGGAAGAGCTTTTAACTAGCCTACAAGAAAAAAGTACAGAAGAAGATTTTAGAGTTTTAATAATAGATGATAATGGGTTAGTTATTTTAGATACAAACAATACAGATATAGGAAAAACTTTTTTAATACCAGAAGTTTTACTTGCTTTAGATGGCAAAAATGCGTCTAATTATTATAAAGACCAAGGGGTTATATATTCTTCTAGCTATATAGAAGAGCCTGCAACTCATAAAAAGGGTGTTGTTTTATTAATATCTTCCTTTGAAAAATCAGAGATACTAATAGATGGTGTATCTCAAAAATGGTTTATGCTAACTGTTGTTATAAGCATTGTTATTGGTATAATAGTATTTTTTGCATCAGGTATTTTAATAAACCCTCTTAAGAAAATACTAAAAAGCATTACTGAAATAATAGATGGACAGCTACATCAAAGGGTAGAAATAAACGGGCATAACGAAATAGCTCAGCTAGGGGAAGCATTTAACGATATGACAGAAAAGCTAGAGCAAATAGATACATCAAGGCAAGAGTTTGTATCTAATGTATCTCACGAGCTAAAAACACCTCTTAGCTCTATAAAGGTTTTAAGCGATTCTATCCTTTTACAAGAAGATATTGAAAAAGAAGTTTATATAGAGTTTTTACAGGATATAAACTCAGAGATAGATAGAATGACGGAAATAGTTAATAACCTGTTAGCCTTAGTTAAGCTAGACTATAGAGAGGCAGGGCTTAACATAGCAGAAACAGACCTTAACAAAATGTTAGATGATATATTAAAAAGGTTAAGCCCTTTAGCAGAACAAAAAAATATAAATTTATCTAAAGAATATTTAAAAAATATTACTGTAGAGGCAGATGAAATGAAATTTAGCCTAGCAATATCTAACCTTGTAGAAAATGCTATTAAATATACAAATGAAGAAGGTAGCGTTAAAGTAACGCTAGATTGCGACCACCAAAATGCCTTTATAACAGTTACAGATACAGGCATTGGCATTAACGAAGAGGAACAAACAAAAATATTTAATAGATTTTATAGGGTAGATAAAACTCGCGATAGAGAAACAGGGGGCACAGGCCTTGGGCTATCTATCACCCATTCTACAGTTATACTTCATAAAGGAAGCATAAAAGTATCTAGCAAAGAAGGAGAAGGTTCTTCTTTTATTGTAAGAATACCTATAAAATTTAGTTAAGGTTATAAGGAGGAAATATGAATAATAAAAAATTATTTCTGTTTGGCGTAGTTTTTGTTATAATATGCATATTTTTAATCGGTGCCTTTTCTATTATGATTAGTTCAAAAAATGAAAACTTAAAAAATATTTCTATATATTATTATGACAAACTAACTAACAATCTTGTTGCTGAAGATATATATTTAGATATACAAAAAGATGAATTTATAAACAATTTATTTAATGAAATGAAAATACAGCCTAAATTGGCAAATTTAAAACCTATAATACCAACAGATTTACAGTTAATAGAATACAGCGTAGATAATGATACGCTAAATATCAATATATCAAATGAATATTATTCTATGTCTAATGTGGAGCAGTTAGTTTTTAGAGCAGGTTTTGTCTTAACGGTTACAGAGCTAGATTTTGTTAGTAATATACGTATATTAGTAGAAGATAAGCCTTTAGTTTTTGGTAATAACTCTGAGCTTTTAAACAGTAGCAACATAATATTAAACCCTTTTATATTGCCAGATAAAATAGAACAAGAACAAGTTAGCTTATATTTTGCAAATGAAGATAATATGCTAATAGAAGAAACTAGAAATATAGAATTTAAACAAAATAAAAGTATGGAGCTTTATATAGTTGAAGAGCTTATAAATGGTCCAAAAATAGAAGGCAACATAAAAACTATACCAGAAGAAACAAAAATTAGAAATATAAAAACAGAGGACAATATATGCTATGTAGATTTAAGCATAGATTTTATAACAAAGCTTGGAAATAACGAAGAAAAAGAAAAGCTAGCTATATATTCTATAGTAAATTCTTTAACTAATCTTGATAACATAAACAAAGTACAGTTTTTAATAGATGGGGAAAAATATAGCCTTTCTAGCGGTAGCATAGATATTAGCCAACCTATAGATAGATATGAAACCATTATAGAAAAAGAGGTTTAAAAATATGGAAAGGCCTTTATTATTTGTTCTCTTATTTTTAATAATAGGTATTATAGCAAATATATTTACAACATTTATATTTGCTATAATAATATTTTTTGCCTTGCTTTTAATTTCTTTATATTTATCTAAAATTTATAAAATAAAGTTTCCAAGGTTTTTAACAATATTTTATATTATAGGGTATTATTTAGTTAGCTTAAATAATACCCCGTATAATATAAAGGAAAAAGAAGAAATACAGGCTATAGGATATGTAAAAAATATAGAAGAAACAAAAAATGATAAATATAAATTTATATTAAAAACAACATCTATTAATGATAAAGATAGCTTTGAAAATATTTTAGTTTATGCAGACTATCTATATAACATAGAAGAAGGAGCTAAAATATCCGTTAAAGGTGTTATATATTACCCTAACAAAAAGACAAACTATGCAGGATATAACGAAGAGCTAGCCTTTAAAATAGATAAAGTTACATATAAGCTTTATGCAGATGAGGTTAATGTTTTAAAATATAATAAATTAAAATCTTATGTAAGCAATTTTAAACATAAACTTCTTTCCATATATGATAGCATTTTACCACAAAATGAAAGCAACATATTAAAAGCTATGATTTTAGGTGAAAAAAGTTTTTTAGATGATGAAACAATAGATTTATATAAAACATCAGGGATATATCATATACTTGCTATATCTGGTTTACATATAGGCATTTTATCTTTGTTTTTAACTAAAATATTTAAACATTTTTTTAAACGCTTTGGATATGTGCTAACTATTTTATGCTTAATCTTTTATTGTGTTTTTACAAATGCTAGTCTATCTACAATAAGGGCTACTATAATGTCTAGCACTGTATTATTAGCATATTTAATTTATAGACGCCCAGATTTTATATCATCTATTAGCCTATCTGCTATAATTTTACTTTTTGTAAACCCTTATTATTTATTTGATATAGGCTTTTTATATTCTTATGTATCTGTATTTTCTATTGCATTTTTAGGTGGCAGATTTTCTACTTTATATGAATTAGATGGTATAAAAAAGGCTTTTGTTGTATCGTTTTTTGTATGTTTAGCTATAAAGCCTATAACTGCTTATTATTTTTATAATATTAGCCTTTTAGATGTATTTATGAATATAGCTATTTTACCTTTTATGTCTATTGTTGTTGTTATAGGCTTTTTGGTAATAGTTATAGGTATGTTTAGCATACCTATAGCCAAGTTTTTAGTAGGAAGTGTTTATTACATACTTAGATTTTTTACATATATTTGTAAAGTTGTAGATAATATGCAATTTAATAATATAATTATAGGAAAGCCTTCTTTTATAGTTATAATAGGGTTATATGCTATGCTTATATGTATATCTTATGCAATATATAAAAAGCATTATTTAAGAAAAAGAAGAAAATTTATAAATATAGGCATATGTATATTCATTACATCTTTAGCTTTAGCTATTTTTACCCCTAAACCTTTTAACGTAACTATGTTAGATGTAGGGCAAGGGGATAGCTTGGTTGGGATAAATGAAGATGGTGTATTTTTGATAGATGGGGGAGGAAATAATAGCTTTTCTACAGGAGAAAATGTAATTTTGCCTTATTTAAAAAGTAAAGGGATAGAAACCATAGATTTTGTATTTGTAACCCATAACGATAGCGACCATATAAAAGGTATTATTGAAATTTTTGATAAAATACATATAAAAAATTTATTTTTACCTATAAATAATGAAAAAGACGAAAATTATGAACATATAATAGCTTTAGCAGAAGATAAAAATGTACCTGTATATTTTTTGAAAAATGGGGATAACCTTAAACTAGGGGAAGATATAACCTTTAATGTGCTACACCCTAGTGAAACATTTTATAATAAAGAAGACAATAACAATTCTTTAGTTTTAAATATGAAATATAAAAACAACTCTATGCTCTTTACAGGAGATATAGAAAAAATGGCAGAAGATTTTTTAATAGAAAATAATGAAGATTTATCTGCAGATATATTAAAAATAGCTCATCACGGCTCAAAAACATCTACAACATTAGATTTTATAAAAAATGTTAGCCCAGATGTTGCCTTAATATCTTGTAAAGAAAATAACATTTACAACCACCCAGATGAAGAGGTAATAAACACTTTAAAAGAAAATAATATAAATATTTATAGAACAGACTTAAATGGGGATATATCTATAAATTTTTATAAAAATAAATACAAAATAAAATATATGAAAAATACATATTAGGAGCGATAAAATTGAAAATTTTAGAAAGCCATATAAAAAATAAAAGTTTTTCTAACATATATCTTATATATGGTGAAGAGATTTATCTTAAAAATATATATGAAAAAAGACTTATAGATAGCATCGTAGATGAAAGCTTAAAAATGATGAATTTTGATATATTTGAAGGGAAAAACATTAACATACAAGGGGTTATAGATGCTTGCAATACACTACCTTTTATGAATGAGCATAGGCTTGTTATTCTTAAAAATACAAGCTTAATATACGATGCTAAAAAAGACGATATAGCTACATTAGAAAAATATATAAATGATTTACCAAAGACAACTATTTTAATCTTTATAGAAGAAAAAATAGATAAAAAGTTAAAAATCTTTAAAACTATATCAAAAATAGGATCTGTTCATCAAATGGACATACAATCTGAAGAAAGCCTTGTTAAATGGATAATAAATGTATGCAACAAAAATAACAAGGCTATTTCTTCTAAAGAAGCTATATATATGATAAGAAACATAGGGTCTAATATGGAAATATTGTTAAATGAAATAAACAAGCTAATATCTTTTACTAATGAAAAAACAATAACCATAAAAGATATAGATTCTATATGCACAAAGTCTGTGGAAAGTAAAATATTTGACCTTATAAACTCTATAGCAAATAAAAATGTAGAAAGAGCTTTAGCTATGTATAAAAATTTAATATTTAACAAAACTTCTCCTTTTATGGTATTAAACCTTATTTACAGACAGTTTAAAATTATTTTGCAAACAAAACATTTACAAGAAAAAGGACATAGCATAAGTGCTATTGCATCTAGCCTTAGCTTAAGAGATTTTATGATAAAAGAGGCTATCTCACAAGGTAAAAACTTTTCAAAAGAAACAGTTTTAAATGCATTAAAAGAATGCCAAGAAATAGATAACAATATAAAAACAGGCAAAATACAAGATGAGCTTGCAATAGAGCTTTTAATAATAAAATATGCTACATAACACTTGAAAAATTAATATATTTAGTTTAAAATAATAATATGAAAAAAATTAAGAAAGTTGGTGATTTTATGGATAGTTTACCCCCTAGTTATAGTTTTAGTAAATTTAATAAAAATATTTTAGTCCATAAAATTAGGAGGCTTCTTAACATTTCCTAGCTTAAATATGGACTTTTAAGGAGGAAATAAAATGATAAAAATGTATATGTCTTTAAACAATGAAATTATAGAAACAGATAAAATAGAAGAGGGTGTTTGGGTTAATATGGTAAACCCTACATTAAAAGAGGTAAACCATATAGCTAAAGAGCTTAACATAGACCCAGATTTTATACATTCTGCTCTTGACGAAGAAGAACGTTCTAGGATAGAAATAGACGAAGATACAAACAACGTTTTAATATTGGTAGATACACCTTGTATTTCAAAAGATAGAGAATCTAACATATATGAAACATTGCCTATAGGCATTATATCAACAGCTAAAGCTATTGTTACAGTATCTCTTAGCGAAACTTTAGTTTTAGACCCATTTGTTAAAAACCGTGTTAAAACATTTTTTACTTATAAAAAATCCAGATTTGTTTTACAAATATTATATAAAAATGCATCTTTGTATTTATATTTCCTAAAAAGGATAGATAAGCAAAGCAATCTAATAGAAAATGAGCTTCATAAATCTATGAAAAATAAAGAACTTATACAGCTTTTAACATTAGAAAAAAGCTTGGTTTATTTTTCTACTTCCTTAAAAGCTAACGAGCTTGTTATGGAAAAGCTTTTAAGATATGATTTTATTAAAAAATATGAAGAAGATAAAGAACTTTTAGAAGATACTATCATAGAAAACAAGCAGGCAATAGAAATGGCAAAAATATATAGCGATATTCTAGCAGGTACAATGGACGCTTTTGCATCTATTATATCTAACAATTTAAACATAGTTATGAAAGTTTTAACATCTATAACTATAATTATGGCTATACCTACTATTGTATCTAGTTTTTTTGGTATGAACGTACCTGTGCCTTTTTCAGATAATCCTCTTGCTTTTTTATGGATTATAATTGGCTCTATTGGCATATGTATGTTAGTTGCTAAATATATGTCTAAAAAAGATATGTTTTAAAAAAGCTACCTATTTAATAGGTAGCTTTTTTAATATAGTTATTTTAAAACAGGCATTGGCCCTGCACCTGTTTTAGATGTTAAAGCCTGAGTTAGCTTTGTTTTTAAATTTTGTATTTCATAGTCTGTATCTTTAGGCGAAGGGATATAATATCCTTTTTTTTCTGCAAATTTATATAAGTTATATTGAGCCTCTTCTGCCTCGTTTCTCATTTGTTGAAAAAGTTGCCTTAAGTTTAAATCGCTACATTCTGTTATCATTTTAGCATAGCTAACAATGCTAGCTTTTAAACCTGTTAATATATCTAAAACCATATCTCTCTCGTTCATATTAGCCTCCTATAATAACTGTATTAATTTTTGTGCAGATTGTTCAGCGCTTATGCTAGAATTTTTAAACATCTCTTTTAGCTCACTTTCACAAGCTTTTGTTGCATAGCAAGATAGCTTAGAAGACATTGTAATATGGTTAGATACACATTCTCTAATTGCGTTAATTTCCATTTGATTTAAGTTTGACATATTTTCACCTTCTAAATTAAAATATTTTATGAATATATTTTAACCTTAAAATGAAAATATATACTAATTTTTAGATTTGTTGTTTACAAAAAACATAAAAACAGCAACAGAGCAAATAATAACATAGCCTATAAAGCTATAAACATCAGGTGTTTGATTAAATACAATATACCCTAATATACCTGAAAATATTATTTGAGAATAATCAAAAATAGATATTTCTTTCGCAGGAGCGTTGGCATAAGCAGCAGTTACAGCAAACTGGCCAAGGCTTGCAAAAAGCCCTGCTAACAATAAATATATAAGTTGCTTAAAAGACATAGGCTTAAAATCAAAAATAACAAAAGGTAAAATTGATAAACAAGAAAACATTGAGAAAAAGAACACAATAAAAGCACCTTTTTCACCACGAAGGCTTAAAAACCTTACCATTGTATAGGCTAAACCAGCACACATTGCACCTAAAACACCTATTAAAGCAGGCAAGCTATTAAGGCTTGTGCTAGGCACTGTATTATTTAATAAGCCTATTATTAAGTTTGGATTTATAATAAATAAGCTACCTAAAAATGCTATTATTATGCATATAATCTGCCATATTTTAATCTTTTCTTTAAGGATAAAAAAAGAAAAGATGATTACAAAAAATGGAGCAAGCTTATTAAGCATAGTGGCATCTGAAAGTATTAAATTTTCTATTGCATAATAATTAAAAATTATACCTAAAGTACCAAAGCTGGCTCTAAGTACTAAGCCTAAAATGTTTTCTTTTTTACATTTAAAGCCTATTTTAGATTTTTTTATAATATAAAATGCAAAAGCTAAAGAAACTAAATTTCTAAAAAAGCTTTTTTGCATAGAAGGGATATCTCCTGATAGCTTAACAAAAAGGCTCATTAACGCAAAGCCAAAAGATGATAATATAATAAAAAATATACCTTTGTTTTTATTTGTCATAATAAACTCCTTTCTAACACTTTAATATTTTATACCAAAAATAAAAAAATGTAAATTAAACATTGTAAATTTTTTAAAATGTATTATAATTATTAATATAATTTATATTTTAAAAACTGGAGGTAACAAATGAGTTATAAAAAAGAATTTATTAAGTTTATGTGTGATTCTGGCGTTTTAACTTTTGGTGATTTTGTAACAAAAAGTGGAAGAAACACGCCATATTTTATTAATACAGGTAATTACAACACAGGGGAGCAAATAAATAAATTAGGTTATTTTTATGCAAAATGTATGGAAGAAAACAACATAGATAGCAATGTTTTATTTGGACCTGCCTATAAAGGCATACCTCTTTGCGTTACTGTTGCATCTGCTTTATACAAAGATTATAACAAAAACGTAAACTACTGCTTTAACAGAAAAGAAGCTAAAGACCACGGAGAAGGTGGCGTTATGGTAGGTTACAAGCTTAAAGATAACGACAAAGTAACTATCATAGAAGATGTTATAACAGCTGGTACTGCCATTAGAGAAAGCTTACCTATTTTAAAAAATGCTGCTAATGTAAATGTAGATAGCGTTATTATATCTGTTGATAGAATGGAAAAAGGAAATAACGAAAAATCGGCTATACAAGAAGTATATGAAGAATTTGGCATAAAAGTTTATCCTATCGTTACTATAATAGATATTATAGAGGCTATAGAAGAAGGGGTAATAGAAGGAAAAGAATATTTAGATAAAATGAAAGCATATAGAGAAAAATATGGTATAAAATAACTGTAACTAAAATGTAATAAATATGTTATTAATTGGAAATGTTACTTTTTATAAAATATGCTATAATTTATATATAAAATCTTAAGAGGAAAGGATATGACATTATGGTTAATAGATTAAAAAAGATAATTATATCATTAACACTAATTTTAACTATGATTGTGCCAAGCTTTAGTGCTTTTGGCGCAGACCCTGTATATGTTAAATTAAACGGTGTTTCTATTGCATATGAAGATGCACAACCACAGATTATGAACCAACGTGCAATGGTTCCTTTTAGAAAAACAGCAGAAACTTTAGGGGCTACCATTGAATGGAACAAAGAAACAGAAACAGCTACTATGATAAAAGGCGATAGAGTTGTAGTACATACTATGCGTACGCAAATAATAACAGTAAATGGTAAAGCTTATACCTTTGATACACCATCTGCTGTTATACAAGACAGAACAATGATGCCTGTTAGAATGCTTAGCGAAGCATTAGGAAATCCTGTAACTTGGGATAACTCTACAAGAACAGTTAATATAGTTGCAGATGAGCCTACTGTTGTTAGCATTGTGCCAGATAAAACAACAGTTAATAGCGGTGAAAAAATAAACATTGCTGTAACTACTACATCTACTACAGATAGAATAAAAATTTTAGATATAAATGAAAACAACAGTGTTATTGCAGAGGCTAATACATACAGCACTAATGCAGATGGTACAAGGTTATTTTCTATACCTTGGACACCAAGCGTTGCTAAAAGCACATTTAAAACATTAAAAGCAGTTCCTGGTAATTTAACTACATACAACGAAAGTGCTACTGCATATAAAGTTTGTGCTATTAGCATAAATGGAGACATTAAGCCAAAAATTACATCATTTAATGCAGATAAAAGAGATGTTGGTAGAGGCGACAAAGTTAAATTAACTATAGAAGCTAACGCTAATACAGATAGAATAAGAATAGATTCTTCTACAAAAGAAAAATTAGTTGAATTAACTAACTATAAATTAATAGACAATGATGCTAACCGTAGAGTTTTTGAAACAGAAGTTACTATGGAAGATAGAGGCGATATAGAATTTAAAGCATATCCAGGTAATGTATCTAGCGGTTATGAATCTACTTATGAAAGTTTAAAAATAACTGTTGGTGGTACTGGTAGCGCTAGCTCAAATGATAAACTTAAAATAAATGATACTTTTATTTTAAATGATGAAATATATGTAGATGAAACAGTTAACCTTATTGTAAAAACATCTACAGATATTGATAAAATAGAAGTTTTAGACGAAAACGATAAAATCATAGATGAAACAAGATTTGCATCTATTAAAAATGGCAGTGAATACATTTGGGAAATGGATGTAGATGTTAAAAATAGCGGTAGAAACAGAGTTTATATTGTAGCTTACGATAAGGACAAAAACACAACAAAAGAAAGCTTAAGCTTTAGTGCTTCTACATATAGTAATAGTGATTTAGCTATAATAAATATGGAGCAAAGAGATATAGGAGCTGTATCTGGTGATAGTGTTAAATTCATCATTAGAACAACAGGACAAGCAGAATATATCAAAGTTTTTGAAGGTAGCTCTGAGCTTACAAAAGTTACAAGCTATTCTAACGATGGTTCTGTTAGAGAATGGGAGATAAAGGTTAATGTTACAACATCTAACAAAGATAGCCTAAAAGTTGTGGCTTATGATAAAAATGAAAGACAAGTGTCTTCAAAATTAAATGTTTACCTAGATTCTCAAGCATCTGGTAAAATTTATGACTATGATTTAAGAACACCAGAAGTTTATAAAAACGAATATATAAGAATAGATGTATTTACTAACAAAGCTATTAAAAAAGTTTGGATAGAAGATGATAACGCTAGATTGATATTAAAAACATCTTATGATAGCGTAAGCGGTGATGAATATACTTGGGAAATGAAATTCCCTGCTGAAGAAGTTGGAAGTAGCATAAGATATACTATATATGCAGAAGATGAAAATGGCAAAAAATTTGATGAAACATTTAGAGTTCGCGTAAATAACTAAGCAATTTTTTGAACATTTTATGTTAAAAACAGGTACTAAAAAATATTTTTATTAAATTTAAAACAAAATAATTTATAAATTTGGAAAAATATTAAGTCATACCTTAATTGCAATAAGCAATTTTTTGAACACGTTATGTTCAAAAACAGGTATTCCTAAAATTTATAAATTTAAAATTTAAAACAAAAAACCGTTTATAAATTTTAAGTTGATAAATTAAGTCATACCTTAATTGCAATAATAAAAGTTAATCCCACCTTTTAGGTGGGTTTAACTATATTAAGTAGTTTTTTACTTTAATTATGGAGGATATTATGAACGACAATCTAACACTTATGACAGACCTTTATCAATTAACAATGATGCAAGGATATTTTGAGGCTAATATGCATAACAAAAAGGCTGTCTTTGATATGTTTTATAGAAAAAATCCTAGCAACAACGGATATGCTATAGCTTGTGGGCTTGAACAGGTAGTGGATTACATAAAAAATATAAAATTTGATAAAGAAAGCATAGATTATTTAAAAAGTCTTAACATATTTAAAGATGATTTTTTAACATATTTAGAAAGTTTTAAATTTACAGGGGATATTTATGCTATACCAGAAGGTACTGTAGTATTTCCTGGTGAGCCTTTGGTAAGGGTAAAATCTAGCATAATGGAGGCTCAGTTTATAGAAACTACAATACTTAACATAATAAACCATCAAAGCTTAATAGCTACAAAAGCTGCTAGGGTATCTTGGGCTGCACAAGGTGATGTTGTTATGGAATTTGGATTAAGAAGAGCTCAAGGGCCTGATGCAGGTGTATATGGAGCTAGAGCAGCAGTTATAGGTGGGTGCAACTCTACAAGTAATGTGCTTGCAGGTAAAATGTTTAATGTGCCTATAGCAGGGACTCACGCACATAGCTGGATAATGAGCTTTAAAGATGAGCTAACAGCATTTAGAACTTATGCTAATATATTTCCAGATAGATGTATACTTTTAGTAGATACTTATGATACGTTAAAAAGCGGTGTACCTAACGCTATAAAAGTATTTAATGAAATGAAAGAAAAAGGCATACATCTTAAAAACTATGGTATACGTTTAGATAGTGGTGATTTGGCTTATATATCAGAAAAAGCTAGAATTATGCTTGATGAAGCTGGTTTTGAAGATGCAAACATTACAGCATCTAGCGATTTAGACGAAAACATTATATCTTCTTTAAAACAGCAAGGTACAAAAATTAATGTTTGGGGTGTTGGTACAAACTTAATAACATCTAGCGATTGTCCTGCTTTTGGTGGAGTTTATAAGCTTTGTGCTGAAGAGGTTGATGGTGAAATGTTACCTAAGATAAAACTATCTGAAAATCCAGATAAAGTTACAAACCCAGGTGTTAAAAAAATAGTTAGACTTTATGACAAAGCTACTAACAAAATTAAAGCAGATTTAATTTGTCTTGATGATGAGGTTATAGACGAAAAAGAAGATTTAACAATCTTCCACCCTATAAATACTTGGAAAACAATGACCTTAAAAGCTAATGAATATTACACAAAAGAGCTTTTACAACCTGTGTTTATAAACGGTGAATGTGTTTTTGAAAAAAGGGATACTATGGAGATAAAAGCATACTGTGAAAAACAAAAAGAAAGCCTTTGGAACGAGCATAAAAGGCTTATAAACCCTCATATTTTACCTGTAGATTTATCTTTAAAACTTTATAACCTTAAAAAAGAAATGATTGATAACATAAGAAAAAATAAATAAAAAATATAGTGCTATAAACATAAAAATTACTTTTTGTTCATAGCACTATATTTTTTTGCGTTATTAATTACAATTAAGGTACGACTTGATTTATTTAATTAAAATTTATATACGGTTTTTTGTATTAAATTTTAATTAAATAAATTTTAGGAGTGCCTGTTTTTGAATACAAAGTATTCAAAAAATTGATTTAATATAGAAAAAAATAAATCTAAAGCTCTTTCTTTTTCATTATCAGGTAATTCTTCTAATATATTTGTTATTTCTGTTAGCTTAATTTCAATTTTGGTATTTAGTTTATCAGCTATAAGAACATCAGCAGAAACATTTAATACATTTACAATTTTTATAAAAGTTTCAAGGGTAGGTGTTTTGCTACCACGTTCTATATTTCCAATATGTGTGGTGCTTAAATCTAATAGCTCAGCAAACTTTTCTAAAGTTAGGTTAGATTTTTTTCTATATTCTCTTATTTTTTTACCTATATTTTTGCTATCCATTTAAAAAATTTTTTCATAATATACAATAAATAGAGCAAAAAATAAAGATATAAAAATATATAATATAAATAATGATTTATGTATATATTAGAAAAATATGGTAATAATAATAATAAATAATTTTTAAGGAGCAGAAATATGAACATATTAAAAAATGAAAAAAATATATTATTATTATCTATATTTATTGGAACATTTATTACGTTAATTTTTATGTTTGCCACAAAAAGCTATTCTTATAATGTGCAAAAGGGCATAGCAGATGAGGTTATAAGGTTACACGTTTTAGCCAATAGTGATGAGGTTTACGACCAAGAGCTTAAAATAAAAGTTAAAGATGGTATAGTAAAAATGTTAGAAGATGAATTACATAGCAGTATGTCTAAAGACGAAACAAGAATAATTTTATTAAAAAATTTAGATGAAATAGAAAAAAAAGCTAAAGAAATAATAGAAGAAAATGGATATGATTATGACGTTAGTGCTAAAATAACTTTTGATAATTTCCCTACTAAACAATATGGAGATGTGGTTTTACCTGCTGGAGAATACGAAGCTTTAAAGGTTGAAATAGGGGAGGCTAAAGGTCAAAACTGGTGGTGCGTTATGTTTCCTCCTTTATGCTTTGTAGATGCTAGCGTTAAAGAAGTGCCTAAAGAAGATAAGGAAATTTTAAAAAATGTTTTAACAGATACAGAATATGACATAGTAACAAAGGCTAAAGGTGAAGATGATATACCTGTAAAAATAAAATTTAAAATTATAGAAATGTGGCAAAACTAGGCTATAGATTTTATCTATAGCCTAGTTAAATTATATTTAATTATTATGAGATAAAGCTTTTATACTTTTATAAATAAATAAAAATATAGTTAAAGCTATAAATACAGAAAAAACATCTGCAAAAGGTTGAGCCCAAACAATACCATTTAAGCCAAAAAGCTTGTTACCTATAATAATAGCAGGGACAAAGGCAAAGCCTTGCCTACATAAAGATACAACTAGGGCAGACCCACCTTTACCCATAGCTTGAAAGGTTGACATAAGGATAAACTGAACACCTAGTATTGTACAAGCAGACATATTTGCACGTATAAAATATTTACCATAAGTTACTATCTCTGGTGGTTCAGATAAAAACATTTTAACGATAGGCTCTGCAAATATAAATGTTACTAAAAACGTTATTGTCCCTATAATTATAGAGCAAATTATGCCAAATTTTATAGCACCATTCATTCTTTTATAGTTTTTAGATGCAAAATTATATCCTATAAAAGGTTGAGAACCTTGAGAAAGCCCTAACAATAGCATAATAGCAATCATATTAACCCTACCTGCTATACCAAGTGCAGATACAACTGTATCTCCATAGAAAACAGCAAAATTATTTAATATAATGTTAGCAGCACTTATTAAAATTGTATTTAAAGATACAGGAATGCCTATTATAAGGATATTTTTTATTATGTCGCTTTTTATAGCAAAGTCTTTTATACTTATAGAAAGGCAAGTTTTCTTAAATAAGAAATAATAAATATAATATATACAGCTTGCAATGTTACCTATGATAGTTGCTAAAGCCGCACCTTTAACCCCCATATTCATATTTAAAATCATAATAGGGTCTAGCACAATATTTAATATTGTACCTATCATCATACCTACCATTGCCTCTTTAGAGGCACCTTCAGCACGAACTATACCACCAAAGGCAGTTTGTAAACATACAAAAGGAGCACCAAGGGCAATTATTAACAAATAGTCTTTTGCAAATTGATATGTATTTTCACTTGTGCCTATAGTTTTTAAAATAGGTTCTTTAAAGAAGATTAAAACTAACCCACATATTACACCAACAGCTATACAAGCATAAAAACTAAAAGATGTAACTTTTTTTATTTTATCTAGCTCTTTTTCTCCAAGCAACCTAGATACATAAGAGCCACCGCCTATTGCAAATATATTACCAAAAGACATAAGCAACATAAATATAGGTAAGCAAAGAGTAACAGCGGCAACTTGGTTTTGGTCTTTAGTTTGAGCTACGAAAAATGTATCTGCCATATTGTAAATAATACTTACTAACATACCTAAAATTGTAGGCATTGCTAATTTACCTATAGCCTTTGGTATAGGGTATTCTTCAAAAAGTTCTCTATTCATTTGTTCACCTCTTATTATTTTATTTAATTTGGATTATTTTTTAGAAAAATATTATTAAAAATTTTATATAATAGAAAAAATAAAAAAAATAAAATATAAAATATTGACAAAATAAAAAGGCTATAAAAGCCTTTTTAACCAGAATGCCGGTGCCCCATTTTGACACCTAGCGAGGCTAGGTGGGTTTCCGCAAAAAAGACATCTGCCTTCCTCTGCCCAAAGGGAATTAGCTTGAGGCCTGACATAATCTTTTAGATATAAGAATCCCTTATGAGAAATGTAGGTTCAAAATATAGGGTAAACGAACACTCCAGAAAGATTATTTAAAAATATTATAATATATTTTTACCCAAAAATCAATAATTATTATTGCTAATTTAAAAAAAAATAAATAACTATATAATATTACTAAATTTTACATAAAATCTTTTAGTAATTTTTCTAATTCTTCAATATTTTCAACGTTATTAACTTGTAGCTCTAAAGGCTCCTTTAGATTTAAACTAAAAATACCCATAATAGATTTAGCATCTATAATATAATCTCCTGAGATTAAATCAAAATCTCCATCAAATTTATTTATCATTGAAGAGAAGTTTTTAACTTTTTCTACAGTATCTAAAAATATAGTAAAAGATTTCATAATATCACCCATTCATAATTATTATATTTAATATTTTAAAGCTTTATTTTAAATATGTCAAATATTTATGTTTTTTATTTTATAAAAAAGGGTAATATAAAATATATAATAAAATAAAAGAGGAGGATATAATGGGAAAATTTTTAATAGAAAAAAGCTTAAATATAAAAGGTGATGTATATATAGAAGGTGCTAAAAATTCTTGTTTACCTATACTTGCAGGAGCTATTTTAACAAATGGTAAAACAACTATAAATAAAGTGCCTTTTTTAAGTGATATAAACATTATGTGTAGCTTGCTTGAGGAAATAGGTATTAAAATTGATAAAGATGAAAAAAACAAAACATTAAACATAGATACAAAAAATATTTTTAATAAAGAGCTATCTTACAGTTTAGTTAATAAAATAAGAGCATCTTTTCTGTTAGCAGGAGCTTTGCTTGCAAGGTTTGGAAAAGTTTCTATACAAATGCCAGGAGGTTGCTCTATAGGTGTTAGACCTATAGATTTACATTTAAAAGGTTTTAAGGCTTTAGGTGCAGATATAAAAAAAGAACACGGAATAATAGAAATAGAGGCTAAAAGGCTGGTAGGAACAGAAATTTATTTAGACTTTCCAAGTGTTGGAGCTACAGAAAATATTATTTTAGCTAGCGTTTTAGCTAAAGGAGAAACTATTATATCTAACTGTGCAACAGAACCTGAAATTGTAGATTTAATAGAGTTTTTAAATAAAATAGGAGCTAAAATAGAAGGGGGAGGAACAGAAACTATAAAAATAAAAGGGGTTGATACCCTTAATAGCTGTAACCACACTATTATACCAGATAGAATAGAAGCAGGTACCTTTTTAACATTAGGTGCTGCTACAAAAGGTGAGCTTAATATATTAAATGTAAACTGTGAGCATTTAAAGGCTGTTATATCTAAACTTAAAGAAATAAATGTAGATATAGAAGAAAAGGACAATTCCATAAAAGTTTTTGGGAAAAATATATTTAAAAACATAGATATAAAAACTATGCCTTATCCTGGCTTTCCAACAGATATGCAACCTCAGTTTATGAGCCTTATGACACTAGCAAATGGTACAAGCATTATTAACGAAACAATTTTTGAAAATAGATTTATGCACGCAGCAGAGCTTGGGCTTATGGGGGCAGATATAAAAATAGAAGGAAGCAGTGCTATAATAAATGGGGTAAAGAAAATAACAGGTTCAAAGGTTAAAGCTACAGATTTAAGAGCAGGTGCAGCACTTATAATAGCAGGGCTTTGTGCTGAAGGACAAACAGAAATAAGCGATATATATCATATAGAAAGAGGCTATTATAAGATAGAAGAAAAGCTTAAAAACATAGGTGCTAACATAAAAAGGATAAATTATTAGAAAATAAATTTAAAACTTTACGTAAAAAAAGGATAGTTTAAACTATCCTTTTTTGTTCTCTTTTTTGTTCTCTTTTTTATTTTCTTTAGCTTTTTCTTTTTTAGCTTTTTTTATTTCTTTAAGCTCTTTATCTGTTTTCATACCAACAACACTTACTATGTATATGCCTGCAAGCTCAACTTTAACGTTCTTTTTAACTGTAATAGCGTTAAAAACCTTTTTATCACATATTAAAGTTAAAATTTGTGAGCCTATTTTTGCTTGAACAAAATATAATTTTAAAAATTTATATATTTTAGGCATTTGCTCTGTAACAATTTTAGGCATATTAACTTCTGTTATTTTAGCCTTTTTCTTGTCTATAACAAATATTGTTGTAGTTTGTTTAGAACGATTTACCATTTCTTGATGTGCGTCCATTTTTTTGCTAGCTTTTTTATTAAGCCAAAACAAACCAAACAACACAACACCAACTATTAATGTAATGATAATTATTATATCACCTGTGCTCATAATATCTCCTTTCTTTAGATGAATATTAAAAGTAAAGCTGACAAGCGGACTCGAACCGCCGAACCTCTTCATTACCAATGAAGTGCTCTACCTGCTGAGCTATGCCAGCATAATGAAATAATTTTAGCATATATGCATAAAAAAGTCAAGAAGAACTACTTTTAATATGCAAATATTTTAATATTTTTTTAATAAAAAGTATATTGACGTTAAAAGAATATTATGCTATTACATATTTAGATAATTAGTTAAATATATAATAAGGTGGTGTAATATGACAAAAGTTTTTAAAGCACTTAGCGATGAAACAAGAAGAGAAATTTTAAAGCTTTTAAGCAAAAAAGACCTTACTGCTGGAGAAATATCTGATAATTTTAATATGTCTAAACCTTCTATATCTAAACACCTTGATATATTAAAAGATGCTCAGCTTATATCTTATGAGAAAAAAGGACAGTTTATCATATATTCTATTAATACAACCGTTCTGCAAGATGCTTTAGGTAAATTTTTAGATTTTTTTAATTAGAAAGGAGTTTTATTATGAAAAAAACAAATTATCTTTTATGGATATGTACAGTTATTATATTTATAGCTAGTGTTTCAACATTAAGTAATATATTAAAAATATCAATTATTGTACCTGATATATTAACAGCGCCTATAGCATTTTTTAAATATACACCAGAATTAGTTGACTTATCTAATGAAAACATAAAAGTAAAATTAGTTAGAAGACTTACTATTTTAACAGGTGCTTTTATAACTGGAATTTTTATACTTATAGCTTTTTCAGCAAAACTTTCAAAAGATACTATAGAAAATACATTCTTAATTTTATTTACAATTTATATTTTATATTTTGGTAACGAATCCCCTAAAATACCTTGTAATAAATATTTGGGGTTAAGGTTACCTTGGACAGTTAATAATGAAAATATTTGGCGTTATACACATAAAATTGTAGGATATTTATCATTTCCTGCTGGTATAATTATGTTTCTAGTAGTTTTTTTCTATAGATTGGAAATAGGCATAATATTAGGTATAATAATGCTTGCTATCATACCTTCTATAATGTCTTATATATTTTATAAAAAGCAATTTTATAACATAAATACTTATTAATAAAAAGCATAAAGATAAGACTACCCGCTTAACGAGTAGTCTTATCTTTATGCTAATTCTTTTTTATCTTTATATACAAAAGTTGGCTTTTCTTCTCCATTTACAACCTTATCTGTTATAAGACATTTTTCAATATTATCATTAGAAGGTATGTCATACATTATATCTGTCATAAAGCCTTCAACTATGGCACGAAGCCCACGTGCTCCTGTTTCTTGCTTAATAGCCTTTTTAGCGATAGCTCTTATAGCATCTTCAGTAAATTCTAAAACTACATTATCTAGCTCAAATAAATATTGATATTGTTTTATAAGTGCATTTTTAGGTTCAGTTAAGATAGATACTAAAGAATCTTCATCTAAGTTATTTAATGTAACAACAACTGGCATACGCCCTATAAGCTCTGGTATAAGCCCAAATTTATGCAAATCTTGAGGTAAAACATCTTTTAAAATTTCACCTGATATTAAATCCTCTTTAGATTGCACCTCTGCTCCAAAGCCTATTACTTTGTTTTTAGTTCTTTTTTGGATTACTTTTTCAAGCCCGCTAAAAGCTCCACCACATATAAATAATATGTTAGATGTATCTATTTGTATAAACTCTTGATGAGGGTGTTTTCTACCTCCTTGAGGTGGAACAGATGCAACAGTACCTTCTAAAATTTTAAGAAGTGCTTGTTGTACACCTTCTCCGCTAACATCTCTTGTAATAGATGGGTTATCTGCTTTTCTTGCAATTTTGTCTACCTCATCTATATATATAATACCTCTTTGAGCTCTTTCTATATCAAAATCTGCTGCTTGTATAATCTTTAAAAGAATGTTTTCAACATCTTCGCCTACATATCCAGCTTCTGTAAGGCTTGTTGCATCTGCAATGGCAAAAGGTACATCTATCATTCTTGCTAATGTTTGAGCAAGCAAAGTTTTACCTGTACCTGTTGGTCCTATTAATAAAATATTACTTTTTTGCAATTCTACATTACTTTCTATAGGGTCTGAAGTTATTCTTTTATAATGGTTATATACTGCAACAGCAAGTGCTCTTTTAGCATCATCTTGCCCTATAACATACTGGTCTAAATGTTCTTTTATTTCTTTTGGTTTTGGCAATTTAAAGCTATCCATTGAAAAGTTGGTTTCTTTATGCTCAACAGGAAATTCATCATATATTATTTGGCAACAAAGGTCTACACATTCATCACATATATATATGTTTTTAGGTCCTGCCACAAGCTTTTTTGCCTCATCTTGAGTTTTGCCACAAAAAGAACAAGTTATTTTATGGTCATCATTTCTAGAAGACATTTGCTCAACTCCTTAATTATTTTACTTTTGTGATAACATCATCTATAAGCCCGTAAGCTTTTGCTTCTTCTGCCGACATATAGTTATCTCTTTCTGTATCTTTTTTTATTGTTTCTATATCTTGCCCTGTGTTTTCAGATAGCATTTTATTTAATTTATTTTTTATTTTTAAAATTTGTTCTACCTGTATTTGCATATCTGTAGCTTGCCCTCTAGCTCCGCCTAAAGGTTGGTGTATCATTATTTCTGCATTAGGTAGGGCATATCTTTTGCCTTTTGCTCCTCCTGCAAGTAAAAACGCACCCATACTAGCTGCCATACCTATACATATGGTAGATACATCTGGCTTTATATATTGCATTGTATCATATATTGCAAGCCCTGCTGTTACAGAACCTCCTGGGCTATTTATATATAAGCTTATATCTTTATCTGGGTCTTCTGCTGCTAAAAATAACAACTGTGCTACAACTAAGCTTGCTGTTGTATCATTTACCTCTTCTCCTAAAAATATTATTCTATCTTTTAACAACCTAGAATATATATCGTAAGAACGTTCTCCTCTGCTTGTTTGGTCTACAACCATAGGTACTAAGCTCATATTATACCTCCTTTATTATTTACAGCTTGTGATAACATCATCTATAAGCCCGTAAGCTTTTGCTTCCTCTGCCGACATATAGTTATCTCTCTCTGTATCTTTTTTTATTGTTTCTATATCTTGCCCTGTGTTTTCAGATAGCATTTTATTTAATTTATTTTTTATTTTTAAAATTTGTTCTACCTGTATTTGCATATCTGTAGCTTGCCCTCTAGCTCCGCCTAAAGGTTGGTGTATCATTATTTCTGCATTAGGTAGGGCATATCTTTTGCCTTTTGCTCCTCCTGCAAGTAAAAACGCACCCATACTAGCTGCCATACCTATACATATGGTAGATACATCTGGTTTTATATATTGCATTGTATCATATATTGCAAGCCCTGCTGTTACAGAGCCACCTGGACTGTTTATATATAAGCTTATATCTTTATCTGGGTCTTCTGCTGCTAAAAATAATAACTGTGCTATAACTAAACTTGCTGTTGTATCGTTTACCTGCTCCCCTAAAAATATTATTCTATCTTTTAACAGCCTAGAATATATATCATAAGAACGCTCTCCTGTATTTGTTTGGTCTACAACCATAGGTACTAAGCTCATATTATACCTCCTTTAAAAATTTATATCAAACTCATAAAAAATAGTATATCCCAATTTATGTAAATTATGCTTTAAATATTAATTTTAACCAAAAATTTTAAGTATGTAATATATAAAACGAAAAAGAGGCATAAACCCCTTTTTCGTTTTTAAATCCTATATTAAGCCTCTGGTTGAACAGAGTTTTTAACTAAAAAGTCAAGAGCTTTTTGAGTTTTTAAGTCTTTTATAATATTTTCTTTTTCTTTTTCACCAAAGATGCTTTCAATTTTTTCTTTATCTATATGATAAGCCTCTGCAATACGAGTTAATTCTGCATCAATGTCTTTTTCAGTTACTTTAATTTTTTCAGCTTCAGCAACAGCCTCTAAAGCTAATCTACCTTTAACTTGTTTTTCGCAGATTATACGGTAAGCTTCTCTCATATTTTCTAAGCTTTGTCCCATATAGTTTAAGTAAGATTCTAAGCTTAAGCCTTGTGATGCTATACCGTTTCTAAATTCATTTATTTTATGGTCTATTTCAAGCTCAATCATAGCTTGTGGTATATCTGCTTCAACTTTTTCTATTAAAGCTTCTAAAACAGCTTCTTTTACTTTTTTATCTGCTTCTTCTTTTTTCATAGCAGTAAGTTTAGCTTTTATGTCTTTTTTATAGTCTTTTAAAGTTTCAAATTCTGTAGTATCTTGAACAAATTCATCGTTTAATTCAGGAAGAATTTTTTCGTTAATTTCATTTATTTTAACTTTAAATACTGCAGGTTTAGATGCTAATTCTTCTTTGCCATAATCTGCTGGGAATGTAACATTAACGTCAAATTCGTCACCAATGTTTTTACCAATGATTTGGTCTTCAAAAGTGTCAATAAATGTTTTAGAACCTATTTCAAGGTCGTAGTTTTCGCCTTTACCACCTTCAAAAGCAACACCATCTATAAAACCTTCAAAGTTTATATTAGCTAAATCGCCTTTTTTAACAGCTCTGTCTGTAACAGGGTTAATTCTAGAATGTTTTTCTCTTTCTCTGTTAAGATAAGCCTCTACATCATCTTTATTAACAGTAGTGCTTGGTTTTTCACAAACTAAACCTTTGTAATCTGTAACTTTAACCTCTGGTTTTGTATAAACAACAGCAGTAAATACAACGCCTTCTTCTTTAGAAGCACTAACAACATCTATTTCAGGTCTTGAAACTATTTCTAATTTGCTTTCTTCTGCAGCTTTAGCATAAGCATCTTGTAAAACAAAGTTAAAAGCATCATCATAAAATACTTCAGCACCGTAAGTTTTTTCAATAATTTGTCTAGGCACTTTTCCTTTTCTAAAGCCTTTAATATTAAAATGTTTTTGGTTTTTATTAAAAGAATAATCTAAACCTTCTTGGAATCTTTCAGCACTAACAGAAAATGTTATTTTGTACTTGTTAATATCCATATTTTCTACATTATTCATTTATTATATCCTCCTTAAAATTTTGGTAAAAATTACACACTACCAGATTATATCACATATTTTAAAAAAAATCAATTATTTGTTAAAACATTGTTTAATTTTTTTAATAAAGCTGTAACAATTAAAGCTATAGCAATGCCAAGTATAGCACCTGTTATAACATCGGTTGGATAATGTACTAATAAAACAACCCTTGATAAAGCTATTAGTAACGCTAAAATATAAGCATATATTCCCCATTTTTTATTTGTTAAAAATATGCACGTTGCTCCAATAAAAGATGCCGTGCTATGCCCAGATGGGAAGGAAAACCCTTTAGGCTCTGATATGAAAGGCTGTAACCCTAGCTCAATAAAAGGTCTTTGCCTTTCAAATATGTTTTTTAAAATACCATTTCCTAGTATAGAACCTATAGTTAAGGCAACTAGCATTATTATTCCGTTTAACCTTGTAGATTTTTTTATTGTTAAAAATATTCCTAAAGCTATCCATATAAAGCCTATATCTCCAAGATGAGTTATAAAAGCTAAAATATTTTTTAAAATAGGATAATTAGGAATAACCTCATTAAAATATAAAATAAGATTTTTGTCTATATTAAAAATTGCATCCATAAGCTACCTCACATAATTTTATTTTATTATTATACCATAAACAAAAAATATATTCAATTTTTTAAATTTTATTTCACTTAGAATAATGTTTAAAAGATAACAGTTCTAAATTTATAAATGCAAAGGGGATAAAAAATAGGGGTATTAAATGTTTATTATGCTCATATTTACTGTCATATGAGCGTGGCAGTAATGAAAATGTAAAGAGACCAATTAAACGCTTTATACCTAAAGGAATGGATAATAGGAAAAATAAGTTATCAATCTATTAACAAAATAGAAAATTTTATAAATGACTATCCTAAAGATATGTTTTATGGTAAAAGCAGTAATGAAATATATGCAAGTGAGTTATTAAAACTAGGTAAACTATAATTTTTTAAATACTGCAACTTATACTTGGAATTTATAAAATATAAAAATATTATAAAAAGTGCTTGACATATATTAGTTATGTTGATATAATATTATTTGTCGTTAGATATGGGAGCATAGCTCAGCTGGGAGAGCACTTGCCTTACAAGCAAGGGGTCACAGGTTCGAGCCCTGTTGTTCCCATCAACGACTCTGTGGGAGCATAGCTCAGCTGGGAGAGCACCTGCCTTACAAGCAGGGGGTCACAGGTTCGAGCCCTGTTGTTCCCACTTTAATTTAATATGGCGGAATAGCTCAGTTGGCTAGAGCACACGGTTCATACCCGTGGTGTCGGGGGTTCAAATCCCTCTTCCGCTATCTTTGCTAGGTTTTGCCTAGCTTTTTTGTTATTATAAATAAAGCTATAGAGCATCTATAGCTTTATTTGAAATTAATCTAATAAAATTTCTATTTCTTTTTTGTTATTAACGCCTAAAATATTAATGTTATTTTTTAAGTATATATTTATTTTATTTATTATTTCTTTTGTAATAATATCACCAGGGGTTAATATAGGTATACCTGGAGGGTAAGGGGTTATAAAATTTGCATTTATATTTCCATCACAACAATTTATATCTTTTAATATTTTAGCTTTATAAAATGTATCTTTAGGTAAAACTTTAGGCTTTGTTATTAAACCTTCTTTTTTGTTTATAAATTCAAGTTCTTTATATGTAAGGTTTTTAGCTATTTTAAATAAAATATTTTTAAGTTCTAGTAATTTATCAAAATCATCACATATTGTAGATATAGCTATTATATGGTTATTACCATACATTTCTAATTGAAATTTATTTTCCTTTAAAACATCATTTATATAGCTACCATTTACATCGCTATTTATTAAAAATGTAAGCCTACTTATATCAAAATCTATAACGTTACTATCTTTTAAAATATCATCATCTATAAGTTTTATTTTTTTTAAGGTTTTTAAATCTTTTCTTAAAGTTTCTAAAAATAATGTATAATCATCAAATAAATTTTCATTGTTTATACAAAAATCTGTTGCATATTCTATACTTAGCATAAACATATAAGAAGGGCTTGTGGTTTGCATAATAGAAAGGCATTGTTCTAGCTTTTTCTTATTTACAAGTTTACTGTTTATATGCAAAACTCCACATTGTGTAAAGCTTGGCATAGTTTTATGAAAGCTTTGTATAGATATATCTGCTCCACATTTTATAGCTGTTTTTGGAAATTTTTCTGAAAAATTAAAATGTGCTCCGTGAGCTTCATCTACAATAAGTATTATGTTGTTTTTATGGAGCAATTTTGCAATATTTTCTATATCGCTTACAAAGCCTTCATAAGTTGGGCTTGTTAATATACAAGCTTTTATATTAGGATATTTTTTTATAGCTTTTTCGATATCTTTTATATTTATACCACAAGGAATGCTATACTTAATTGTAGGTTCTATATATATGGGCGATGCACCACTTAAAGCTAAACCGTTATAAACGCTAATATGGCAATTTTTAGCTACCAATATTTCTTCGTTAGGTTCAACACAAGCAAGGATAGAGGCTATTATGCCACAGCTACTACCATTAACAAGAAAATAACTATCATCAGATGCAAAAGTATTAGATATTAAATTTTTACATTTTTTTATTACATCTGTTGGTTTGTGCATATTATCTGTTTCATCTAGTTCTGTAAAATCTAAATCAATAAATTCATAAAAATCTTTTAAAAATTTTTCATTTCTTTTATGTCCTGGCATATAAAGAGGGTATATATTTTTATTTTTATATTCTTTTAATTTATCATATATATATCTAGCCATAATCTACCTCCATTTAGGCAGTATATTTTCATTTTGTAAAGCCTTTATTATAACCATTATAATAGGACCTATTATAAAGCCAAAAACACCAAAAATTTGTAAGCCTATATAAATAGACATTAAAGTTGCTAATGGGTGGATACCTATTTGTTTACCTAATATTTTAGGCTCTACAAATTGCCTTGTTAAAAGAACAACTACGTATATTATTATAAGCCCTATAGAAAGACCATAGTTTCCTGTTATTACATTATATAAAGACCAAGGCCAAAGTATAAAACCGCTACCAAAAACAGGTAAGGCATCTATTATACCTATAACAACTGCTATAAAAAGTGCATAAGGTGCATTTAATATTAATAAGCCTATAAAGCATATAGTTGCTATTAAACACATTATTATAGCTTGTGCACGAATATATCCAAATACAGCACTACCTATGCCAGACTTAACTACAGAAAATTTATCAGCATATCTTTCAGGAAGCTGTCTTATAATAAATTTTTGCATATTTTCTTTATCTATAAGCATTAAATAACAAGATATAATACTTATTATAGTAATCATAAGGGCATTAGGTACTTTTTTTATTACACTGATAGATGTATTTTTTAAGCCATTACCTAAAATTTCACCTGTTATTGAGGAAGAATTTTCAAGAAAATCTAAAATCATATTTTCTAAACCATCTGGGAGTACAGATATTAAGCTTTGCATTTTTTCATTAATTTCATCAAATGTAATTTTTATAGATTCTATATAGTAAGGTAAATCTTTTGAAAATTCTTTACCTTCTTTTACTATTTGACCTACAATGCCAACACCTATAAAGGAAATAACAACTATTAATACTATTATACATAATATACTACTAATAGGCTTTGGTATTTTATATTTATTATTTAGTATTTTAAAAAGTGGATATAAAATAATACACAGTATATAACCTATTATAAATGGTAAGAACAGCCCACCTACATAGTGTAAAAATAAATATATTCCTAAAAGTACTAATATTAATTTTAATATTTTTACCAGATTTTCTCTTTTATCTAAAAAATTCATTATTACCACCTCATTTTGTTTATATCTATAAGTTATAACTCTTTTTATTAAAAGTCAATAGTTTATTTAATATTGTAACATTTTTTATATTATACGAATAATATAAAATTAGGTTTGATAACCTATAACCAAAATTTAAAGGAGGTATAAAAATGGATTGTAACGAATGTAATAAAGATTGCATACCTTATGAAGAATATATTAAGGTTGTTAAATTGGCAAGAGCTTATGTTCCTTTTCAAAAACTTTGTAGCATATATGACCAAAATGAGGCTATGATTAAAGGGACTATTTTCCCAGAGCTAGCAAGAGCATATTGTAAAGAAGATAAAAATATTATGAGAGAAGACCAACCTTGTTTTTATGAAGGTTAATATTTTAGGAGGCATAAATATGAAAAGAGAAGATATTTTAGAACAGTTAACAGCTCTTGATTTTATGGCTGTTGATATGGCACTTTATTTAGATACTCACCCTTATGATAAAGAGGGCATAGCTATATATAATGAAATATTAAAAGAAGCAGATAGCATTCGTGCTATTTATGAAGAAAACTTTGGACCTTTATGCTCTTATCGCTCTATGTCTAACGATGAAAAGTTTAAATGGATAAATAACCCTTGGCCTTGGCAAGAATGTTTTAATTATGAAATAAAAGGAGAGATTTGCTAATGTGGATATATGAAAAAAAATTAGAGTTCCCTGTTAAAATTAAAAATAAAAATCCTCAACTTGGTAAGCTTATATTAACTCAATATGGAGGACTATATGGCTATAGGGTATAAATAAATTATACCCTAAAAATAATAGTAAAACTCTAATGTTTTATTTACTTTATTAAATATTATTTTTTCTATAAAATCATTTACATAAGTAATTCTTTCAAGATTAGATGCTTTTTCATCTATTATTAGATTTTTTAATTTTTCCATATTTTCTTTAAATTTATCTAAGTTTATTTCCTTATCTTTTGAGCAAGAATTTAATTTTGTTTTTAAATTTTGTATTTGATTTTCTATTAGTGTTTTATTTTGCTTGTAATCTTCTAAGGTGTCAATTCCATCTAAATAGGCAAGTTTTGCTCTTTCAAGTTTAGCATTTAGTTTGTTAAGCTCTAAATTAATTATTTTTTCTTCTTCTGTTTTATCTTTTTCGTTTTTTGATTTTAAATTTAATGAGCTTAAATCTTTAGATGAAATGCTTGTTATTTCTTCTAAAAACAATCTTTCAATTTCTTTGATAGATATAAAATTAGAAACCGTGCATCTACCGTGATTATATCCTATACATTGTGTGTATTTACCACCCATAGATAAGCTAGAGCCACAATAAGAGCATTTCACAATACCACTTAAATAATGTTTAAACTCTGTAACAGGTCTTTCTTTTGGTTTATATTTCTCTTTATAAAAATTTATTTTTTCTTGCACTTTGTAAAATGTATCTTCATCTATAATAGAAGGATAGTTACCTTTAACTATATGTGCTTCTTTTGTGTAGTCTCTTTTTCTTTGCCCATCTTCGCACCAAGTAGTATAGCCTATATAAACAGTGTTTCTTAATATATATTCTATTGTACGTCTTTCAAATTTATTTCCTCTTTTTGTTTTATAGCCTAACTGATTAAGGTTTTTTGTTATTTGTTGCATAGGTGTAGAATTTAAAAATTCATTGAATATATATTTTACAATTTTAGCCTCTTCTTCATTAATTACAAGTGTTTTATTTATTTTGTCGTTATCATATCCTAAAGGTGCATAGGCTTGATACTCTCCACGTTTAGCCTTTTCTGCCATACCTTTTTTTACCTCTTCAGCTAAATTTAATGAGTAGTATTCTGCCATAGCCTCAAGCATACTTTCTAATATTATAGAAAACTTATCATCTTCTATAGATTCTGTTATACTAATTACTTTTACATTACATTCTTTTTTTAGTAATGATTTATAAACTACACTATCTTCTCTATTTCTTGCAAACCTATCAAACTTGTGTACTAATATAACATTAAATGGTGATGGCTTGTTTTTAGCAGTTGCTATCATTTTCATAAATGCTGGCCTCTTCTCTGCTTTACGCCCAGAGTAGCCATCATCTACAAATATATATTCACTAGGTAATATTAAATTATTTTCTTTTGCATATTTCTTTATTGCATTTAATTGTGCATCTAAACTATATTCTACTTGGTCATCTGTACTAACCCTTATATATGCACAAGCTATGTTCATAAAATCAACCCCTTAATTTATTTGTAACCTTTATATTTATTATAGCATAAAATATTAAAGTATGTTAAAATAAAATATTTTAGTTTTGTTAAATTTTTATTTTATGTTGAAATTTTGTAAAATTTATGATAAAATTCGTATAAATAGTAAATATTAATAAAAAATAAATTCTAAAATATTACTATGTGTACAAAATAACTATATGTAGTGTTTGTCAAGGACAAAATAACTATATGTAGTTATTTATAAAAATAAATGGTACAGAGGAAGTATTATGAGTAACTATAAAATAATAGGATACCATGGAACAAAGCAAAGTGCTTGTAAAAACATTACTAATTTTGAATTTAAAATTAATAAATCTAAAGAAGATGACAATCATTGGTTAGGACACGGTGTATATTTCTATGACGATTTTAAATTAGCCAAAAGTTGGGCTATTCAAAAAGTAAATGTTCAAAACAGAAAGTACAATAAAAATGATAGAGCTAGCGTCATAAAAGTTGACATTTGTTGTAAAAATATACTTAATTTGAATGATAACTTAGAAGTTGATAAGTATTTTGAATTTCTTGAGGAGTTTATATATTTAACTGATAAACATAAGTTTAAACTTGAAGATAAGTTAGATGAAATAGAATTAGAAAAGTTCAACTGCATAGCTTTAGATTATTATGCTAAAATTAAAAAAATAGATGTTATTATTAGAACTTTTGAAAGTAATAGGACTAATTATTATGATATAAAGCATAAATTAAAAAAAGATATAATGAAAATTTTAAAAATATGTTATATAGAAAAACAAATATGTGTTAAGAATATAGATGTAATAAAGAATATTAGAATTGTTTATGCAGCAAAATAATTTTAACATATTTTAAAACAAAGGAGTTGTTTGTTATGGAACTAGATTTAGATTTATTAAAAGAAATATGTGATGATTATGGAGTTGAAGTAATTGAAAATGAGCCAGGTGGCTTTATTTTTAGTAATAATGAGTATAATGATATTTTGAAAAATATTAAATTTGAGTTTAAAAAAAGTAAACTTAATTTTAATGGTTATAAAGAAATTGAAAAAGTTGGTACTAAAAAAGTTAGTATTATATCAGATTTGAAAGTTTCGTATAGTAAAAATTTATTATTAGGTGCCTAAAAGGAGAATAAAAAATGGTAAATAATTGTGTATTAGAGTTACAAAAATTAGTTGTTGATGAGTTCTATTTTGAAAGACAAGGATTTAAAAATGACAATGAATGTAAAATAGCATTTGAAGTTTCAATAAATAGAAATGAAGAAGATGATATTTATAAAGTTTCATTAGCAACACAAATAGAAAAAGAAGATGAGTATAATTTGAATGTAGAATTATCTGGATTTTTTACATTTAATGGAGATGATGATAAAAAGCAAATTTTCTTGAAGCAAAATGCGACAGCAATTTTAATGCCATATTTGAGAAGTCAAATTTCTCTTTTAACTTGTCAGCCAGATATGGAACCAATAGTACTCCCTCCAATTAATGTATCTTCTCTTTTAGCAGAAAATGAAGAATAAAACAAAAAAGACTTAGTTATTCTAAGTCTTTTTTATACTAGAAAAATATAATATATCTATACTTATTTTTTTAGATTTTCTAACATTTTTATACTTTCTCTATATTGTTCTGCTTCTGGTATATCAACAAATTTGATAGAAAGCCCTAAATTATCTAAGATATAATTTTTTAATTCTTCTATATCTATTTTGAAAAATTCTTTTCTTAAATTTACTTTGTTTATGCTTTTATCTTGAAAATACTTATGTAATGAGTTTTCTAAAGATGGTGCGTCATCAGAAAATATAAGTGCGTGTACATCAAAAGGGAAAGGTACAGAGGCAGAACTTAATTCAGATATTCTGTCCATAGGCTCTAATCTTCTAGTCATACCAATTTTAAATACATTTTCTCCAAAAGAGCCTATATTACTTATAATGTATACAAAACCTGCTCTAGTATTAGTTTCTCTTTGAAGTACATTTTCTTTATCTTTTTCTAATAATTTAATTTTTTCTTCTAATTCTTTGATTTTATCGGCATATATTTGCTTTTCAACATCATTGTTAGCTTTTTGAAGGTAAGATAACATTTTGGAAATTTCATTGTTAAACTGCTTCTCTTCTTTTTCTATTTTTATTTTTTCTTTTTCTATTTCTTTTCTAACTTTTTCTTCTTCTATCATTTGCTCTCTTATAGCTTTTTGAGTTTCCTTTTCTTCTTGTTGTTTTTTGGCAATTTCTATTAATATGTTAAACTCTTTTAATTTAAGGTTTAAGAAATCATCAGATAAATTTATATCATCTGTTTTGAAAATATTATTTAAGCTATTAAATATTTTTATTATCTTATCTCTGCTTTTATCTATATTAGAAAACTTTAGATTTTGAAATATGATATTGCATTCTGCTTCAAAACAACTTAATAGCTGTTTTTTATTATTTCTTTCAACAGATTTATCTGTATATTTAACACTAACAGGTTTTATTGCATTATCATCTTCAATAAGTTGTTTTTGTTCAAGTTTTAAAGTTGACAATTTATTTTTTAACTCTTCAGATGAAAAGTTATCAAAAGTTTCAAATAATATCTTTTCAGTATATAAGGTTAAATCTTCACCCTCTAATAGTTTTATTTGAGTTTGTAATTCTGTTATTTCTTTTTTTAATACATCTTTTTTTTCTTGTAATTCTTTACTTTCGTTATTGATTTGAGTTTGTAATTCTGTTATTTCTTTTTTTAATTTAGTTTTTCTATCTTCTAGTTCTAAATTATATTTAATTAAGAAATTATTTGCTTCCTGTTTTTCTAGTTTTAAATTATTATATTTTGTTTCTAAGTTATTTAATTCATTTTCATAAATTTTAATTTGGTTTTCTTTTTTGCCAATAGTTGAAAGTGTTGACAACAACATAGCTAAGCAAATAATTAGAAGTAAAAATAATATTACCATAAAAATACTCCTTTTAATTTTTTTATATTTTTCAATAAAATTCTATATTAAAATACAATTTTTGTCAAGAAAAACCTACTATAATTGATTATAGTAGGTTAAATATTATAAAACTAAACCGCAAGTTCTAAAAGGTGTATTTTTATCAACTTTTATAGGCTTATATTTATCATTTAAAGATATTAAATAAATACCATCATCTTGAATAGAGTATTTTTTTATATATGATACATCATCATAAATAAAAATACCTATTTGTCCGTTATCTACTTTAGGTTGTTCTCTTACAAAGACTATATCACCGTCATAATAATCTGGCTCCATACTATCCCCGCGAACATATAAGGCAAAATCTGCTCTTCTTGCTTGAGGGGCTACTGTTAAATCTACCTTTTTTATTTCATAAGGTACATCACAATCTATAAACGAACCTGTACCAGCAGATGCTGGTATTTCATAAAGTTTTATTTCTTGTATATCTTCTTCTGTTATAGAAAGCTCTTCATCAATATTATTTATTGTATATTTATCTATCTGTGTGAGTTCTTCTACACGTTTTTTAGCTTCATTTTTACCTAATGTATTTAACTTATTAAATTTAGCTAGCAAATCTTTTTCTTCTTGATTTATTTGATTATTGCTTGATGTTGTGTTTATTCCATCTATTAAATATCCAGTAGTAGTATTTAATATTTTTGCTAATTCTTTAACTTTAGTTTGTGTTATATCGGCTTTTCCACTTTCAATTTTAGCAATAGTAGAGCGAGAGGTATAACCTAGCTTAATAGCTAGTTCATCTTGGGTTATACCTTTTTTTTCTCTTAACATTCTAATCCTTTCATATATGGTTGAAATTTTAAATACCTCCTTTTTATATGATATTTTGTAAGATAAATATATCATTTTGTTTATTAAAAGTCAACAAAAAAATATTTTTTTAAAAAATATGTTGACAAATAATCAACAACGTGTTATATTTTAAGTGTGAATAATATTCAACAGGAGGTGATTGTATGACAAATACTTTAAAATTAAAGGCTTTATTGTTAGAAATGGGTTACACTCAAGAAAAGCTTGCATTAAAGCTCGGTATCTCGGTATATTCACTACATAGAAAAATAAATAATAAAGTAGAGTTTAAGGTTAGTGAAATACAAAAAATATCTAATTTATTAGGTATAACAGATAAAGATAAATATTTTTTTTATAACGGTGTTGAATAAAAATCAACAAATTTAATAGTAAAGGAGTGATGCTATGAATAACATAGAATTATTTAAAAATGAAACCTTTGGACAAATTAGAACTTTACTTATTGAAGATGAAGTTTGGTTTGTTGGTAAAGATGTAGCAGAGGCTTTAGGATATTCAGAACCAAGGAGTGCCATATCTAAAAAAGTTGATGAAGAAGATAGGGGTGTTGCTAAAATGGAAACACCTTCAGGAAAACAAGATATGACTATCATAAACGAAAGTGGTTTATATTCACTTATCTTATCAAGCAAATTACCACAAGCAAAAGAATTTAAACGTTGGGTAACAAATGAGATTTTACCTAGCATAAGAAAACACGGTGGCTACTTAACGCCACAAAAAATAGAAGAGGTTTTATTAAACCCAGATACAATAATAAAACTTGCTACAGATTTAAAAGAAGAAAAAGAAAAAAATGTAACATTAACACTTACAAATAAGCAACAAGAACAACAAATAAAAGAATTACAACCTAAAGCATTGTTTGCAGAAAGTGTTGAGGCTAGCAAGACGAGTATTTTAATAGGCGAACTTGCTAAGATATTAAAACAAAATGGAGTAGATACAGGACAAAATAAGCTTTTTGAAAAACTAAGAGAAGAAGGCTATTTAATGAAAACAGGTTCTAGTAGAAATTTACCAACACAAAGAGCAATGGAACTTGGGTTATTTGAAATAAAAGAAAGCGTACATAATAACCCAGATGGTAGTATTAGAGTTAATAAAACTACCAAAGTAACAGGTAAGGGACAAATTTATTTTATAAACAAATACTGTAAAAAGATAGCTTAATTGAAGTGCATTAAAAACTAAATAAAGGAGATGACGCTATGAATGCTAAAACTATAGAATACATCAAGAATACGACTAAAAACATAACTAGTATAAATATTGACTTACCAGTCCATAAAGATGATTTAGCATTTTATCAAAAATTAGCCGATGAATCAGGGATTAGTGTTCAGCAATATATTAAAGATGTATTAATTATTTTATTATTACAAGAAAGAAATAATAGGAGTAAATAACCCCTATTATTTGGAAATTTAAGAAGTGAAACAATTTTTTACTATTTTATAAACTTCTTTAGTGAAATCTTGTTCACTTGGGTAGTTGATTTCATCTAAAGGGTCAAGACTGCTTAAGTATTTTTTTAAATATTCTTTGGTTAATTTTATTTTATCAATATTATCTTTAGGAAAAATAGCAATAAGTTCTTTATTTTCAGTAAGTATGGTTATAAACAAATGTTCAACAAAACTATCACTTACCTCTAAAGAGTTTTTATCGATATTAAGCATATGTATACCTCCTTTTCTTGTATATTTCCATATAATAAAATGGCAGTTTTAAAATATGGATACTAAAATTATACAAGAAAAGGAATATATTTACAATATTTATTAAAACATTCAATACAAAGGAGTGATTATTATGACTAAAGATTTGACTTTTGAAGAAATGCAAATCGATGCTATTCAGATGATTTCTGCATTAGAAAAAAATGAAAATTCAGAAAGATTTTTATTGAAAATGAAAGGATATTGTGATGCATTACAAGATATATCATCTATAAAAAGAGAAAAACAATTAATGGTTAAAAATGTATGATACATTTTGATAAAAAGTAATAGGACAATTTATAAAATTAATAAGTTAGTAAAGGAGGTGGTAACTTTGCCTAGAAAAAGAGAGCCATTAAAAGTTAAATCATTTATAAATATAAAAAATGAAGATGGAACAGTAACACCAGTGTTAGTAAAAGATGTAGATGGTATTGTAAAGCCAGAATATGAACATTTAGTTGAAAAACTTGCTAAAAGTATGTACATAGCACAAGCTAAAATATATGCCGCTAGATATGGTCTAGAATTGGAAATAGTAGAAAATAAATAAGCCTTTTAAGGCTTATATGAAAGGACAAGCTAAGGAGGAAAAAATATGCAAAAACGTACATTTAGACGTTGAACAGAAGAGGAAACAGAGTACCTTATTGAAAATTGGGGTAAATGTTCTGTTTCAAAAATAGCTAAAAATTTAAACAGAACAGAATGTTCTATTAATATGAAAAAATCTAAACTTAAACTAGGGAATTTTTACGAAAATAGTGGGTATGTAACCTTAAACCAAGTTTTATTTCTTATATACGGCAGAAATTCTTGTGCGGCATTAAGGAATATGTTACTTAAAAAAGGGTTGCCTATAATAAACAAGAAAATAGCTAAACGTTCTGTAAAATTTGTTGATATTGATAAATTTTGGGAATGGGCAGAAAAAAACCAAAATTCTTTAAACTTTAGAAAGTTAGAAGAAAATATATTAGGAAAAGAGCCTAACTGGGTTAAGCAAAAAAGAAATAATGATATTTTACAGTTTGACGAGAAAAATACACGCAAAAGATGGACTGATTTTGAGATTGAAAGATTAAAAAAATACACAGAGTTAGGCTATGACTTAAAAACGATAGCTAAAGAACTTAAAAGAAGTGAAGGGGCTGTTCGCAGAAAAAAATATGATTATTATTTAGATTAAGGAGGAAAACAAATGAAAAAATATACGATGAAAGTAAATGACAAAACATACCCTTTAATTGCTAGGAATAACAATGAGGCAATTAGATTAGCTGGTACTTTTGGTATAAAAGCAGATTATGGCGTTACAAGTCTTATTAGAGAGGACGGCAAGGTGGTTATATGAGAGAACGTATATTATTAACTGTAGCAGTTATGATTTGTTATTTTTTAGGCTACGGTTTAGGTAAAATGATATTTTAGGAGGGTATATGAGAGTACAAGATAGAAAAGTTATAACTATTGTTTTTAAAAACGAAAAAGATGCGTTAGCGTTCTATAGCAAAAACAGAAATAGCAATTCTGTAGAAAAAATGACCATAGGATACACTAACGCATTAAAAAACAAATAAAATCAAGATTATTATAATATAATTCTTGGTTTTTGTAAAGGAGAAAATATATGAATAAAAATCGTTGTGGCGATTATATCAAAAAATGGGATTTATGTAATGAAATTTTAAATGGATTAAGACAGAAAAAAGGTGAGCCTTTAGTGCCACGTATCAAAAACCCTTATTTGTCAAGTTATAAAGAAGAAGGAGATGAACAAAATGTGTGAAGAATGCAGACAAAGCCCTTGCGATACAAGGTGTCCTAATAATACAGAAGAAGAAAAAACTTATTGCAAAATATGTGATAAGGTACTTGAAGATGAAGAAGTTTATACAGATGGATTTGACTATATTTGTGAAAATTGTTTTGAAAGTATGACGCCTGTTGATATAGCGGAAATGTTTAATATATCAAAGGAGGCAGTATGATAGATATTTTAGAATTTATTAAAAATAAGTTAGAAATTGTAAGTAAAAATCAAAAACTTACAGAAGAAGAAAAAGAAATATATTTTGAAATATTTGTAAATAATGTTATAGAAAATATAGCGTATGAGGAGGCTACAATTAATGCTTTATTGGATATTAGAAAACGAGAACAAGAATTACTTAAAACAAGTTAATAAAGACGTAATAGAAACAACACAATACTTAAACCTAGCTTATAAATTTAGTTGCGAGAAAAGTGCATTAGTATTTAAGGAAGCTAACAAACTTGATAATTTTAAAGTTTGCAGATGTAGATATTTTTAGGAGGGTTATATGCGTAAAATTCAATTCTTTTTTTCAAATGGAGAGCGTTCTGTAAAGAAAAAGATTTTCGTATACGATGACGATGTCACGGACGAAGAAATAGACAGCTATTTAAAAGACTGGGTTAAAGGTTATGTTGACGCTGGTTGGTATGAAATAGAAAAACAATAGTTATTTTAGGAGGTTAATATGGAAAATTTAATACAAGTAAAACAATTGCCTATTATTGAAGAGCGATTAAAAGAACTAGAAGTTACAATAAAGCAAAAAACAGATACTGCTTTAAGTTTAGTAGTTACAGAAGATACATATAAAGAGATTAAAAAAGTTAGGTCGGACTTAAATAAAGAATTTAAAGAACTTGAAGACTTAAGAAAGCAAATAAAAAATCAAGTTATGAAGCCTTACGAAGAGTTTGAAAAAATCTACAAAGAGGTAACAGGGCATTACAATATTGCAGATGTAGAGCTTGCTAAAAAAATTAAAGAAGTAGAACAAGTTTTAAAAGATGAAAAAGAGCGACAAATTAGAGAATATTTTGAAGAATATAAATCTAGCTTAAATTTAGGATATGATTTTATAACTTTTGAAAAACTTAACCTAAATATTACATTATCTGCTAGTGTAAAAAGTCTTAAAGAACAAGCAAAATTATTTTTAGATAAAGTAAGTACAGATATACAAGTTATCAACAACACTGAAGATAACGGAGAATTAATGTTTGAGTACTTAAAATGTCTTGATATTGGCAAAGCTATGGCTATCGTGTCAGCGCGTTTAAAAGCTATTGAAGAACAGAAAAAAGCAAAAGAGCTAGCAGAACAGAAAGAAAAAGAAAGGCAAGAAACGATTAAAAAAGTGGAGCAAACACAACAAGAATTAGCACCGCCTACAGAACAGTTAGCTCCACCTATTATACAAGAAGAACAAGAAAAAGAATACAAAGTTAATTTCACAGTTATAGGAACAAAGGAAAAGTTAAGACAATTAAAAGAATTTTTAAATAATGGAGGATATAAGTATGAGTAATCAAATTCAAAAAGCTAAATTTAGTGTAGCAGTGCAAACCGAAAAAATACAAAAAATGATGCTAGATACTTTAGGAGATAAAAAGAAGGTGCAAAGCTTTGTAGCGAATGTTAGCTCTGCTGTAATAGCTAACCCTGATTTACAAAAATGTGATGCAAATTCAATAATTTGTGCAGGGCTTTTAGGTGAGACACTAAACTTAAAAACAGGTGTTTTAGGTCAATATTACCTTATGCCTTTTACGAAAAAAAATAAAGTACCTGTTTTAGACGAAAACGGTAAACAAGTTTTAAACAAAGACGGCACACCTAAAGTTGAATGGGTTGCGACAAGTATTGCGCAGTTTGTGCTAGGTTACAAAGGGTTATTACAACTCGCTGTTAGAAGCGGTTGCTATAAAAAAATAGTGGCCACTGAAATAAAAGAGGGTGAACTTATTAAATTTAACCCTTTAGAAGAAGAGATTGAGGTTAAACTTATAGAAGATTTTGAAGAAAGAGCTAACGCCAAAACTATTGGTTATTACGGTATGTTTGAATTTACTAACGGTTTTAGAAAAGCAATTTATTGGAGCAAAAATCAAATGGAAGCACACGCTGACAAATACTCTCAAGCCTTTAATTTAGAAAGTTTAAGAAAACTAGAAAATAATCAAATACCAGAAAAAGAGTTATACAAATACTCTTCTAATTGGTACAAAAATTTTGATGAAATGGGTAAAAAAACTATTTTAAGACAGCTGTTCTCAAAGTATGGAATGTTATCAACTGAACTTCAGCAAGCTATTGAATTCGAAGATAAGTCAGTAAATATAGAGAATGGTATTTTTACGCCTGAACAAGAAATAATACCTGACATCGTAGAAGATGAGCCTGTTATAGTTGAGCCTATTGTAGAAGAAACGGAGCAAATAGACCTTGATAAATTATAATATATTAAGCAGCGGCAGCAACGGAAATGCCACTATTATAAATAATAATATATTAATTGATTGTGGTATACCTTTCAAAAAAATAGAGGGGCATCACAAAAAAATACAACTTGTTTTATTAACTCATATACATAGCGACCATTTTAACAAAGCAACACTTAAGAAACTTGCTTTAGAACGTCCTACAATACGTTTTGGTTGTGGCAAATGGTTAGTCAACGATTTATTAGCTTTAGGTGTAAATAAAACAAATATAGATGTTTATGATATGAATAAAACTTACAATTATGGCTCGTTTAAAATTATAACTTTTTTTCTAATTCATAATGTAGAAAATTGTGGTTATAAAATACACTTTAATAATTTTAAATTATTTTATGCTACTGATTGCAATAATTTGAATGGAATAGAAGCTAAAAACTATGATATATATATGGTTGAAGCTAATTATACTGAAAAAGGTATAAAGGAGCGCATAAAACAAAAAGAATTAAATGGAGAATATGTCTATGAGTATAACTCAATAAAAAATCATTTAAGTAAAGAAAAAGCTGACGATTTTATATACAGTAATATGGGCCATAATTCTCAATTTATATATATGCATATCAACAAGGAGGAATGCTATGAATAAAGTACAACTAATCGGACGACTTACGCGAGACCCCGAACTTAAATACACGCAAAGTACAGAACCTGTTGCAGTTACACGATTTAGTGTAGCTGTAAATAGGAAATATAAAAGAGATGGTGAACCAGATGCAGATTTTTTTAATTGTATTACTTTCGGTAAGACTGCTGAATTTGTTTCAAAATACTTTAGTAAAGGTAAAATGATAGGTGTAGCTGGCTCTATTAGAAATAATTCTTGGACAGATAATAATGGGCAAAAGCGTATATCTACAGAAATACTTGTTGACGAAGTAGAATTTTGCGGTAGTAAAACAGAAGAAAAAAACACTCAAGAAGCAGTGCAAGGTGATGATTATTACACAGTAGATGAAAATATAGATGATGATAATTTACCATTTTAAAGGAGAAAGTTATGGAGAAAAAAATTATAAAAGTTTTAAATAAATTAGGTGTGCCTGTTCATTTAAAAGGGTACAGGTATATAGTTGAAGCTATCGATTTATGCTACAAAAACACAGAAATTCGTATGTCTAAAGAGCTTTATATTGAAATATCAAGCAGACATAATGATAAACCTAGTAGAGTTGAGAGAGCTATAAGACACGCTATAGAGGTTACTTGGAGCAAGATTGATGATGAGGTTTCGCAAGAGATTTTTGGGAACAGTATTGACGCTAGAAAAGGTAAACCTGTTAATACACAGTTTTTGAAAACAGTTGCAAGTTACTTAAAATATAATGAGGTATAGAAATGATAGAGATAGATTTGATAAAAGCTTAAGATTGTCTACTATCGAGCTAGAAAAGAGGTTAAAATAGTGAATAAAATAAAAATTAATTTAGATGTTTTGTTTAAAAATAAAGAATATGAACTTATTCAAAAATACGAAAAAATGCAAAATCAAGCAAAATCTGTAATTTTTTTAGGAGAAATCAAAGAACCTAATTATATTTTTTCGACTGTAATTTTTGATTTTGAAAACAAGGTTTATGAATTTACTAGAAATATAAGAATGTATGATGATGAGAATATCGAGGGGTATTTTTTTGAACTTAACAAAGCACTATTTGATAGTGGTTGGGAATTTAAAAAATCATCGTTGACTTACGAAAACGAAGGTGCATCTTTTTTAGTGGAGGCAGAAAACGTTGAGAAAATACAACAAATACAAAAATAAAAAGATTGCTATAGACAACATAACCTTTGATAGCAAAAAAGAAGCTAGAAGATACAACGAGCTTAAACTTATGGAAAAAGCAGGGTTAATAACTAACCTTGCTTTGCAACCTAAGTTTTTATTGCAAGATAAATTTAAGTATAAAGGCAAGACCTACCGTAAAATCGAATATATTGCCGATTTTAGCTATGTTAGAATGAAAGATGATGTTTTAGTCATTGAAGATGTTAAAGGGCTTAAAACGGACGTGTACAGGCTTAAAGAAAAGTTTTTTTAAAAGATGATGATAGATAAAGAAATAGAATTTGAATTTAATGTTATTTAGGAGGGTTAATATGAAAATAGAAATTTTTAGAGATAACTTTCAAAATTATAAAAGATACAATATACCGAAAGCACAACTTGTAATAGCAGATATTCCTTACAATTTAGGCGTAAATGCATATGCGTCATCTACAGAATGGTATGTAGATGGTGATAACAAAAAGGGAGAGAGCAAAAAGGCTGGCAAAAATTTCTTTAACACAGACAATAATTTTAAAATAGCCGAATATATGCATTTTTGCTCTAAGTTGCTAATTAAAGAACCTAAAGAAAAGGGTAAAGCTCCAGCAATGATAGTTTTTTGTTCCTTTGAGCAAATTCCAACAGTTGTAGAATATGGTAAAAAATATGGTTTTAAAAATTATTATCCCTTATTTTTTATAAAAAATTATTCAGCACAAGTTTTGAAAGCTAATATGAAAATTGTAGGAGCAACTGAGCACGCTGTTGTTTTATACAGAGACAAACTACCGAAGTTTAACAATGGAAGAAAACTAGATATAGACGGCAAACCAATTCGCGGTACTGGTAAAATGATTTTTAATTGGTTCGAATGGGAAAAAGATGGCAAAGATATTCCTAAAATACATCCAACACAAAAACCTGTAAAAGTATTGAAAAAATTGATAGAGATATTTACAGATAAAGGTGATGTTGTAATTGACCCTTGTGCTGGTAGTGGAACAACGTTACGAGCTTGCAGAGAACTGAAAAGAAATTGTTACGGTTTTGAAATTGACAGAAATTTTTACAATGGTGCTAAAAACAAGATGTTAGTTTTTGAAGAACCAGAACAAATAGAGCTTTCATAGAAAATGAATCAAGGAGAATAACAAAGGAGGGTTAATATGCAACATCATTTTGATATAAAGCTAGCTTGTAAATATGGAATTTTGGAAGCGATATTATTAAACCATTTTCGATACTGGATACAACTTAACGAAGCTAACAACAAAAATTATTATGAGGGAAGATATTGGACCTTCAACTCAATGAAAGCATTTACCCAAATATTCCCTTACATAAGTGAAAAGAAAATAAGAAACGCATTAAAACATTTGCAAGAAGAAGGTTTGATAATGACAGGTAATTTCAATAAGTCAACTTACGACCGAACATTATGGTATGCATTTACCGATTTGGCATATTCGATACTTACAAAAGGGCAAATGGAAATTACTAAAAAGGCAAATGGAAATATACAAAAGGGCGAACCTATACCATATAATAACACATATAATAACAAAGATAATAACAGCAGTAGTATGTGCCACCACCACAGCCCTAAATCTTATGTTCAAAAATATATGAAAGCATTTCCAACTTGTTCATCTTTGGAATTAGAAAAATTAGCAAGTTACGAAGATGAAGGTATGGAAGATGAAGTTATATGTATGGCTATAGATGAAGCTATAAACAACAATGTTAGAAAATTAAAGTACATAGAAGCTATATTAAATAATTGGCTAGGTAATAATATAAAAACAGTTATTCAGCTAGAAGCCTACAAAAAAGAAAGGAGCGAAAATAATGACAGAGCTAGTAAACAAAATCAAGAACTTGACAAATTCTTGCAAGGAAGATTTACAGAGTTATAATTGTGAATTGTGTAAAGATACAGAAACTATAATTTACACAGATGAACAAGGCAGGACATTTGCAAGGGAATGTACTTGTAAAAAAATAAACGATAGTAAGAGAAGACTACAGCGAACAGCTTTAGCTAATAAAGCAGATAAGTATACTTTAGAAACATATAAGAATAATGAAGAGTGGCAAAAAAATATATTGGCAAGAGCTAAAGAGTATGTAACCAACTTTAATGGCGACTGGCTTTACATTGGTGGACAACCTGGAGCTGGAAAAACGCATATTTGTACAGGTATTATACAAGCCTTAAGTTTTAAATACAACTTAAGTTATGATTATATTTTATTTAACAAAAAAATGACGGAACTTAAACAGTCGAAGTTTGATGACAAAGAAAGTTACAAAGAAAATATACAAAGGTTGATTGATGTTGATATTCTTTTTATTGATGACCTTTATAAAATAGAACCAACAAAGGCTGATATTGACATCTTGTTTGATATAATTAACGAAAGATACTTAAACAGCAAGACTTGTATATTTTCTTCGGAAAAAATCGCTAAAGAGATTATAGTGTTTGATGAGGCTATCGCTAGCAGAATTTTTGAAAAATGTGGCAATTACGTGATAGGAATAGCTAAAGATATAAATAAAAATTATAGATTAAAACAATAAATTAAAAATAACGTGTCTATCGGCGTTATTTACCCCTATTATAAAGTTTAGTAATAAAAATATACATAAAAATAGATATAGGGGTAAATGGGGCTAATAGGTGGGATATACGGAGGGCAATATGCAAATACAAAAATATACTTGGAGAAAAGCGGGCGATTGCGTAAGCAGCGATATATTTAATGTATACGAAGAATTTTGGTACAATGAACTTTTTGATACATTTGAGGATTGTGTTAAAGATGCTAAAGAACAAGGAGTTGAAGGTGAAATTGTGATAGCTATTGCTATACCTTACAACCCAATTATTGACGCAGATGATATACTTGAAAAAATAGAAAATGAAGTTTATGAAGATTACGATATAGATTTTGAGTTTGTTCAAGATGAAAAAGTTGATGAATTGTCGGAAAGATTAACAGAAATATTACAGCAATGGTTGAAAGAGACTTGTCAAAAACCTAACTGCTATCGCATTGATGACGAAAGTAAAGTCGCTATTAAAATATAAAAGGAGAACGAATATGACAGAAAAACAAATTAACCATATAAAAAGCATTATAAAAAACAAAAAGATTAAAACTTTTGGGGTAGAAATACCGTTAACACCCGAGCAGTTGAAAGAGTTTGAAAAAATGGTTGAACCTAAATACAGAAATCCTTATGAGAGAGTTGAAAAGGGAGATTATTATTACACTATAGATACACTTCCTACAGGCGAGTTTGTGGTGATTGAACAAAAGGAAGAGGGTATTCCCTTTGATAATGTGTGTTTCGTCAATGGGAATTACTACAACAACCGAGAGTTCGCTAACCAAATCGCAATGAAATTGAACTTGCAGCGAAAATTAAGAAAATTCACTTATGATAATGGGTGGAGCGAGGAGATGTGGGAAGATAGAGATGCCTATAAATATTATATTAGTTTTAGATTTGAAACGTGGGATAAAGGTGAAGAGTTTTTGGCATTTGACACAAAAGATTACAAAGAACAAAATGTATATTTTATCTCATATGAAATAGCAGATAGAGCTATTTGTGAAATAATAAGACCGTTTATGAAAGAAAATCCAACGTTTAAGTGGTAGGTGGAGTTATGACAGACCAGAAAAAGAAAGATTTAATAGAATACTTAAACAGAGCCTTTAAACTTACAAAAATAAAACAAAGGCTAGAAAGGGAGTATAAACAAAAGTTAAAAGAAATGGATAGTATAAGTATATCTTGTGAGGAAATAAAAGCAAGTAGAATTACATCTAAAGTTGAAAATAAAGTAATAGATTTAGTTAGCCTTAGAAAAGATATAGATTTACATAATGTTAAAATTGAAGAGGTAAAAAGGGAAATAGCTTGTATTATAGATAAGCTAGAAGATGATACATTAAAAGATTTATTAAGGCTTAGATATTTAGAGTTTAGAAAATGGGAAGATATAGCTTATATTTTAAATTATACAGAAAGACACACACGTAGACTATTTAATAGAGCCTTAAAAGAATTAATAAAAATTTATAATAAGTAGTTGACATATATACAAAGTGAAAGTATAATAAAAGTATGATATAAGTATTCAAGTAATGCAAAAAGCATAGGAGTGCGAGTCCTATGCTTTTCTTATGTAGCAGACTATTTGTTGTCGCTATTGTTTCTATCATCTAGCCATTTACATATATAGTATGTAGCTACATTAGAAATGATAGAAATTAATATTGATATAAAAGTATCCAAGTAATGCACCTCCCTTCTGTTGCCAGAATGGGAGCGACAACAAATATATATTAACACAAAATATTTACTGTTTCAATATAAAGATGTCCTTTAATGTCCGGTTTATATGTGATATTATGTTATTGTAATAATTTTGCAATTATACTTTATTGGGGCTAAACTATAAAACACCTCGCTCGTTGTGTAAAATTTTATAGTTAAAAAATTAAAGCTAGAACACGTTTCTAGCTTTTTTTATGCAGAAAAATAGGAAGGAGTGTTGCCTTTGGGCAAGTTAAATATAAAACAAAAAAAGTTTGCAGATGAGTATTTAGTTTGCTTAAATGCAACAGAATCGGCTATAAAGGCTGGGTATTCTGAAAAGACTGCTTATAGCATAGGACAAAGATTGTTGAAAAAAGTTGAAGTTAAAAACTATATAGATGAACATCTTAAAAAGCTTGAAAGTGAAAAAATAGCAGATACTAAAGAAATAATGGAAAGTTTAACAAGAATTTTAAGAGGCCAGGAGCAAGAAGAAACTATAGTTATTGAGGGGCAAGGTGATGGCGTATCTAAAGCTAGGAAGATAAAGAAAGAAATAAGCCCTAAAGATAGATTAAAGGCAGCAGAATTGCTAGGTAAAAGATATGGTTTATTTACAGATAAATTACAAGTGGAAGATACCTCTATAGAATTAAATGTAAAAGGATTTGAAGGTGTTATAGATGAAAGTTGATGTTGAAATAAATAAGGCTTACTTACCATATTTATTTAGCTATAAAAACAGGATAGAGGTATATTATGGTGGAGCAGGTAGTGGCAAGAGTATATTTGTTGCACAAAAGCTAGTTTTAAAAGCTTTAAATGCTAAAACTAAAAGAAAAATACTTGTAATTAGAAAAGTTGCAAGAACACAAAAAGAAAGTTGTTTTGCAGTTATTTGTAAAATATTAGAAAGTATCAAGCTTTTAAATGTATGTAAAATAAATAAAACTACACTAGATATAACTTTACCTAATGGAAGTATAATACTTTTTAAAGGTATGGACGATAGCGAAAAAATAAAATCTATTGCAGATATAACAGATATATGGTGCGAAGAAGCAACAGAACTAACACTTGATGACTTTAGCCAGTTAAATTTACGTTTAAGGGCTTTAAACCCTAACTTGCAGATATGGTTATCATTTAACCCTGTTAGTAAGGCAAATTGGTGCTATAGGTATTTTTTTGAAAGAAAAACAAAAGCATTTGTGCTGCATACAACATATAAAGATAATGATTTTTTGCCTAAAGAATATAAAGAAGAAATAGAAGATTATAAAAATACAAACCCTGCTTATTATAAAATATATTGCCTAGGAGAGTTTGCAACCCTTGATAAGCTTGTATTTCCTATAATACACAAACAAATAATAAACGAAGATAAAATAAAGCATTTAAAATTTTTTTGTGGGCTAGACTTTGGCTTTACAAATGACCCTACTGCTATAATATGGGGTAGATATGACAAAGATAACAAAACAGTTTACATAACAGGTGAATACTTTAAAAAGGGCTTAACAAATGATGAGATATATAAAACAATAGATAGCTTAGGACTAAGAAAAGAAATTATAATAGCAGATTGTGCAGAACAAAAATCTATTGAAGAGATAAGAAGGCTAGGTATAACAAGGATAAAGCCTTGTAAAAAATTTAATGATAGTGTTAATTTTGGTTTGCAGTGGCTTATGACTAGAAAAATAGTTATAGATGAAAGATTGACAGGGCTTATTGAAGAGTTTGAAAACTATACTTGGCAAAAAGATAAAAAGACAAATGAATATATAAATAAGCCTATTGATAACTTTAACCACGGTATAGATGCACTTAGATATGGTTTACAAGATATAATGCAAAATAAAACAGCACGTATTGTTGATAATAGCAAATGGGGAGGAATATTTTAGTGATAAGAATAAACAAAGATTTTATTAAAGATAAAATACCAGAAGATTTAATATTAAAATGTATAAAGTCCCATAAAAATGATTTATCAAGATTAATAGAAAACAAAGATTATTATTTAGGCAAACATAAAATATTAAACACAATTAAAAGAAAAGATGAACCTAATAATAAAATAGTTAATAATTTTGCTAAATATATAACAGATATAGTATCTGGATATTTTATAGGTAATCCTATAACTATATCTAGCGAAGATAGTAAAGATATAACAGGGCTTTTAGAAACACTTGAAAAAATAAATGCAAATACACATAATGCAGATTTAGAAAAAGATTTAAGTATTTATGGTGTAGGCTATGAGCTTTTATATATAAACGAAGAAGGAAAGCTAAATCTAGCTATTTTAAGTCCAGAAAATACTTTTGTTGTATATAGCAATGAAATAGGTAATAAATCACTATTTGCAATAAATTATTATACAGATTTTGATATAAATTTAAAAGCACAAGGCTATATAATAAATGTTTATACTGATAGTGAAATATTAACTTATTATAGTAAAGATTTAAGAGATATAAAATTACAACAAGTGGAGCAACACTTTTTTGAAAGAGTGCCTATAACACAATTTTTAAACAATGCAGAAGGTAAAGGAGACTTTGAGGGTGTTATTTCTCAAATAGATGCTTACAATGTTTTAATGAGTGATAGGGTAAATGATAAAGAAAAGTTTGTAGATAGTTTGCTTGTTGTAACAGGGTTTACATTTGAAGATGTAGACGAAGATGCAAACAAAAGAATAAAGCAAAGCAGGATAATGGAAATACCAGCAGAAAATAGTGATATAAAATATATTACAAAGTCTTTGAATGAAACAGAGGTACAGGTATTAGCTAATTCTATAAAAGATGATATACATAAGTTTAGCCAAACACCAGATTTTACAGATGAAAAATTTAGCGGCAATGTTAGTGGTGTTGCTATGGCATATAAGTTATTAGCTCTTGAAAGTTTAGCAAAAGTTAAAGAAAGATTTTTTATAGCTGGTATAAAAAGACGATTAAAACTTATAAATACTATATTAAATAAAAAATCTATGAATTATTATGATGTAGAAAATATAAAAATAACAATAGTTAGAACATTGCCTGTAAATAATTTAGAGCTAGCACAAATGATAAACTTACTAGCTGAAAATGTATCTTTAGAAACATTGCTTGCACAGTTACCATTTGTAGAAGACCCTGTAAAAGAGCTAGAAAAGCTAAAAGAAGAAAAGCAAGAAGATGATGAAAGTATGGCTAAAGCATTTAATAAGTTAAATTATTCTAACCTAGGTGGGTGATTAAATGAAATCTTATACCTACTGGATAAAAAGAGCCTTTGAGCTAGAAAATAGTAACTTTATAAAAAGTGAAGAAACAATAAAAAAGTTAAATGCAAGCTATTTAAGGATAGCTAAAAATTTGCGTGAAGAAATAAATAAAATACAAGAAAAAATAGACAATACAAACGTTATATTTTTAGATGATATACAAGCATATAAATATAGACAAAAGTTATTAAATGATTTAAAAAATAAAATATATGACGAATATAGAAACTTATCACAAGAAGAAATAAATATAACTACTAAACATTACAAAGATGTAATAGAAAATACATATAAAAATATATCAGAATACTTAGGAAGCATTAAAGCAGATGCTTCTTTTTCTATGCTAAAAACAGATGCTATACAAGATTTGTTAAGTATAAAATGGCTAGGAGAAAACTATTCTGATAGAGTTTGGAAGAATACAAATTTATTAGCCAAAAGAATGGAAGATATATTATTAGATGGGATAGTAACAGGCAAAAGTACAGACTTTATGGCTAAACAAATTAATAAAATAATGCGAGCAGGTAACTTTAACTGTGAAAGACTAATACGTACAGAAACTAACTTTTTCCATAACAGAACAAGCCTAAAAGCTTACAAAGATTATGGAATAGAAAAATATGAGTTTTTAGCTACAATAGATAGCAGAACATCGCCTATATGTAGTAAATTAAACGGACAAATATTTCATATAGATAAAGCTAAAACAGGTGTAAACTATCCACCTATGCACCCTTTTTGCAGAAGTACAACAGTTGCTTATTTTGAAGAGGAACAGTTGCAACAAGATGATAAAGATAGCATAATAAAAGAAAAAATAAACGAGGATATAGAGTTGCATAGTATAGGTAAAATAGATACACAGATATATAAAGTTATATCAGATGATATAACCACAGAAGAAGTTATCATAACAAAAGAGAGAATAAAACATATAAAGGAAAGGCATCCTAATGATTATGAAAGGTTTTATTCATATTTACCAGAAATTGTTTCAAATCCAGATTATATAATAGCAGGGAATAAGCCAAATACAGCATTAATTTTAAAAACTATTGAGATAGATGGAGAAATATTTAAAACTGTCTTAAGATTAAAGACATCTCAAGATAACAATAATTTTAAAAATTCTATAATTACATTTATGAAAATAGACTATAAAGAGTGGAGTAGATTAATTAGAAATAAGGAAATACTTTACAAAAGAGAATAAATATGATATAATTATAGTATAATAAAAGTATATTTTCTGAGGTGGAAGATTTCGTACCCGTCCACACGCCGATGGTTTGACAGGGGTTATCCCGAGAGATGCAGGAGAATGGTACGCCTGCCAGAAAATATTTTTTAGAGGACAACTTTTTTAGTTGTCCTTTTTTGTGTCCTAGACAAGACATAAAACTGTCTTATTTTTATGCCTAAAAGGAGGTTACGATATGGGCGAAGAAAACATAAAAGAAAATGCACAAGAAAAACAAGAAGGCATACAAGAAAACAATGTAAATGATCAAGTAGGCAAAGATACATTTGACAAAGATGCTTTCAAAGAGGAGCTATTTAAAGAATGGCAAGAACAGATGGAAAAATCAAAGCAAGAGAGCGAAAAAACAAAAAATATGAAGCCTGATGAAAAGGCTAAATATGAACTAGACAAAATAAAAAAAGCTAATGAAGACAAAGAGGCAGAGCTTATAAAAAGAGAATTAAGACTAGATGCACACAATATTTTGATTGAAAGAAAGCTAGACTGTAGAATACTAGATATTTTAGATTATAGCAACAAAGAAAACTGTATAAAAAGTATAGATACAATAGAAAGTATATTAAATGATGCTTTAGAGGTTGCTATAAATGATAGATTAAAAGGTAGTACACCAAAACAATCTATTAATAATACTACAAGCTCTTTAGAAGATGAAATTAAAAAAGGTTTAGGTTTAAAATAGGAGGTTTTAAATTATGAGTGAAAGATTAAATACGATAGAGGCTGCTAAAATATTTCAACAACAATTAGATGAGGTAGCAGTACAAAGTTTAGTTACTGGTTTTATGGAGCAAAATGTAAATGGTATAAAATATACTGGTGGTGATGAGATAAAAATACCAGATATAGATATGGACGGGCAAGCTAACTATAACAGAAATACAGGCTATGTTAAAGGTGCAGTTAATGTAGCATATCAAACTTTAAAAATGACACAAGATAGGGGTAGAAAATTTTACTTAGATGCTATGGAAGTAGATGAGAGTAACTTTATAGCAGAGGCAACAAGAGTAATGGGTAAATACCAAAAAACAAAGGTAATACCAGAAATAGATGCTTATAGAATATCTAAGCTTGCAACTTGTGCAATGGGAGTAGATGGAGATGCACAAGCAAAATATGGTTATACTCTTGATGGTAATATAATTAAAGAAATTAAAAAAGGTATTAAAACTGTAAGAGAAAATGGTGCAGATGATGAGGTATTTATACTTGCTACTTATGATACAGTAAGTGCAGTAGAAGAAGTATCTTTAGGTAAATTGCAATCTGTTACATTTAATCAAGGTGGTATTGATACAAGAGTACCATCTATTGATGGTTGTCCTTTAATATATGTACCTAGCAACAGAATGTATAGCTCTATACAATTATTAGATGGTACAACTGTTGGACAAGAACAAGGGGGCTATAAAAAAGCTGATGATGCTAAAAATATCAACTTTATTGTAGTCGATAAATCTACACCAATAGCTGTTACAAAACAAGATATAGTACGTATATTTGACCCAACAGTAGTACAAGATTTAAACGCTTGGCAATTAGACTATAGACGCTTCCACGATTTATGGGTATTAAAAAATCAAATGGGTAAAATTTATGTAAATGTACAGGAGGCTAAATAATGTATAAATTAAAATATGCAAATGTAAGACGTGTTGTTTCTACAGAAAAAGAAAAGAACGAGCTTATAAAACAAGGTTATAGCTTATATGGGCAAGACGCAGAAGAAGATGAAGAACAGCCTAAAGATGAAATTTTAGAAGAAGATATACAAGAGGTTGATAAAGAAACAGAAGAGCTTATACAAGAGCCAACTGAAGAAACAGAAGAAGATATAAAAGAACCTAGAGAAGAAACGGAAGATATACAAGAAACTGTTGAAGAAACGGAAGATATACAAGAAACTGTTGAAGAAACAGAAGAGCCGAAAGAGGCAAGAAAAGGGCGTGGAAGAAATGCAAAATAAGCTACTTATTTTAAAATTAAGGTTAGGTATAGAGGGGGTAGAAAAAGACCCTCTTTTATTGACCTTATTAGGTAGTGCTAAAAACTATATATTATCTTATACAGGTAGAAAAGAAGATAGTTGGCTAGATATATTTGATGATTTGCAAATAAAAATAGCAGGTATAGACTATAATAAACTTGGTATTGAAAATTTATCAAGCCAAACAGAAGGCAGTATATCTAACAGTTATATTGATGATTATCCTAAAGATATAACTAATATTTTAAATAAATATAGAGTTTGTAGGGTGGTTTAATGAAGTTTATAAAAAATAGAGAAAAAGCTTTTAAAATATATAAGTTTACTGAAAAAGGAACAGATTATGGGGATATATTAAAAGAATATAAAGAAACTGATAATATTTTATATGGTAATATGCAACCTATATCTGAAAAACAAGTAAACGAGGAATATGGAATTACATTAAATAACTGTTATAACATTTATTCTAAAAGTCTAGCTAATGTATTAGATAGGCTTTTTTTAGATGGAATATTTTATGAAATATTAGTTATAAAAAGGTGGGATAGCTACAACATTTACACTGTAAAAGAGGTGCTTTAATGAGTGATAGCTTTGAAGAGCTTTTATCTAAAATAGAAAATTTAGGTGGCAATATAGAAGAGGGTATATATAAAGGTGTAGGGCAGTATTTATCTAAAATACAAGCAGACGCTAAAAGAAATTGTACTGTTGACACAGGACTTTTAAGAAATAGCATACATACTAATGTTAAATACGAAGATAAAGAAATATTAGGCACAGTAGGAACTAACCTAGACTATGGAATATTTGTAGAGCTTGGCACTGGACCTGTTGGAGCAAAAAGCCCTAAAGTATTGCCACCTAATATAACACCTAAATATAAAACAACAGGTTGGTACTATAAGGCTAAAGATGGTGTTAGATATACTAAAGGACAAATAGCAAAGCCTTTTTTATATCCTGCTTTTAAGGCTAATGAACACAAAGCAGAAGAATATATTAAAAAGGGGGTAAAAGCTTATATAAGCGGTTTAAATGATTAATTTAAATAAAAACATATTTAATAAGTTAAATGAAATGAAAGAGCTAGGCATAGTAAAAAGTGTAAATTATTCTTATCCAGAAACTTTTGCTAGTTTACCTTGCATTACATTTTATGAGGCAAACAATTCTATAGCAAAATTTACAGAAGATGATGAATATTTATGCGAAATAAACTATGTTATTGATATATGGGCTAAAAGCTATGAAGAAATAAATAATATAGCTATAAAAGTGAATGAAAAATTAAAAGAAATAGACTTTACAAGAGAAGTTAGCTATGACGTGCCTAGCGAAGATATAAAACACAAATTTATGAGATTTAAAACTATAAAATAGGAGGATAAAATATGAGTACAAAACAAGCAATAAGAGGGTTTAAAAGATTAACTTTTTTCCCTATAGAAAAAAATACAACAACAGAATATGAGGTAGGTGAAGCTATATCTATTAATGATGTTCAAGAAATGACTAAAGAGGATATAAAAACAGAAAAGCAGATATATGCAGATGATGGTATATACCTTAATTTAGTAGACTGGAGTGGACAAAAAATAAGCATAACTGTCGCAGAAATGGACTTAGAAAAAATGTCTACTTTAGGCTTTGGGGAATATAGTCAAGAAAGCAAAGAGTTTAAACATAACCCACAAGGAGCAAATAAAGAGTTTGCAGTGTCTTTTGCTTGTGAAAAAGTAGACGGTACATACAGAATGTTTAAATTCTATGATTTTGCTATTACAGAGGTAAAAGAATCTGCTATAAAAACAAAAGGCGATAGTGGAGACATACAGCCTTATGTAATAACTGGTACTTTTAAAAGAAGGGCTAAAGATGGTAGTTACAGTGTAATAAAAGATGACGCAGATTTAACTTGGCTTAATACAATAGAGGCTGATCCACCTTTAGAAATGTCTGTTACAAATGGTAAAAGCAAAAAACAAGTAGAGAGTGTTTAAACTCTCTACTTTTATAATATCTAGGAGGTTATTATGGATAATTTATCACTTGCAAATAGTAAAACTATGTATGGCATAAAAATAAGAAAGTTGCCTATTGGTAAATATTTAGAACTTACAAAAAAGGTAAATGTTTTAAGTAAAGATTTAATAGAAAAATGTTTTAACAATAAATCTATTGAAGAAATACTTAACAATTTATCAAATATTGATAAAGATGAGCTTATAAATTTATTTAATGGTTTATTTAATACTTCTCCAGATTTAGTAATAGATTTTATGGCAGATATTTTAGAAGTTGATAAAGATAAACTTATAAATAACGATGAAATAGGTTTATATGAACTTATAGAAATAATAGAAACATTTATAGAGCTTAACAACTTGGGAAAGTTAGTAGAAAAATTCAAAAAGCTAATAAAAACAAAACCAATGAAGATACAGGATATTGGCTACAAAAACTAATAGTATGTTGTTTAAAAATAGGTATAAGTAAAAAGGAGCTTTTTGAAGATTATTACATAGATGAAATAGAACATATATTTAATCAATATAGTTTGTTGTATAATAATGAAAATAATGAAGATGTTCAATATGTTGGTGTAGATGAATTTTTTAACTTTTAAATAAATATTGACAGTATAAAAATTAAGATTTATAATAATAATATAAAAGGAGCAATTATTGAGTAGTTGTTCCCGTAGATTTGTTTTAAAATAAAAACAACCTTGAGCGCCAACTCTTAAAGGTTGTTTTTTTATTTATCTAAAATTAATAAACTTTAACAGTAGATAATACTATAAAGATAAAAGTTAAAATAAAAAATAAAATAACTTTATTCATAGCATCACCCCCTTTATTAAAAAGAGGGAACAACCTTAATCAATAATTACTCCTAGCACAAAAGTGCTAGATAAAATATAGCATATATTTAATATTTTGTAAAGGCGTTTAGAAATAACTAAATGCCTTTTTCGTGTATAAAAAGGAGGTGCATTATGGCAAACTTTTTAGATGAGCTTGTAGTAGCTATAAGGGTAAAAGCACAAGGTGTAAAAACTGGTATAGATGAGGCTAAAAAACACTTAACGAGCTATCAAAATCAAATAAAATCTTTACAAGAAGAGATAAAACTAAAATTTGATAAAAGTGGAATTAAAGAAATAGATAATTCTATATCCGAGTTAAATAAAAGAAAGCAAGAACTAGAAACTGAAATAAAATTTAAAAGTAATACAAGTGCTATAAATAACCTTAAATCACAAATAAGTAATATAGATTTACAAATAAAAGACATTAAGCTAAATATTGAAGATGAACAAGCTAAACAAAAGCTTAAAGAATTAGAAAATATAAAACTATCTTTACAAAAAGAGGTTAATTCTAAAGTTAAAATAGATATAGCAAATAAAGAAAGACTAAACAGAGAATTAAACAACATAACAAAAGAAATACAAAAGTTTGAGAAACAAAAGCAAATAACTTTAGAAACAAGCGGCATAAATAAGGCAAAAACAGAGCTTAATAGTTTAAATGAGAAGCTAAAACAAACAGGAGATATTAATAAAGAGATAGATGGCTCTTTTTTAGCTTTAGGAGCTACTGCTACTGCTGTGTTTGCAAGTATTGTAGTATCTGTAAATAAAGGAATAGAGGCATATAATCAATATACAAATGCTATGAGTGGTTTAAGAAGTCAAATGGAATATGTAGGCGAAGATATGGGAAGAGCAACAGAAATGGTAAAAGAACTTACCAAAGATGGTCTTATGAGTGAGACAGATGTTGCTATGGCTATAAAAAATCTTACTTCTTATGGTTATTCCTTAGAACAGGCAAACGATATGATTATAAGGCTTAAAGATAGTGCTGCTTATAATAGACAAGCACATTATGAATTAGGCGAGGCTGTAAGAGTTACAACAGAAGGTATTAAAAATGAAAACTCTGTATTATCAGATGCAGCAGGTGTTACAAAAAACATAGCTAAAATGCAAGAAGAATATGCTAAAAGTCAAGGCAAAACTTATGATAGTTTAACTCAGTCTGAAAAAGCACACGCAGTTTATGTAGGTGTAATGGCAGAAACACAGGCAGTAGTAGGAAATGCTAAAGAATATAGCGAACAGTTAGGCGGTGTAATGGCAGAAAACGATGCACAAGTTAAAAGGCTTGCACAGGCTTATGGGAGTGCTTTAGAACCTGCTGTAAAAGATTTTAATATAATGATGACAAAAGTTATAGTTAGCCTTACAAACTTTACAAAAGAAAATCAAGGACTTATAGCAGGTGCAACAACAGGTATTGCTACATTTTTAAGTTTAGGTACGGCTATATTTGCACTTGCTAAAGGTATACCCATAATTAAGTCTTTAGTAGAAAGTTTAAAACTTGCTAAAATATCAGCTTTAGGCTTTTCAACTGCTTTAGGGCCTATAGCTTTAGCTTTAACTGCTATTGCAAGTATAGGTGTTGGTGCTATTACATCTATTAGAACAGAAATGAAAAAGGCAGAAGAAGAGCAAAAAAACTTAAATAAGGCAGTTGAAGAATTTAAAGAGCTTATGGGACAACCTACAACAGATAATAACATAGGTTTAAAAGAAGCAGAACTTGAGAATTTGCAAAAAGCTAAAGAAGATTTAAAAGAGATGGCTGAATACTCTGAAACAAAAACATTTGCCTTTAATGGTAAAATATCGCAAAAGCAATTTGATAAAGTATTTACTGAAGAACTCGAAAAAACAGAAGAAGATTTGGAAAATTTAAAAGAAGCAGTAGCAATATGTGGGGTAGAATTTGAAGATTTATATGATAAGTTTGGGAAATTTACACCAGAATTAGCTATGTTTGATGAAACTATAAACAATGTAAATAGTAGCATACAATATTTTAACGAAACTGCTAAATTTAATGTAAATTTAGATGATATTTCTAAAAATCTATCTACTGTAGAAAGTTTAACAGATGCTTATGAAAGGTTAGCAAATGGAGAACAGCTTGCAGGGGCAGAGCTTAGTAAATTATTATCACAAAGTAAAGAGCTTGCAGAATATGTAGCTCAAACAGGAGATTTATCACTTGGTGGAGGTAGTAAGCTTTTAGAAGAGCTAGATAATCAACTTTTAGCACAAAAAAATTTAATGATAGTAGAAGATGAAAGAATACAAAATGCCATAGCTAATACTGAAGAAAACATAAAGGCTAATAAAGAGCTTTTAAAAACTTTATCTGGAGAAGAATATAATAAAGTAGCAGAGCAAATAAAAGTTTTAGAAGAACAGTTACAAGGTTATCAAGAGCAAGCTATAAAAGCAAAGGCTAGTCAAACTTTATTAAATAATGAAATAAATAATTTTAATGTAGATAAAATTACAAGTGAATTTAAGAGAAATATTGAAAATGTAGATTTATTAAACAATGCTTATGAAAAATTAGCTAATGGACAAAGCTTAGCTTATGAAGAAACTAAAAAACTTATAGATGCATTTCCAGAGCTCTCAACTTATTTACAACAAACAGGAGATGTTAGCTTTAAATCGGGTAGTCTAATAATAGATGTAACAAACAGTGTAATAAATGCACATAATACTAAAAGGGAAAGTTTAATTGCTAATAGTAAAGCAGAAATAAAGGCTATTGAGATAGAGCTTGAAGCTATAACTAATATGTATGAGCAAGAAAGGTTATCTTTAATAGATTTAATGAAGGCTAGGGAAATAGCTTATAATAATAATATTACTTTTGATAAAATAGGGCCTCAAATGCCTGATGAGTATGTAAGTGAGGTAGAAAAGAAATTAAAAGAAAAAGCAGAAAGTACAAGAAATCTTATACAAGAGCTTGAGGCTATAGGAGATATTTCTAAAAAGGCTAGTAGCAGTAGTAGTGGTGTTTCTTCTAAAGGTGCATCTAATGCTATTAAAGAGCAAAACACAGAGCTTGAAAAACAACTTGAAATATATAACAACATTAAAGAGACAACAGAGCTTAGTGCTAAAGAGCAATTAGAACAATTAGAAAATATAAAAAATAAATATGCTAAAACAACAGAAGATTTTGAAAAAATAGACAAACTTATATATTCTGCTAGAAAACAAGCTAATGATGAATGGTACAATAAAGAAATAGATGCTATACAAAAGCTTAATAAAGGTAGAGAAGATAACACAGACTTTGCAGGTATTATAAACAAATATGAAGAGCTTATAAAACAGCTTAAAGTCATATATAAAGATTATCCAGAAACATTAAAACAGTTAGAAGATGATGTTAATAACTATATAATAGAGGCTACAGAACAAAGACTTGCAAAAATATCTAACCTAGAAAAAGAGGCTTTAAATGAAAAGATACAAAATACAGAAGAGCATATAGCCTTAATGAAAAAGTTAAATGGTTTAAATACAGGTAATGAAGAAATAATATTTACTTATGAAGATGAGGCAAGGCTTATAAAACAAAATTTAGATGAAATAACAAAGGCTATTAATGAATTTGTAGCAGAAAAAGGTAATAACACTAAATTAATGACAGATATAGATAAGGAATATTATGAATATCTTTTAGATATGCAAAAAAGCTATAATTCTAAATATATTGATTTAATTATAAGTGGAGAAAAAGAAAGGCAAGAAAAAGAGAAAGAAGCTAGCGAAAAAAGAATAAAAGATTTAGAAGAAAGTTTTAAAAGACAAGAAGAGCTAGCAAAAGAGTATAACAAAAAATATATAGATGAAATAAAATCTAGGTATGATGAGGAAATAGAACTTGCTAAAAATGCTGCTAATGAAGAAATAGCTATTTATGAAGAAAGAATAAAAGAAATAGACGATATATTAAAACAGAACCAAAGAGACGAACGAGATGAAGATATATTAGATAAAATAAAAAGAGCAGAAGAACAGCTTAAATATGAAACAAACGAAACTAATAAATATGAGCTACAAAAAGAGATTGACAGATTAAAAGAAGAATATGAAAAAAACCAGAAAAAAGATAGCCTAGAAGATGAAAAAGAGGACTTGCAAGAGCAAATAAACGCTATAAAAGAAAATAACAATAAGAAAATAGAAGAGCTACAAAAAATGCGTGATTATGAAATAGAGCAAGCAGAAAAAGCATTAGAAAGCTATCTAGCATCTTTAGATAAAAGATTAGAAATAGAAATAAACACTAATCAAGAGGCAACAAAAGATTTAAAGAAAAACTTAGATAAAAGGCTAGATGAAACTAAAAAAATGTATAGCAAAAAAGAAAGTGCTACAACAGAAAATGTTAATAAGGAAAATCAAATAATAGAAAATGCCACTAATAGACTAATAAATAATCTTCATAATTTTACAAGTAGCTTTAGTGATGTTGGTTATAGATGGGGACAGGCAATAGCAGATGCTTTTAATAGTGTAGTTGATAGCATAACAAGCAACATACCATATAATGCTACATATAGCTTTGAACAGGCAGAAAGCAGAGCTAGTAGAAATAGCCCTATAAACAGTTATAATTTTAATCAAACAATAAATGCTAATAATTTTAGCCCTAGCCGTGCAAGGCGAGAAATGGAGCAAATGCTTAATAAAGCTAGGTATTTATAAAATAATTGACACAAAGCGACAAAAAATATATAATTGATTAGAGCTAATCTTAATAAGGGTTGTTAGCCTACTAACTCTAACAAGAGTTAGGGGGTGGTGCTTATGTTTTTAGTTTATAACAGTACATAAAACCTACTAACTTTAGAAAGTTAGGAGGTGAAATGTATGAGTACATATGAAACAATAATGATAATATTATCATTATTAAGTTTAATTGTATCAATCATAAACAGCACAAAAAAATAACAGCCCCTACGTTCGCCAAAACCGTGGCTGTTATTTAATATAAACTAAATAATAGTAGGCTAACAATTAAGATTAGCTTTTCTTATATAAATTATAACATATAGTTTTTATAAAGGCAAGTTTTTACTTGTCTTTTTTGAGTGCATAGCGTTCAAAAAATTGAGATTTAAAAATAAGGAGGTGTAATATTGCAAGAGTTAAAGTTTATTAATGCTAACGGGGAAGAAATAATATTTACATCACACCCACCATATATATTTTGGAAGATAGACGGTTTAGGTATACAAGATGTAGAACCAGTATATAATCAGTCTCCTAGTCAGTATGGGTATACTTTAAATAACCTATTATTAAATGAAAGAATTATAACTATAACAGGGCATATACACGGACAAGGAGAAGATAGCTTATTAGAAATGTATAAAATAAGGCGTAATCTTGCTAAAATATTAAACCCTATGCTTAGTATGGGTAAGCTTATATATAAAAATGATTACAGAGAATATGAAATAAAGGCATTTTTAAAAAGCTATACTAACTTAGAGAAATACAACAGTGCAGGGCTTCAAACAATAGAGCTAATATTTGAATGTCCTTTTCCATTTTTTAAAGATACACAAGAAAATGGTATATTTTTAAATTACGTAGAAGGTGGCTTGGAATTTCCACTTGTTACGCCTACCGAGTTTGGTTTGTTTGGTTATTATGTATCTGTAGATAATGATTCGGACTGTGATTTACCTGTAGAAATGTATGTAGATGGTGGTTCTTTAAACCCTACTATAAAAAATGAAACAACAGGGGAATTTATAAAAATAGAAAAGCCACTAGAGAATTACGAAAAGCTATATATAAATACAGACCCAGAGAACATAGAAGTATCTATAATTAGAAAAGATACAGAAACAAATAAAGAAATAAGAGAAAATGCCTATGGTTATTTAACTTATGATAGCACTTTGTTTAAATTAAAAACAGGTATAAATGAGCTTACTTTTAAATCAGACGATGAAGAAAACAAAAAAGTAAGAGTTAAAATTTATTATAGAAAATGTTATTTAGGGGTGTAGCTATGAAATTTGAAATACGTTTTTATGACAAAAAGTTTAATTGGATAGGTGCTATAAACTTATGTAATTACTTGCAATTTAAACGAGAGCTATATGGTGTTGGTACATTTGAATTACAGGTAAGCTTAAACATAAAAAATATATTAAATTTATGTAAAATAGGAAATGTTATTGTTATAAATGGAGATAGCAAAAAAGTAGGTATAATAAGAAGCTTTAAAATAGAAGATAGCAGAAAAGGTGCTACTATTACAATAAATGGACATACAGGAGATGGACTTACTACACAAAAAATTGTAGTACCGCCTAATGCATCACAAGATAGCAATGCTTTAGGTTGGGAAAAGATAGAGGGCAATGCTGAGACTGTTATAAAGCATTTTATAAATAGGAATATGTACAATGCTTATGATAAAAATAGAAATATAAGTAATTTAATGGTTGCAGAGAATACAAACTTCGGTAAAACATTTCCTTGGAAAGCAAGATATACAAACCTTGCAGAAGAACTAGAAAATATATGTTCTTATGCACAAGTAGGATACAACATATATGCAGATATAAAAAACAAAAAATGGGTATTTGATATTTTAAGAGGAAAAGACAGAACAAAAAGCCAAAAAGATATTTCTCCTGTTGTGTTTAGAACAGAATATTCTAACATAAACGAATTTACATATACAGAAGACTACCTAGACTATGCTAACACAGGTTATGCAGGTGGTTCTGGAGAAGATGAAAAAAGGCTAATGTACGTTTTAAACCCAGACAATAAAGATGTTGATAGGTTTGAAACGTTTTTAGACTGTGCAAACAGTGATAATATAACAGATTTAATGTATTATGCAAAACAAAAAATGGTTGATTTTGAGCCTAAAAAGACAATAGAGCTGCTTACACTGCCTAGAACATTTACCTTTGAAGAAGATTATTTTTTAGGTGATAAAGTAAGTGTATATATAGATAACATAGGTCTTGAAATAGATGTTATTGTAACATCTGTTATAGAAATATGGGAGCGAGAGGAGGGGTATATATGTGAGCTTAGGTTAGGAGATAAAGTACCTAATATATTTTCTATTAAAAATAAGGAGGTAATAAGATAATGGCTAAAATATGGTATGGGCATTTTGACAGTGCTATTAACGATAAAAGGTCCTTGCTTGCAGAAGATTGGGCAAAATATATAAGAACTTTTATAACAGATGGTATAAGAAATGGTGGAACTTGTTTACAGGTAACTAACAAAACAGGTATGTACATAAATATAGATGAAGGTATAGCTAATATACAAGGCTATATATTTATAAGTGAAAGAGATAGCACAGGCAGATATATGGAGTTAGAGCTAGAAGAATCACACAATCAATATAACAGAATAGATAGGGTTGTATTAAGGCTTGATAGAAACGCACAAAAAAGAACTATAGAGCCTATTATATTAAGAGGGACTGCTAGCAGTAACCCTGTAGCACCTGCTTTAACTAGAAACAATTTAGTTTATGAAATATCATTAGCTAAAATATTTGTTAAGGCTAATACCATTGTTATAAAACAAGAAGATATAACAGATGAACGTTTTAATGATGATGTTTGTGGACTTATAAATAGTATTTTAGGGCTTGATAGCTCTGAGTGGCAAAGAATGTTTGATGAGTTTATGGCAGGACTTAAAGAGGCTAACGACAATGAGCTTAATCGTATTAAAGAAGAGCTTGAACAAATTTTTAATAACCAAATGACAGAAATAGAAAACTGGTACAATTCTGTAAAAATAGATATAACAAAATTACAAAGTTTTGATTTTGATAACCTAGCAGAATTAAAAGGGGCTACTAAAAATACAAAGTTTTT
>CALWLD010000002.1 GCA_944381435.1 uncultured Clostridia bacterium
TTTTTTTTTTAATGATAGTAATATTTATAAAGTTATAGGTTTAGAGTTTTTTGATAAAGCTGAAAGAATAAAAGAATTTGAAGAGGCTATTAGTAATTTAATTAAAAATATATAGATAAATTTATAAAAATTTATTATAGTTTAAAATATGATATTTATCAATAATATAAAAAGAACATTAATTTTTATGATTAGTGTTCTTTTTTGTATAAAAATTTACTTTAATGTAAAAAAATGCTATAATATGTATTATATATTTTTATATAGGAGGTATTATATGTATTTAAAAAGTATTGAAATTAAAAATTTTAGAAAGTTTTATCACAGCAATAAGGTTGAATTTGTTTATAATGATAAATGTAATTCTGATGATTATGAAATAGATATTTCTGCTATTACAACTTTAATAGTTGGTAAAAATAATACAGGCAAAACAACAATAGTAGAGGGATTAGATAAAATAATTAATAATAATAAATTTTGCTCAACAGATTTTAATTTTAATTATCTAAATGAATGTATAGATAATGGAATTGATAATAATATTCCATTTATAGAGTTTAAAATAACAATAGATATAGACTTAAACAAAGATATCTTTAATAATCTATTACCTATTATAGATTTTGGATTTATAAAACAAAATATTGATAATGATAAAGTAGAACAAACATTTTTTATTAGATGGCAAGTAAAAGAAACAGAAGCTTTTATTGATTTATATAAAAAGAAGACAAGTAAAAAGGATAAAAATATATCAGTATTATTAAATGTTATTGAAGAATCAGAATATGAATTAAAATATTACAAAACAGAAAAAGATGATAAACCTATAAAAGATTTTAAATTAAACGATTTAATTGAATTAAAACCTATAAGTGCTAATAATTTAAAAACAGATAATTGCTTAACAAAAGCTTTTAGTAAAATAATACTATATAAATATAATGAGTTAAAACAAAATAATGAAATTCAAGATAAAATAGATAATGCTAATGAAAGTATTACTCAATTAATAGAAAAAAATATTTCATCTGAAGTAAATAAAAATTTGAGTGTTTTTGGAAATAAATTTCAAGTTGCATTAAAATCAGATGTAGAATTTAAAGATTTAATTAGCAGTTTAACAAAATATGAGTTTAAAGAAGCAGAAAATAATATACCAGAAAATCAATTTGGACTTGGGTATACTAATCTTATTATGATTATAGCAAAAATAATAGATTATGTAGAAGCATCTGAAAAATCATTTGATAGTAATATAAATTTAATATCAATAGAAGAGCCTGAAGTTTATATGCATCCACAAATGCAAGAGCTTTTAATTAAAAATATTGAAAGTATGATACAAAGTATATTTGAAAATAAAAATAAAAAATTAAATTTACAAATAATAATAACTACACACTTATCTCATATTTTGAATAGTAAAATTCATTTTGGAAATAGTTTTAATAATATTAATTATATTACTAATACTAATAATTACATAGAAGTGATAAAATTATCAGATGAAAAAATAAAAAGCTGTATTAGAAATGAAAAAAGTAAAAATAAAAAAGAAAAAACGCTTAATTATATAAAGAAATATGTTAAATATAAATTTTCTGAATTATTTTTTTCAGATGCAGTAATTTTAGTAGAAGGTGTTACAGAGGAAGTTTTATTAAATTATTATTTATCAAAAGATGAAAAATTAATGAAATATTATATTTCTATTTTTAATGTTAATGGAGCATACTCACATATTTATCATAGTCTTTTAGAAATATTGAAAGTGCCAGCACTAATAATTACAGACTTAGATATAGAAAGAGAAAAAGAAGAAATAGAAATTATAAAAAAAGATGGTACTAAAAAGACAAAAACAGTAAATAGCTTAAAACAAATAAAAGATATTATTGGTAAGAAAACTACTAATGAAAGCTTAAAATATTATGTTAAAAATTTATTTAGTATAGAAAATGATATTAATAATATTTTTGATGAAAATGACAAATTTAAAAAATCTATCGAAAAACCTTTAATTAAAGATAATATAATATTTACTTGCCAAAATAAAGTAGAAGGATTTTATCCTAGTAGTTTAGAAGAGGCTATATTTTTAGAAAATTATGATAAAGAAAGTTTAATAGAGGTTTTTAAAGTGTTATTTCCAGATTTGTATAGTTCTTATTTAGAAGATTGTAAAATAAAAATAAATATAAATAAATCTTATGAAATACAATATAAAATTAATGAAAATAAGAAAAAAAGTGAATTTGCAAATAAATTATTAATGTATATGATAGATAATGAAGATAACGATTTTATTATACCTAAATACATTGAAGAAGGGTTAAATGAATTATTAAATAAATTGGAAGGAGTACAAAATGAATAATATTTGTGATGAGAAATTAAAACAAGAAGAAGAAATTCTGCAACAAATTTATGATTGTATAAAAAAACAAGAATGCTTTATATTTAATGCAGGGGCTGGAGCTGGGAAAACATATTCTTTAATAAAAGCTTTAAAATACAGTATAGATATATATGGATCTTTGTTTAATAGATATAATCAAAAAATTATGTGTATAACATACACTAATGTAGCTAAAGATGAAGTTAAAGAACGTTTAGGAAAAACAAATATTGTTGAAGTATCTACAATTCATCAAAAACTTTGGGATATAATAAAAGATTATCAAAATCAACTTTTAGAGTTACATAAAGAAAAATTAGAAAATTGTATTGAAGAGTTAGATCTAGAAACAAAAGAAAGTAAAGTATGTAAAGATTTTAGTAATACTCAATTTGAAAATTTTAAAATTACTTGCGAAAATGCAGAGGATATAGTTTATAAAAATTATAATGAGAGTGCTGAAAATTTTAGAAAAAATGTAAAAAATTTTTTTATAAATTATGAAAATGTTCTAAAGAATATAGGAGATTTTAAAAAAATAGTAAATAACTTTAAAAATATAAGAAACTATAAAAAAGCTTTAGATGACTTAAACAATAATGAAAATATTTATATAGAGTATGACCCAATAATACCTAATGATAGACTAGAAAAATTTAAAATAAGTCACGATACACTAATAGAATATAGTAAGAAGATAATAGAAAAAAATGATTTGATAAAAAGGATAATTATTGATAAATATCCTATAATATTTATAGACGAATATCAAGATACATTAGTTGATGTTATAAATATTTTAAAAGAACTTAAAGATTATTCAAAAATTATAGAAAGAAGCTTTATTATAGGTTATTTTGGAGATTCAGCACAAAATATATATGATAAAGGTGTTGGAGAAATAGCTGATAAAAACAATTATAAACTTGTAGAAAAGAAATTTAATAGACGTTCTAGAACTCAAATTATAGATGTTTGTAATAATATTAGAAATGATGATTTAAAGCAAGAAACAATATATAATAACTTTAATGATGGAAATGTTGAGTTTTACTTTAAAGATAAAGAAAATTTTGAAACTTTTGAAGAAGTTTTAAAATACTATAAAAATACATACAACATATCAAAAGATAATCCTGTTCATTGTTTATTATTAAAAAATGAAATGATAGCAGAAAAATCTGGATTTAAAGAAGTTTTTGATTTTTTTAATAAAAGTAATTATTATAAAAGAAATTATAATAAATTAGGAGAAGAATTATTATCAAATGATAAGGAAAAGTTGGGAGCAGTTTCTAAAATATTATATGAAATATTAAAATTAAAAAATGAAATGAAAAATGAAAATAGTTTATTAAAAGATTTTTATAAACCTAGTCAATTAAAAGAAATTAATAAACTTCCATTAAAAGAAATAAAAAAATTAAATGATATTATATCTAATGTAGAGATAGATAATTTGAAAGATTATTTAGAATTTTTATTTAAACATAAAACAAATAGTGAAAGTATGTTATTTAAATATGCAGTTAATAATTTGTTTGAAAATATTTTAGAAGTTAAAAGTATTGAAGAATTAAAAGCTGAAATAATACAAAATTTAAGATTAGAAGATAATGAAGAGTATATAAATACACTACTTGAAATAGATATACATATTTTAGATAATTGGTATAATTATATATCACAAAATTATACTGGAGATGAAATATACCGTACAATACATAGTACAAAAGGGTTGGAGTTTGATAATGTATTAATATTATTACAAGATAATTTTGCAAATAAGAAAGATTATTTTAGAAAATATTTTGAAAATATTAATAAAAAAGATTTAGGAATAGACTTGAAAAAAAGAAAAAATTTATTTTATGTAGCTTGTTCTAGAGCTAAAAAGAATTTAGTAATTTTTTATGATATTTTAGAGGAAAATAATGAGGCTAGAAATAATTTAGAGCAAAATATTAAAAATTTTTTAGAATTATTATAAAGATAATGGTGTATACAACTTATTATAAAAATAGTATTAATTCTTGTATTTATATTGAAAAAATAGAGATAATATCCTTATATAAGTATATAATTACTCTATTATTTATGTAAGGAGGGTTAAAATTGAAATATGGGTATGTAAGAGTATCTACTATAAACCAGAAAGAAGATAGGCAAATAGATAGTATGAAAAAACTAGGGATTAAAAAAATATATGTAGAAAAATATTCTGGTAAAGATTTTGAGAGAGAAACATATAAAAAAATGTTAAAGAAAATAAAGGAAAATGACATTTTATTTATAAAAAAGTATAGATAGGCTAGGGAGAAATTATAATGAAATATTAGAAAACTGGAGGATATTAACTAAGGAAAAGAAAGTAGATATTGTTGTAATAGATATGCCTTTATTAGATACAAGAGTTTATAAAGATTTAATGGGTAGTTTTATAAGTGATATAGTTTTGAATATACTATCATTTGTAGCAGAAAATGAAAGAAAAAATATAAAGCAAAGGCAAAAAGAAGGGATAAAAATTGCTAAAGAAAAAGGTGTGAAGTTTGGCAGACCTAAAAAAGAATTTGATGAAAGCTTTAAAATTGATTTAGTAAAATGTAAAAATAAAAAGATATCTAAAGAAAAAATTGCTAAAAAATATAATATATCAGTTAAAACTGTATATAGAAGAATAAAAGAATTAGATTAGTACATAAAAGGACAAAAAGTATACTTTTTGTCCTTTATTTTTGTATAGTAAAATTTTACTATAGTTATCATAATATTACATTAATATTTATAAAAAGTCAATAAAAAATTATAAAAATGTATAATATTCTAAATAATTTTATAAAAGGACAAAAAGTATACTTTTTGCCTTGTTTATGAAGGAGTGTTATGAAAAGAAAATTAATTTTAAGTTTATCGTTTATGTTAACATTAACAGGGGGTATAAACGTATCGATTGAAAAAAGTTATGCATCAGACAATGAAATTACAGAGTTAGCAAAAAGTTTAAAAGAAACTGCTAATAAGATTATACCAAATAGCAGTTTAATTAAGTATGTAAATGATACACTTGTATTTTTTAATGGAGAACAAGTTACAGATTTAAACATTTATAATTATAATAACTCAACTTATTTACCGCTTAGAGCTATTGGAGATTTACTTGGAGCTAAAGTTAATTGGTTTGCAGAAGATATGGTTGCACAGGTATCTTTAGATAACACGCAAATAGAAGTGTTAAATAACACGAATACCGTTGTCGTTAAAAAAGATGACAATATAGAAGAATCTAAAATAACAGCTAATTCTAACGGACAAAGCGTAGATTTACCTGCGTTAAATATTGGAGGTAGCATATATTTACCTCTTAGATATATATCAGAAACACTTGGCGTAAATATAGATTATACATCAAATCACGAAAAAACAGGTGTTAAAACTATTGAAATATATAAAGGTAATAAGCCAGAGCTTAATTATGTAAGGGATATACCGTTGTTTCCAGTTATGGTAGAAAGTACAGGTAATGGTTGGGGTTATTATGGTTTTATAGATAACACAGGTAAGTTAGTTATACCTAAAGTAGAGAATTCAATGATGTTAGTAGCACCAGAATTTTCAGAGGGACTTGCAGATGTATATAATGGTACTGGTAGTTATCATTATTTTATAGATAAAACAGGTGAATTAGCATTTCCTCATAAGTTTGGTTTTGCAAGAAATTTTAGTGAAGGTTTAGCTGCGGTAAAAAATAACAATTTTAAATGGGGATATATAGATAAAACAGGTAAACTTGTAATTCCAAGTAAATATGATGGATATGATGAAAATCGTAATTTTAGTGAAGGACTTGCTCAAATTTTAGATGAAAAAACGGGTAAAGTTGGATATATAGATAAAACAGGAAAGATAGTTATTCCTTGTCAATTTGATTCAGGAGGTTCATTTAAAGAAGGACTAGCTAAAGTAACTAGAGGGGACAATATTGATAATTCTGAATATGGATATATAGATAAAACAGGAAAAATTGTTATTCCATATATAAAAGCTAGTCATACATCTGATTTTCAGAATGGACTTGCACTTATTACTACTCCTGAAAAAAGTTACTATATAGATAAAACAGGTAAAAAAGTATCAGATTACTATATTTGTAAATAATTAAAATTATTTAATAAATCATAAATTAAAAAGGAGAATTTAAAATGAAAAGAAAAATTGTTTTAGGGTTAGTATGTTTATTTACTTTTACAGGAAGTATTGTTTGTACAAATACAAATAATCTTTATGCCGAAGTGATTGGCGGTGGAACAGGTGAAGATTTTGCAGCATATCCAAATCATATAACAGTATCTGGTGTAGAAAATGGTAAATTTATAGAAGGATATCCAACAGGTAAAGTTAACAATGGACTTATTTGTATAAAAATAAGCAAAAATACTGCTGCTGATAGTTCTCCAGAATATAATCCAGTATATAGTTATGGTTATATAGATACACAAGGTAAACTTGTAATACCAGATAAATATGAAGATGCTACTGACTTTGAAAATGGTGTTGCAGCAGTAAAATTAAATGGAAAATGGGGAGTTATTGATGTAAATGGTAAGCAAATAGTTCCTTTTAAATATGATGAAGCTTATTATTTTAATAACGGGGTATTAAGTTGTTCTTTAAATGGAAAATGGGGAGCTATTGATAAAACTGGTAAAATTGTTATTCCATTTGAATATGATGATTTATATTTAAAAAGTGAAGATTTAATTGGCTTTAAAAAGAATGGCAAGTACGGTTTTATAGATACAAATAATAAAGTTGTTATTCAAAATAAATATGAAGATGTTATCAATTTTTCTGAAGGTATTGGTGGATACAAATTGAATGGTAAATGGGGGATTTTAGACAAAACAGGTAAAGAAATTATAAAACCTACATATGACACATTATCTATGACTAGCGAAGGTAAACTTGCAGTATCTTTAAATGGCAAATATGGTTTTATAGATAAAACAGGTAAAATTGTAATAGATTTACAATATGAAAAAGCATATAACTTTAGCGAAGGAAGAGCTGCTGTAGGCAAAACAAGACGAGTTTATACAGGTTATGTTGACGAAAATAACTTAGATAAATTTGATGATTATATTAAATATCAAATTAATTTTGCAGAAAATAATGCTGAATATGCTTATATAGGTATAACGGATGTAGATAAAAAAGTTGATTTGATAGATTCTGAAGGTAATGATGTAAGCGAAGATTTTATGTTTGATATGTTATTATATGGATTTATTGATGAAAATGGGAATCAGGTAATACCTTATAAATATAGTGGTTTTACTCAATTTTCTGGTGGATTAGCAGGGGTAGAGTTATTTTATGAAGGACCTGCAAGTACAGCATTTTACATAGATAAAAATGGAAAAGTGAAAAATTTAGGGCTTGACAATATATGTGAATTTTCAGAAGGTTTATCATTTTCTCATGCATTAAACAGACCAGATAAAATAATTATCACAAAAAATATGAATTATACAACTGAACAACAAACAGCATCTCCTACACAAAATAATAACCAAATAACAGTAAAACTAAATGGTAAAAAAATTGAATTTTCACAAAGCCCAACAGTGGAAAATGGCTATACATTAGTACCAATGAGAAATATATTTGAAGCTTTAGGAGCAGAAGTTTCTTGGGATCAAGCTACAAGAACAGTTACTGCAAAAAAATACGATAAAGAAATGAAAATAACAGTTGATAGCAAAGTAGCTAAAGTAAATGGTAGTGAATATCAGTTAGATGTACCAGCAAGAAATATAAATGGAAGTGTTTTAGTACCTCTTAGATTCATAGGAGAACAGTTAGGTGTAGATGTTAAGTGGGATGGTTCTACAAAAACTGTAATATTAACAACAAACTATTAAAATGTCAAGGTTAAAATAATTTATAATAGGAGAATTTATTTAAATGAGAGTATTACTAAATAATATAAATTTTAAAGTTTCTATAGTTTTAATAACTTTGACTACAGTTATTTGTGTAAGTAATGTTTATGCTGATAAACTAGACTATGAAATATTGGGAGAAAACAGAGAAAATAATAATTTAAATTTAGAGAAAAGTATTAATGGTTTAGAAAAAGATACAATATTTGATGATTATGCAACAGGTGTTGTTAGGAATGGGCTTATATGTATTAAAGTAAGAAAAGAAATAGATGATAACACTAAATATTACTATGGTTATATAAATACTGATGGGAAAATGGTAATACCTGCTATTTATGAAGAAGCTAAAGATTTTGAAAATGGAATTGCACCTGTAAAATTAAATGGAAAATGGGGCATTATAGATAAATCTGGGAAAACAGTTGTTCAATTTAAGTATGATAATGTAAAAGAATTTAGTGAAGGATTATTAAATTGTTCTTTAAATGAAAAATGGGGAGCTATAGATAGTAAAGGTAAAGTAATTATTCCATTTGAATATGAAGATCTATTTCCTAAAAGCGATAATTTAATAGGATTTAAAAAAAATAAAAAATTTGGATTCATAAATACTAACAATAAGATAGTTATAGAACCTAAATATGATGGCATAATTAATTTTTCTGAAAATATTGCTGGTTATAAGCTAAATGGGAAATGGGGAATTATAAATAAAATAGGACAAAAAATTACCGAGCCTCTATATGATAGTTTAGGAACTGTTAAAGAAAATAAAGTTCTAGTATCATTAAATAATAAGTATGGTTTTATTGATAATAAAGGAAGGGAAGTTATACCTATTGTTTATGATTATGCAAATAATTTTAGTGATGGAATGGCTATAATTGGAAATTTACAAGAAAATAATAAGTTATTATATGGATTTATAGACAGTAAAGGAACTGAAGTTATACCTATTATTTATGATAAGGTTACTAATTTTACAGATGGTATTGCAAGTGTATATTCAATAAATAGTAGTATAAGTAATTACATAGATAAAGATGGCAATATAATTTTTAAAGGTGGAGATATAGCCAAAAAATTTTCTGAAGGATTATCTCTTACATATAATATTGAAGATAAAAGTAAATTTTCATTAATAAAAAACCCTAATTATAAAGGGATATATGAAGTCTATCAAAATGATATTTTGATACAAAAATGCAATAATTATGATGATGCTCTTAAATATGCTAAAAAATATGCTAATTCTTCTATAAAAAAAGAAGGTTACTATGATATTATATGGGACAGTAGTCCTAAATATGAAGTTTATCAAAATGCTAACTTATTAAAAAGAGTTAATGATTTTAGTGATGCTTTAGAATATGCTAAAAAATATGCTAATTCAAGTATATTTTTTAGAACTAATGGAACTTATGTATGGGATAGTGATTTTAAAATATCCAATAAATATCAAATAAAAAATGTACCATATATAGGGCAATATCCAGAATTATTTCGAGGATGTGAGGTTACAAGTCTTGCAATGCTTTTAAATTACAAAGGTGTCCCTGTTGATAAAATGGAACTTGCAAAAAAAATAAAAAAAGAACCTTTTACTATTAGAGAAAATGGGAAAGTATATCGTGGCAATCCACATAAAGGTTTTGTCGGAGATATATATTCTGAAAAGAATAAAAATGGTTATGGAGTTTATAATGAACCTATATATGAATTAGCTAATGAATATCTAAAAGATAGAGTAATAAATCTTACGGGAGTAGATTTTAACGATTTATATTATTATATAAATCAAAATTGCCCTGTATGGATAATAACTAATTCAAGATATTCACCATTAAGCAGTAGTCATTTTAGTTATTTTAATACAAAAGAAGGTAAAGTTAAAATAACATATAAAGAACATTCTGTATTAATTACAGGATATGATCAAAACTATATTTATTATAATGACCCTATGCTTCCAGGATATACAAGAAAACAACCTAAAAATAATTTTATAAAAGCTTGGGAGCAAATGGGTAGTCAAGCTATAACTTGTATTTAATTGCAATTTATACATTAAGTTAAAATTAAATGACAATCTATCATTTAATAATTTACTTAAAAATAATTTTTAATATATTTAAAGAAGGAAACTAAAGATTATGAATAAAGATACAATTGGTAAACAAATAAATTCAAAAATTAGAAATGAAATAAATAAACCTAAAAAAAAGTATAATCACATTGATTATAAGAATGCTTTAAATCTAATTGAATCATTTTATGATGAAAATAAAGAAGATTTATTAAAGAATAAGGAAATGTTATTGTCAAAGAGATTAAATATTGTGTATAGAAAATTAAATAGACCAGAGTCTCCGTTTAAAAATTTATTATATATAATAATAATACCAATTATAATATCTATTTTTTTTGAAAAATTTCTTATAGAAGCGTTATCTACAATAAATGAAAATGTAATTAAATTTCTTTATGAAAACAAAGGAAATATTTCTATAATATTAAATAGTGCTGAAATAGATATAGATGTAAAAACGAATATTTTATGTTTGATTTGTAATTTGATAATAGCATCAATAGGTATCATCATAGGTATTATAATTTTATTTTTATTGATTTATCTATTATTTTATATTTTTCAAAAGAAAATATATTTTTATGAAGAAAAATTATTAGAAGAAGAGTTAGATATTCTAACTAAATTATTAGAAATAAATGATAATAAATAAAAAATTTACAAAAAATAAGATATATTATTATATAAAATAAATTATATAGTAGATAATACAATAATATATTATATTAATATTAGTAAAATATATAAATTATTCAATATTTAATTACTTTTAAATAATAAAAAATATTAAAAAATTTGGTATACAATATTTAATATAAATAATTCTAGTTTTATTATAGGTGTTTTTATGAGAATATATTATTCTAAAATAAAAAAACATTATAATATAAATATCATATGTTGTATGCTTAACAGTGCAATCAGTATATATATAACTGGTTGCATTTTTTTATACCTTAAATACTTATATATAGTATTAAAACCAAAGCCACCACCTGTTCTTTACTTAAATTTTAAACAAAATTTATTTAAAGAATAGGAGAAAAAATGAGAAAAACACATTATATATTTTTAAATGGAGAAAAATTTGAGGTAAGTGAAGAAGTTTACAATACATATAATAGAAGCAGAAGATATGAAGACTATTTTATGTATGAAAAGAAAACAGGAAAAATTATTGTAGAGGGGGAAAAAGTGATATTTAAAGACAGCTTAGAAGTATCTATTCAAAAGCTAGAGCAAGAAGGAATAGAACTAAAAGATGATTTTAACTTAGAGCAAACTGTACTACTTAAACAAGATACAAGTCTATTAAAGGAGTCTTTAGCCACTTTAACAGATGAAGAATATGAAATAATAACAGAAATATTTTTTAACAGAAAAACAGAAAGAGAGCTTGCCAAAAAGTTGAATTACTCAAATGTAAATTTACATAAAAAGAAGAAGAAAATTTTAAAAAAGTTAAAAGACAAGTTAATAAAAACAATTGAATTGTAAAAATCCACAAAAAAAATACTAGTAAAAAAATAAATTTTGTATATTTTTTTAGTTAGCAAAATTCCATCTCATTGGGTAGATAATGAGGGGATTTTATTCTCTTATGTACCTTGAAAATTGAATAAACTACATAACAAATACAAAGTTAAATAAAAGAAGCAACGCACTAGAACACGCTTGTCGGTAAATGTTTGTAGTGATAAGGTTTTAACAATTTTGATTATAGCATAATCAAAAAGGTTATAGATTGAACTAATTGCTAGGATATTTATTTAATATAATGATACTTCTACATAGTCTTAACTCATCGTATAGAGTGTAGTACGTCGTTTAGGGGGAAGCCTGAAATGGTTATGGTTGTCTATCTAATCAATAGACCGTTTGTTATGTTAGAAATTTAAGTAATAGAACAGGGGAAATAGGTTATTAAAAATATTAAATTATAAATATGGTAAAGTTTATAACCTATTTTTCCAATTGTGCTACTTAAATTGTAATAATTTATTTACAAATGTAATAAATTAAATTTAAGGAGTGATAAAATGAATAAATTTGAATATTATAAAAATTTAAATATAGAAGAACTTGTTGATATAAGAACAGTAAAAATAAATGTAAATGATAGCAAGGAAGAAAAAATTAGAAAATATAAAGAACAAATAAAAAATCCATACTGTTATAGATATAAAGATTATAAAGTGATAATTGAATTTGATGAAAATAGCAATGAAGATTTAAATCAAAAAATTACAGAATATATAAATTTATAAAAATACTAGACTCAAGAAAAAAGTTGTGATAAAATTATAAAAAATAGAACGACTAAAAACTCTTGATGCTCTAGTATTTTTAATTTAATAAGTTAAAAATTAGGAGTGTTTAAGATATGGAAAAATTCAAAACTTGTTTGTATCTTCGTCTATCTAAAGAAGATGAAAAGATAGGTGAAAGCGAAAGTATTATTAATCAAAAAAATATGCTTATAGATTTTGTAAGTAATAAAGAAGATTTAGAAATTATAGAAATTATGATTGATGATGGTTATAGTGGCTCTAATTTTGAGCGTCCTGCTTTTAAGGAAATGCTAGAACTTATCAAAGGTAGAAAAATAAACTGTGTTGTTGTAAAAGATTTTTCTAGGTTTGGGCGTGATTTTACTGAAGTTGGTAGATACCTAGAAGACATCTTTCCTTTTATGGGAGTTAGATTTATTTCTGTAAATGATAACTATGACAGTTTTAAAAGTGAAAATGGAACGGAAAATTTAATTATACCTTTTAAAAATCTTATAAACGATAGTTATTTAAGAGATATTTCTTTAAAGATAAGAAGTAGCCTTGATGCAAAAAGAAAAAAGGGGGACTTTATAGGCAGTTTTCCAACTTATGGATATTTAAAAGACAAAAACGACAAAACCAAGCTTGTTGTTGATGAGGTTGCCAGTAAAGTTGTACAAGATATTTTTAAATATAGAATAGAAGGTTTAAGTTGTGATAGAATAGCAAAAAAATTAAATGATGAAGGTATTTTATGTCCTCTGGAATATAAAAGAGCTTTAGGAATGAAAATAAGTACAAGTTTTAGAAAAAGAGAAAAAGCTTTGTGGGTAGCTAAATCTATTTTTAGGATATTAAAAAATCCTGTATATATAGGTACTTTAGAACAAAAGAAGAAAACAACACCAAACCATAAGGTAAAAAAAACCGTTTATGTTCCTAAAGATGAGCGAATAATTGTTAAAAATAACCACGAACCTATTATATCCAAAGAAGTTTTTGAATGTGTACAAAGATTAATGGAAATAGATACAAGGATAGCACCTAATCAAGATAAAGTATATTTATTTAGTGGTATTATAAAATGTGGAGAATGTGGAGCAAATTTAGTTAGAAAAAATAACGGAACAAAAGAAAAGCCTTATATGTACTATATTTGTAATAATTTGAAAAATAAAAAAGGTTGTAAAAATTCTTTATTAAGAGTTGAAACATTAGAAGAAATAGTATTTGAGGCTGTAAAAAATCAAATAAATTTAGTTTTAGATTTAGAAGATGTAGAACATTTACTTGATAGTACATATTATTTTAAAAGAGAATATGAGAAAATTAAAAATCAGATAGAAGAAGCAGAAAAAGAGCTTGAAAAATATGATTTTTTAAAACTAAATTTATATGAAGATTTAAAAAATGGTATTTTAAAAGAAGATGAATATAAAAATTATTATGCATCATACAGTGAAAAATTGACAGAAACTAAAAAAATAATTGAAAAATTTAATGATGATTTAAGTGAGTTATCAAAAGGTACAACCCCAAAACAAGTATGGACTGAATATTTTAAAAGATACAAAAATATAAAATGTCTAACAAGAGAATTAGTTGTAACTTTAATTGAAGATATAACAGTATATAAAAACAGAACTATTAAAATACACTTTAAATACCAAGATGAATACAATACTTTAAAAAAATATGCAGAAGATTTAGAGGTTGTATAAATGGCTAGAAAAAGTAGGAAAAAAACAAATGAAAATATAGTTACAACTAATAGAAACAAATATTCAGTAGGAATTTATACAAGGCTTTCTTCTTTAACGGAGATTAAAAAAGATGAAAGTAGCATAGAAAATCAAATTAATATAATATTAGATTATATTAAAGACAAAGAAGAATTTAGCTTATGCGAAATATATTCAGACACAAACACTACAGGTACAAATTTTGAAAGAACTGGGTTTGAAAAGCTTTTAGAAGATATTAAAAGTGGCAAAATAAACTGTGTTATAGTAAAAGATTTATCTAGGTTTGGAAGAAATTATATAGAATGTGGTACTTATCTTGAAAAAATATTTCCGTATATAGGAGTAAGATTTATAGCTATAAATGATAACTATGATAGCAACAACCAAAATTCAAGTGAAATTTTAATGATGAATTTAAAAAATATAGTAAATGAGTTGTATGCTAAAGATATTTCTAAAAAGATTATTAGTGCTATTAAAGAAAAACAAAAGAAAGGAGAATACATTGGGAATTTTGCACCTTATGGGTATTTAAAATCTCCTGATAACAAAAACAAACTTATTGTTAATGAAGAAACATCACATATAATACAAAAAATATTTGATTTAAGGCTAAATGGATATAGTTATAATAAAATAACGAAAACTTTAAATGATGAAAAAATTTTGTCCCCATATGCTTATTTATACAAAAATGGAATACTAAAAAATGAAAAATACAAAAATACAAATTGGATTGAACCGACTATAAAAAATATATTATCTAACCAAGTATATATAGGTAATATAGTTTCTAATTATGGAAAAATTAAAAACACACATAAACCTATTATAAGTGAAGATGTGTTTTACAAAGTACAAGAAATTAATAAAAATGTACTTAAAACATATAATGAAAAACAAAAAACCAATATTAAACTGAAAAAGAAAAAAACAGAAAATATATTTAAAGGGCTAATTAAATGTGGTTGTTGTGGCAAAAATTTAATAAGGAGGGAAAAATTTAAAAATACTAAAAATGGCGTTTCTATTTACAGGTTTTTTGAATGCTATTATTCTGATAAGAAGCAATGTGAGTTTAAAGAAAGTGTTAAAGAAGATTTTATTAAAGAGCTTGTTTTTGTGCAGATTAAAAAGCAAATAGAAATAGGCCTTGATTTAGAAAAACTTATTAATAAAAATAATATGGCTATATATTTTACAAAAGAAAAACTTACAAATAGTTTAGAAAAAATAGAAGTAGAAATATGTAAAATACAGAATTTATATAAAAAAATATATGAAGATTATGCATTAAACATATTAGATGAAAAAGAATATTTTTTCCTTAAAAACAGTTACAATAAAAAGGAAATTAAGCTAAAAGACGAAATGGAAAAGATAGAAAAAGATTTAACTTATATAGACAATAATCTTAATAAAGACAATAAATATTTAAAAAACTTTTTAAAATTTAAAAATAGTAAAGTTTTAACAAAAGAACTTTTGAACATTTTAGTAAAAGAAATAGTTGTATATGATAAAACTACAATAAAAATAACTTTCAATTATGCAGATGAGTATAACAAAATATATACTGAAATAAATGAAATTGAAAGGAGTTTGAAAAATGCAATATAATATAGGGATATATACTAGATTATCAGTTGAAGATGAAAATAAGCAGAAAATAGAAAGTGAAAGTATTTTAAACCAAAAATCTATGATAGAAAACTTTATTGATAGTAAAGAAGATTTTTTAAATAGCAATAAGTTTTACTATGCTGATGATGGCTATGTTGGGACTAACTTTGAGCGTCCTGCCTTTAAATTATTAATAGAAGATATAAGAAATAAAAAAATAAATTGCATAATAGTAAAAGATTTGTCCAGATTTGGTCGAGAGTACATAGAGGTAAACAACTATTTAGATAAAGTATTTCCATTTTTAAATGTAAGGTTTATATCCATAAATGATAATTATGATAGCATTAAAAATAAAAATTGTACAGTAGATTTGGATATATCTTTTAAAAATATATTATATAACTACTATTCAAAAGATTTATCTAAAAAAGTTAAAACGGGAATGATGTCTAAAGCAAAGCAGGGGTATTATATACACGCATTTGCACCTTTTGGATATAAAATAAATAAAGAAACACAAAAACTTGAAATAGACGAAGAAACGGCTTATATTGTAAAAATGATTTTTAAATTAAAATCTGAAAACAAAAGCAACACTCAAATAGCAAAAATATTAAATGATGAAAAAATACCCAATAGAAGCTATTTTAAAGCTAAAAATAATATAAGAAATAGCTATCCTATAATTAATAAAAATAAAATATGGAAAAGTGGGGATATAGAAGCTATTTTAAAACACGATGTTTATATAGGAACGACAACAACAAAATTTAACACTTCAATATCAAAATATAAAGATAATGAAATTATAAAAATAGAAAATACACATAAGCCTATAATAGACAAAAAATTATTTTATGAAATTAATAATGTTGAAGTTAAAAAGCGTAATACACAAGTAAAAAATATATTTGCATATAAGTTAAAATGTGGTTTTTGTGAATATGGCTTACATAAAAAATATATTAATCAAAATAATGAAAAAGGGTATCATTGTAAGACTGGATATGAAAGCAAAAATGAAAGATGTAAAAATGTTTCTATTGTTGAAGGTAATTTAAAGCAAATAGTGTTTGAAAGCTTAAAAAAGCAAATAGCTTTAGCTTTAGAAAAAAATGATTATGTACAAAATATATCATCTTTAAAAAGTAAAATATCAGTTTTAGAAAATAAACTTGATGAAATAAATACCCAAAACAAATATTTATATGAACAGTATGCTTATAAAAAAATAACTAGAGAAAATTATTTAAAAATGAAGATGGAAAAGACAGAGCTTATAAATGAAATAAAGCAAGAAATAGAAGAAATAAATTTAAGTACTAAAGAGCTTAAAAATGTTGACAATGAAAATAAGCTATTTGAAAAATATATAAATTGTAGCGAGCTAACTAAAGAAATGGTAGATACTTTTGTTAAAAAAATTTATATATATGACAATAATGAAATAAAAATATTATGGAATTTTAAAAATTTTGAATAATTTTTTTAGTTTTACATTGATAATATTATATGTTGTTCAATTATGATATGCTCTTTGTTGTTTAGTTAAAAAGTTTAACACAATATGATATAGTTAAACTTAATAATTTAAAAAATCCTGATTTAATATATTCAATGTAAAAATTACTAATGCTTAAAAAATTGATAAAAAAGAAGATAAGGCATAATCAAAACATTATTTATTAATGAACTTGATTATGCCTTAAGTTTATAATAAAATATAAAAGGCTTGAAAAATCTATAAAATAGTATATAATAATAAAGGTTAAATTTGTTATTATGTATTATAGGAGTAATTATGAAATTAAAAGAATATAGAGAAATAAATATATTAAAAAAAATATATATTTTTTTTAATATAAAATATAATAGATTAAGAGGTGTAATAATAGCATTATTATTATTAGTTGTTTTATTAGGATTTGGTAAAAATCTTATGATAGAGAATGTTCAACTAGAAAATTTCAACAGTTTAAAAAGTGGTGTAGACAACTATCTTAGATTAAATACCATTCAAATAATAGTTTTTATTATAACTATTTGTTTTTTTATAAAAAAAGTTGGTATAGATAAAAAGTATATGAAATTTACTCAAATTATAAATAATAGTTTTATTGATACAAAAGAAGATGATATAAGAGAATATAAAAATTTCTTTTTTAAATGGGATATGTTGGATATTATACAATATTATGAAACACAAAAACTAGATATAAATTGTAAACCTAGTGAGTTTATAAATGAGTATAATAAAAGATTAGAATATGGTGATTTTAATATGCTTAAAGGTAAAAATAAAAAAATAAATTGTTATATAAAATCATACAGCTATCACAAGGCAATTTATATTTTAAATAATTTAATTTTAGGAAATGAATCAAATGAATATATAATTAAACAAAAAAGATATAATACCAATATCTGTAAAAGTATTATTTTAAAGAGTAATTATGTTAAAATTTCTACAGTACATAAATTATTATTATTTTATTCAAAAAAGGATTACGATAATATATACATAATTTTAGAAAGCTATTTTTATAATAATAAGTATGAATTATCTAGTATATTATTAATATTTTTATACATAAGTAGTAAAAAGTGTAATAAAAAAATAGATTATTTATCAAAATTACAAAATGATAAATTAAGTGAATTACTAAAAGAAGAAGAGTATTTAAAGTTCATAGAAATGGAGGAAACTATCTAAATTATGTTTATGTAGTTACTCATATGTGCAATATCAGTAGTGTTTTTAATATGAGCTTATATCAAAAATTAAAAATTAGGTTAGAAAATGTCTTCTTCCGAATTAAATTATAAAAATGTAATATTTGAATTATTTTAAGGTATAAAATAAAAATATTATAGAATTTTAAAAATTTTAAATAATTTTTTTAAGTTTTATCTTGACAACCGCATATGACACATTTTCAGGCACCAGTATGGCGGCACCTTTTGTTACAGGGGCTTGTGCTTTGCTAATGGAATGGGGTATTGTAAACAGGAATGATTTATTTTTATATGGTCAAAGATTGAAAGCTTTTTTAAGGCTTGGAGCTAAAAGAAAAGAAAGTTTAATTTATCCTAATAAAGAGTTTGGATATGGGAATTTGTGTTTGTTAGACACATTAAATATACTAGAAAAATATAAGAATACATTGATATCTGTTAAAAATATAGAAAATGATAGTGAAATAGCTTATTCGGAAAAATATATATCTATGTTTGCTCAATATAATGGAGAAACAAAAAAAGTAATTGAAAAATACGATTTTATAAGCATATGTAAAATTTTAACAGGGGACTTTGCTATATTATATATAGAAAAAGACAAACTAAACCTTATAACAGAAGAAGAAAGAGCAAAAATAGCATTGCAACAGCCTTATAATTTAGGTTTAATGGATAAATCTGCTTTAGAGGCAACAGGAGTTTTAGCTATACAAAACCAACCTTTTTTAAATTTAAAAGGAAGGGGTGTTTTAATAGGTATTGTTGATACAGGCATAAACTATACTTTAGATGAATTTATATACGAAGATAACACAACAAAAATTGTTAGTATATGGGACCAAAGCATACAGGGAAATGCACCTAATGGATATTGTTTTGGTAGTGAATATACAAGGGAAGATATAAATAGAGCTATCAACAGTGATAACCCTTTTGATATTGTGCTATCTAAAGATGATATAGGCCACGGTACGAAAATAGCTAGTGTATGTGCAGGGAGAGAAAATTTACAAAAAGACTTTATAGGTGTCGCACCAGATGCAGAGCTTGTTATAGTTAAATTAAAGCAAGCTAACAAAGCTTTAAGAGAGTATGAATTTATTCCAGAAGGAGTTCCATCTTATAGTAGTGCAGATTTGATGCTTGGTATAGAATATCTATATGAAAAATCTGTAGAGCTAAATAAACCTCTAGCTATATGTATTGGTATGGGGTCAAATAGTGGATTTCACAACGGACTTTCTATATTAGAACAATATATATCAAATATAGCTGTTAAAAATGGCATAAGCTTAAGTGTATGTAGCGGAAACGAAAGCAATGCTCAACATCACGCCTTGGTAAAGCTAAATGGAAACAACGATAAAAAAACTTTAGAATTTAAAATAGCAGAAGATGAGAAAGGGGTAATATTAAACATAGTAGCATATCCTCCAGATAAAATAAGTATAGAAATAATATCACCTATAGGAGAATCTACAGGAAGGATACCACCACGAGATAACTATGATGAAGAAATATTTTTACCTCTTAGTGATACAAGAATAAGAGTACAGTATTACAACAAAAGCTTTGAAAGCAGTGGACAATTAACATTACTTAGATTTATAAAGCCAGGTAGTGGTATTTGGAAAATAAATATATATGGAGAAAACATTGTAATAGGGGATATACATTCTTGGTTGCCAATTAGCAATTTTTTAAAAGAAGATACATTTTTTCTAACCCCAGACCCATTTTATACAACAACGCTTCCAGCAACAGCTAGCTCTATTTTAGCAGTTGGCGGATATAATCATTTAGATGGAAGTATTTTTATAAAATCAGGAAGAGGCCCAACAAGGCTAAATGATGTAAGACCTGTATTATGTGCACCAGCGGTAAATGTTAGCTGTATTAATGAAAATGGGGATATAGATACAATAACAGGAACAAGTATAGCAACGGCCATATCAACAGGTTGTTCTGCTCAAATGTTAGAATGGGCTATAGTAAAGGGAAATAGCCCAGCTATTAATACTGTTTCTATAAATGGATATTTTATATCAGGTGCTATAAGAGAAAATAATCAAATATACCCTAATAATATTTGGGGGTTTGGAAAGTTAAATATACTAAGTACTTTTGAGAATATATAAAATGACAGATTTATTATTAATGAACTAAAAAATAATAAACAATATAAAAGGCTATAGCTTTTCCTATAGCCTTTTATGCATCTAACATACCTCTTTAAATTTAGGTTAAAATTAGTCTCTTTTTCCTAAAATATAACCTAAAAATAAGCCTTTTACAAATACTAAAGCAAGAAATATTACGCTTAAAATCATTAATTTAGATTTTTGATTATTAGTAATAAAAGTGCCTTTTGGAGAAGTTAGCTCTAATTGTTTTTTAAAAGCTCTATAATGTTTTTTAGCCATAATAATTACCTCCTAAAATAAATAAAATTTATTTGATATTAAAATTATAACACAAAAATAATATTTTAAAAAGGAAATTTTTATAAAAAATTAAAAAAGTTAATGCAAAATTTAAAAAAATAGGTTATAATGTAACATAGTATATTTATTTTAGTAAATAATATAAAGGGAGATGATTTTTTGTACACAGAAATAAAACAACTTTTTAAAGAAACAAAAAAATATACTGGGGAAGAAATAACAGTTTGTGGTTGGATAAAAACTATGAGAAGCTCAAAAACTTTTGGCTTTATAGAGCTTAATGACGGTAGCTTTTTTAAAGGTGTTCAGGTAGTTTTTGATGATAGCTTAGAAAATTTTGAAAAGATAGAAAAGCTTGGCGTTGGTGCTAGCTTAGTTGTAAAAGGAAACCTTATAGAAACACCAGAAAATAAGCAACCTTTTGAAATAAAAGCTACAGCTATCGATATAGAAGGAGAAGCTCCTACAGATTATCCTTTACAAAAGAAAAGACATACATTTGAATACCTTAGAACGATAGCACATTTAAGACCTAGAACAAATACATTCTCTGCTGTATTTAGAGTACGTTCTTTAATTGCATATTCTATACACAAGTTTTTTAATGAAAGAAACTTTGTTTATGTGCATACTCCAATCATAACAGGTAGCGACTGTGAAGGTGCAGGGGAAATGTTTAAAATAACAAACTTTGACTTATTAAATGTTCCTAAAACAGAGGAAGGCAAGGTAGATTACAGCAAAGATTTCTTTGCTAAAGAGGCTAACCTTACAGTTAGCGGTCAGTTATCTGCAGAGGCTTATGCTATGGCATTTAAAAATGTTTATACATTTGGCCCTACATTTAGAGCAGAAAATTCTAACACTGCAAGACACGCAGCAGAATTTTGGATGGTTGAGCCTGAAATTGCATTTGCTGATTTAAATGATGATATGAACCTTGCTGAGGATATGTTAAAATATATAATAAACTATGTTTTAGAAAATGCTCCAGAAGAAATAAAATTCTTTAATGATTTTGTAGATAAAGGACTTATTGAAAGGTTAGAAAATATTGTTAAAAATGACTTTGGTAAGATAACTTATACAGAGGCTATAGATATCCTTAAAAAAGCAGATGTAGATTTTGAATATCCTGTAGAATGGGGTATAGATTTACAAACAGAACACGAAAGATATTTAACAGACAAGGTATTTAAAAAACCTGTATTTGTTACAGACTATCCTAAAGATATAAAAGCTTTTTATATGAGACTAAATGATGATAACAAAACAGTTTCTGCTATGGACTTGTTGGTGCCAGGAGTTGGCGAGCTTATAGGTGGTAGCCAAAGAGAAGAACGCCTTGATGTACTTACAAAAAGAATGCAAGAGCTTGGCCTTAACGAAGAAGACTATTGGTGGTATTTAGAGCTTAGAAAATTTGGTGGCACAAGACACGCAGGTTTTGGGCTTGGATTTGAAAGATGCGTTATGTACTTAACAGGTATGGCTAACATTAGAGATGTTATACCTTTCCCTAGAACTGCTAAAAATGCAGAATTTTAATATTTTATATTTAAAGGGTGTAGGTAATCTACACCCTAAATTAATAAAGGAGAATAAACTATGAAAAAACCTTATGAAACTACAGAAAGTGAAATTGTATTTAGCGGTAAAATAATAGATGTTAAGGTAGATACAATAACTTTGCCTGATGGAAACACTGCTAAAAGAGAGGTTGTTCTAAGAGGTGACGCAACTGCTGTTGTTGCTCTTGATAAAGATAATAATGTTATATTAGTAGAGCAATATAGACACCCTGCAGGCAAAATGATATTAGAAATACCAGCAGGTATGCTAGAAGAAGGTGAAGACCCTAAAATTTGTGCTATGAGGGAGCTTGAGGAAGAAACCTCTTTTAAAACTAAAGATTTAGTGCATATTACTACAATGTATCCTACAGTTGGATTTTGCACAGAAAAATTACACATATATTTTACAAAAGATTTAGAGCAAGGAAGCTTTAATTTTGATGATGACGAATTTATTGAAGTTAAAAAGATACCTTTAGATGAAGCTATAAATATGATATATACAGGTGAAATAGTTGATTCTAAAACAATAATAGGGCTTCTTGCTTGTAAAAAATTTATATAGAGGAGGTAACATATGAGTTTATTTTTAGGTCCAATACACTACTGGCTATATAATAAAATAGAATTGCAAAACAAAATAACAGAAAATATAATAAAATCTTTAAATATAGAAGAAATAATAAAAGAGCTTGATGAAAAATATGGTTATTTAGATAACAAGCCTTTAGAAGATATGATAGATACACAAAATATACACGGTTGGTTACAAGAAAAGGTTAATGTTGTAGAAAATAGGCTTGCTTATGTAACAAAATATGCTTTAGATAAAGATATAAAAAACATAGATAAAATTAAAGAAATATTTTTTTATTTTGGTAGAGATATTAAGCTAGATAACAAGGAAGATGCACAGGTTATATTTAAAGCTATTGATGATAACTTGCTAGACGGTATGCCTTGTGATAGAGCAAAAAATGTTTTAGATAAAAACCAAGATTTCATAGCTTTTGAAAGAAGAATTTGTGTGCATAAAAAATATTGGGATAATATAAATATAGCTATTAACATATATTATGATTTTGTAAATAGCTTTATTAACGGCATATTAGAAGATACAAAATTTATATTTACAAAAGAGGATAATAATATATTTTGTATAAAAATAAATTCTTAAGTCATTATATAAATTAGAAAGATTGACATAAATAGTTAAATAATGTAAAATACTAATAATGAGAATTTTAGGAGGTATATTATGAAACTAAAAAATTTATTGTCAATTACATTAAGTGTATTTTTATCAACACAAGTTGTTATGGGGGCTACTTATATAGATGCAAAGTCTAATATTGAAGAATATGAAATACCTAGTGCAGAAAAACAAAAGGATATTACAAAAGCAAAGATTGAAATAGATACAGTTGAGAAGCTTTTAGAATATGGAGATGCTTTGGATGGTAATTTTATTATAGATATAAAAAATAAATCTATAACTGGTTATGCAGGTCACTATGATGAAAATGTAGTAATACCAAGTGCATTAGCTGGTGTTAATATTGAAGAAATAGGATATCAAGCATTTATTAGTTATTATAACCTAAAAAGTGTTACTTTACCAGAAGGATTAAAAAGAATAAATAGTGGTGCTTTTTATAAATGTTATAATTTAGAAAATGTAACAATACCATCAACAGTAGAATATATAAATGAAAGTTCATTTTATGGAGTAGATACAGTATATTTACCATATCATACACCAGATCAATTAAATTCAAGAGATTTTAAATATGGAAGTGGAAATGAAATATTTGGAGCAAGAAGAGCAATATATGGTACAGGAGAAAATCAAATAATAATAGAAGATAAAAACATAACAAGATTAAAAGCAGAAGCAGAATTAAATAATAAAAATAATGCTTCAACTCAAGTAACAAACACAAAAAATGAAAGTGCAAAATCGGTAAAATTAAAAGTAGGAGAGAAAGTAGCAACAGTAAATGATATAAGTGTAGCATTAGACACACCAGCATATATAAACAGTAGTAATAACTCTGTATATGTTCCATTAAGATTTGTATCAGTAGCATTGGTAGGAGAAGACAATATGATGTGGGATGCTAGTACAAAAACAGTAGCAATATTTAAAGATAGTAAATCAATAAAATTTACAGTAGGTAATAATAATATGATAGTAGACGGAAAAGCTGTAAATATGGGAAATGGAATAGTACCAGAAATAAAAGATGGAAGAGTGTTTGTACCATTTAGACCACTAGGAGAAGCATTAGGAATGAATGTAAAATGGGACAGTAGTACAAAAACAGCAATATATGAATAAAAAATTTACAAAAGGTGTATTGAATTTCAATACACCTTTTGTAATATAAGTATAAAATTAATGTCTAAAATGTCTTATGTTTGTAAATACCATTGCTATGTTATGTTCATCACATAATTTTATAGAATCTTCATCTCTTATAGAGCCACCAGGTTGAATTATGGCAGTAACTCCGTGCTTGATAGCCTCTCTTACGCAATCATCGAAAGGAAAGAAAGCATCAGATGCTAAAACGCTATCTTTAACAGCATCTTTATCTATCATTTCTTCACCGTGTTCTATAGCTTGTTTTGTAGCCCATATCCTGTTTACTTGTCCATTTCCTATACCTATAGATTGTTTATCTTTGCCAAGGGCTATACCGTTAGATTTTGCGTATTTTACTATTTTCCAAGTAAAGATTAAATCTTCTAGCTCTTTATCTGTAGGTTTTCTTTTTGTTACAACTTTTAAGTTGTTTTCATCTAAAAGCTCGTTGTTAACATCTTGTACTAATATACCTCCAGAAACTTTTTTGATATCAAAGGCAGTATTAGGTTGTTTTTTATCTATGTTATCTAAAGTTAATAAACGTATATTAGGTTTTTTTGTTAATATATCTAAAGCCTCTTTTGTAAAAGATGGTGCAAGAACAACTTCAAGGAATATTTTGCTCATTTCTTGGGCAGTTTTTTCATCTATTTCTCTGTTAGACACAACTATGCCCCCAAAGATAGATGTAGGGTCTGCGTTATAAGCTTTTATGTAAGCATCATATATATTGTTAGCACTAGCAACACCACAAGGGTTAGAATGTTTGCAAGCAACGATTGTAGGCTCATTAAATTCTTTTAAAAGCTCTAAAGCACCGTTTGTATCGTTTACATTGTTAAAAGACATTTCTTTTCCGTGAAGCTGTTTAAAGTTTGTAAGCATACCTTCATTATTTCCGATTTCTTTATAAAAGCAAGCCATTTGATGAGGGTTTTCACCATAACGCATATCTTGTACTTTTTCAAAAGTTAATGTTAATGTATCATCATATTTAGGAAGATTTGCTTTTTCTTTCATATAGTTTGCTATGAGTGTATCATATTGAGCTGTATGAGCAAAAACTTTTGCAGAAAGATAGAAGTTAGTTTCTTTAGAAACTTTGCCGTTAGCTTTAAGCTCGTCTAAAACTTTAGCATAATCATCGCTAGATGTAATAACAGATACATCTTGATAGTTTTTAGCAGCAGCACGAAGCATAGTAGGTCCACCTATATCGATGTTTTCTATAGCATCTTCTAAAGATACATTTGGTTTTAATATAGTTTCTTTAAAAGGATATAAGTTAACTACAACAATGTCTATAAGCTCAATATTTAGCTTTTCTATTTGAGCCATATGCTCTTTGTTATCTCTTATAGCTAATATACCTGCGTGTATGCTAGGGTGTAATGTTTTAACTCTACCATCTAGGCATTCAGGAAAGCCTGTAACATCAGATATATTAATAACTTTTATACCATTTTCTTTAAGCAAGCTATAAGTACCACCTGTTGATATAATTTCAATGTTTAAGCTTTCTAATTGCTTTGCAAAATCTACAATACCTGTTTTATCAGATACACTAATTAATGCTTTCATAATAATCTCCTTTAAATATATTTTTATAAAATAAAAAAGCCCACCTGTGCAATAAAAATTACCCAGACGGACGATAGACAAATTTTGTACTCCCTTGTGTTAATTCACATACCGCCAGTTGTACAAAACGTTATATTAAAATTTATATAAAAATAATATCATTAAAATTTTGTTTTGTCAATAATTTATATATAAATATATTTAAATAAAAAATAAAAAAAATTTATTAAGGTAGTTGACTATTTCCCAAAAATTGTGTATAATTTTGTAGTGCATATTGCATATAACAAGGTAACCGGAGGGAGGGAATTCAAATGTCAGAAGTTAGAGTTAAAGAAAATGAATCTTTAGATAGTGCTCTTCGTAGATTTAAAAGAAGTTGTGCTAAAGCTGGTATTATGGGCGAGGTTCGTAAAAGAGAAGCTTATGATAAACCTAGCGTAAAACGCAAGAAAAAGTCTGAAGCAGCTAGAAAACGTAAATTTAACTAATAAAAGGGATGATGTGTATGTCATTAAAAGAGCAGCTTTTTGCTGATTTGAAGGAGGCTATGAAGCAAAAGGATAATATCCTTAAAGATACCATTCAGATGGTTCGTGCTGGTATTCTTCAAATCGAGAAAGACCAAAAAATTGAACTTGAAGATGACGGTGTTATTGAAGTTATTATCAAAGAGATAAAAAAATGCAATGATGTGCTTCCTGACTTTGAAAAAAGTGGCAGACAAGATTTAATTGACGAATTAAACTTAAAACTTAAGATTTTAAAATCTTACCTTCCCGAACAGTTAAGCGTTGAAGAAATCAACGAAATCGTTTTATATGCAATCAAAGAAACCAACGCTAGCTCAATGAAAGATATGGGCAAAGTTATGGCGTTAGTTTCTGAAAGGACGAAAGGGCGAGCAGATAACAAAACTGTAAGCCAGGTTGTTAAAAGTTTATTACAACAATAAAATAAGGGCTATATAGCCCTTATTTTATTGTTGTTTTATTTAGATTTATTTTGTATTTCAGGAACAGGTTCTAGTGTATTTTTAGGATTATTATGTTTTTTATTGCTTTCTGTTTTAATTTGACTGTTTTTACCTGGTCTTTTCATACCTGCTTTAGCCATAAAATCACTCCTTTATAAGTATATTATGGCTAAATGTTTAAAAAATATGTATTTATCTTGATAATATATAATCTTTTATGCTATGAGCAGTTTTTCTTCCTTCACGCATAGCAACAACAACAGTGTTAGCTCCTGTTACAACATCACCACCGGCAAAAACACCGTCTATATTTGTCATACCAAAAGGAGATTCTGAAATTTTTATACAACCCCAATCATCTAAGGCTATATCTTTATCATCAATAACAGGTTTTGACCCTATGGCAGTTAAAACTTTTGTGCAAGGGATTACAAAATCTTCATCTGTGTCTAAATTTTTAACTTTTAAGCCTGTTAATTTGTTATTTTCTCCTATAAACTCTAAAGGACTACATCTCCACATAAAAGGTACATTATCTTTAACTGCCTCTTCATATTCTTCTAAAGATGCAGGCATTTCTTTTTGTGTTCTTCTATAAACCACAGTTGTGTTATCTGCTACAAGTTTTGCAGTTCTAGATGCGTCCATAGCAACATTACCTCCACCTATAACTAAAACAACATCATCTTTATCTATTAAAATATTATTTTTAGCATATTCTGTTAAAAAATGGTTGGCGTGGATAACACCTTCCATATCTTCGCCTTCTACATTTATAGATTTTTTCATATTTGCACCTATAGATACATAGATAGCATCATATCCTTTATCTTTTAAAGATTGTATTGTAAAATCTTTGCCTAGTTTTTGGTTAAATGTAAAATTAACGCCAAGGTTTTTAAGCTTTTCTATTTCTCTATCAACATTATAGCTAGGCAATCTAAAAGTAGGTATGCCGTAAGTTAAAATACCTCCAGCTTTTTCTTCCATTTCATAAATATCCACATTAAAACCTTCTTTAGCAAGTATATAACCACAGCTAAGCCCAGAAGGACCTGAACCAATGATAGCAACTTTACCTAAGTTAGATGCTTTTTTTTCATTATTTATTAAATTGTTTTCATAAGCAAAGTTTGCTATAAAATTTTCTATTTTACCTATTTTTACAGGAGTTTTCTTTATCCCTAAAACACAATTTCCTTCGCATTGTTTTTCGTGGTTGCAAACTTTACCACATATAGCGGGTAGGTTTGTTTTTTCCATTAAAAGCTCATAAGCAAGGGCCAAATCATCATTTACAAAAGCATTTATAAACTGCGGTATGTTATTTTCTATAGGGCAACCTTGAACGCATAATGGTTTTTTACAATTAAGGCAACGCTTTGCCTCTTCTAAAGCCTCTTCTTTTGTTAAATCTAAAACATCTATTTTTTGGTTATTAACTATCATCTTTAGCACCTCTTAATTATTTTAAAATATTTTTTAATTTTTCTATTAACATTTTGTTATGCTCTCTTGAAAGAATGCAAAACCTAAAAAAGCTATCATCTAAAGATACAAAGCTTTTAGCATCTCTTATTAATATATTTTCTTTTATTAAGCTCTCAAAAAGCTTTGTAGATGTTGTTTTATTATTTAAAATTTTACAAAGTATAAAATTACTTTTTGTTTTATAAAGCTTTAAATTTTTTAATGTGGAAAGTTCTTTGAACATATACTCTTTTTCTTTAAATATTAAATCTTTTGTTTTTTTAATATAATCTTTATCGTTAAACATTGTAATGCCTATTAAATTAGCAAAAGAATTTACGCTCCAAGGGTCTTTATATATATTTATTTTTTCTAAAATATTTTTATTTTTACAAATTCCATATCCAAGCCTTATACCAGGTGTTGAAAAAAACTTTGATGTACCTCTTATAACAAAAAGGTTATCATAATCATTAACAAGGCTTGTACTACAAATATCATCAAAATCACTGGAAAATTCATTATAAGTTTCATCTATCATTAAAAACTTTGCCTTATCTAAAATAAGCTTTATTTCATCTGTATTTATAGCTGTGCCTGTTGGGTTGTTAGGGTTACATAATACAACTAAATCTATATCATCATTTATTATGTCTAAAAGCCTATTTATATTAAGTAAAAAATCTTCTTCTTCTTTTAAATAAAAATAGATTATGTTACAGTTGTTGTTTTTAAGCTCTCTTTCATATTCGGAATAAGCAGGAGAGATAACTATTGCATTTTTAGGTGCTAAATTCTTTATAAACAAAGAAATAATCTCTGTAGCACCGCTACCTACTATTATATGCTCTTTATTACAGTTACAATAGTTAGCTATAGAATCTTTTAAGCTACTGTAATCTTTATCTGGATATGTGGTTATAACATCTATGTTATTTATTATAACATCTTTTATCTTGCTAGATATACCTAAAGGGTTTATATTTCCGCTAAAATCTATAATATCTTTTTTTGCTATATTATAGTTTTTTTCTATAATATCTAAATCTCCACCGTGTGTTAGCATAAGTATCCTCCTTTAAAATAATTTATCAATATATATATTAAATTAAAAAGAGATTTATTTCAACAATTATTTATATAAAAAGTTGCTAGTTTTGAAAAAATCATTTATAATAAAAATAGTAAATTTTAGAAAATATGTAAAGAAGGTAAAAAAATGGATTTAAAAAACTTTTTAGAATACCCTTTACCAGATATAGAAATAGATGTAGATAAAATAGCTATAAATATGAACGAAAAAAATAGTGGTGTTATTAGCATTAAAAATATAGGTGGGGGGATATTATCTGGCGATGTTATATCTAATACAGAATGTCTTGTTTTAGATAAAAATAGCTTTGAAGGTAACGATGTAAAAATAGGCTATAATTTAGTTCCATCTATATATTCTAGTGGTGATTTTATAAAAAGTGAAATAATAATAATATCTAATGGTGGACAAATTTATATACCTGTTTATATTACTATAGCTAATTTTGATTATTTAGAATGTAACAACGAAAAAATATACACTATAAAAGACTTTTATAGTTATTATTTAAAAAATTACATTGAAGCTATAAGAATTTTTTATTCTTATGAATTTATGCTTTGGCTTAAAAACATAAATTACAAGCATATAGATGTAGTAGAAGAAATATTAAAAGATGCAAATAAACAAAGGGCTATTGATAACTTTTTTGTGCTTGCTAAATTAAAAGAAAAAACTTATGTGAAAATAACGCAAAAAGTTTTTAAATATAAATATTTTAATACTAAAAAAGATTCTGAAATTATAGGGCTAATCCCTTTAAAGTTAATAGGTACAGGGTATTTTGAAGAAGATATTTATATAGATGAAGATATAGATTTTATAAAGCTATCTAAAAACAAAATAACTAATAAAGATTTTGATGAAGAAGGCAATTTTAACCTAGAATTTAGAATACTAAAAAATAAAATTAATAGTTTTTTTGAAAGAAGAAAAATTTTATTTAATAAATTAAACGAAAGTATTACAATAGAAATTAGCAAAAAAAACCCTATTGAAATTTTATTTGAAAAAGAATATTTTTTACCTACAGATAAAGGGTGCATAAAAATTTTAAATAATATAGATGAGGATATGCTTATAGAAATTGTACCTAAAGATACTTTTGTATTTTTTGAAGGTAAAAAATATCTTATATCAAAATACAGCGAGATAAATTTTGATGTAAAGCTAACAGGGTTTTTAAAGGCTCAGATGGATTTTACAAAAAAAACTAACATAGAAAGCGATATACTTATAAAAGCTATTTTTAAAGACAAAGTATATAAAATGGAAAAAAAGATATACATTGGCAACAGTTTAATATAGGAGTAAGGTAATGAAATTAATAGAAAAAAGCATTAATAATATAGAAATACAATATAATAACAAAAAAACAAAAAAAAGGCTTATAATGCTTTTAAATAGATATTATCTAGGCTTTTTAAATACAGAAAAAATAGATTATTTAAACAAAGCTTACAACCATTGTGCCGAATATCTAAACCAAAACAAATCTGATATGGATATTATGCTTGCTATATTTTTCTTTATAATTAATATAGAGGACAAAGAAAAAATAGAATTTTTTAATAATAGTATATCAAAATATAAAAAATATTTAAAAAATAGCGATACAGAAAAATATACATTTTATTTGTTTTTGCAAGGTCTTATAAAAGCTAAAAAAGGTTCTATAAGAGGTACTAACAAATATATTAAATCACTCCAAAGCTTTGATAACAGAAATGTTGATTTATATATAACTTTTTTAAATTTATTAATAGATAATAGCGAAAGAGATGTTATTGAAAATATAGATTTAACTGATAAAAATAACTTTTGGAAAAACATAGTTTTGTATAATATTTTCGAAAAAAACTCAAAATTTATAAGCTTTAACAAAGAAACATATAAAGATTATATAAAATGGGCTTTATACAATGGATTAAACATAGAAAAATCTATTTTTAGATATGAAAACAGCATAATATTTGATTGTAATGAAAATACATTTAATAAAAAGATGTATGAAGAATATAACTTCGATTTTATCCTTTCAAAAATTTGCCAAGCTTACCTTGAAAAAAATATACACACAAACGAAAGTTATTTTTTCTTTAAAGAGGCGATAAACAGGCAAATATTATTACCTAATTTAATTAAAAACTATATAAAAGCTTGTTATAAATCTAATATTGATAATATAGGCCTTTATCCTATAAGGCAGTTTTTAAATGAACCTAGCACAGATTTAGAAATAATGAGCTTTGTATATCATATTATATTAAGTGATAAAAAATACATTGATTTAGTAACAGAGCATAAAAACAAAATATTACAATATGGAGCTTATTTTTTAGAAAAAGGGTGTACAGGTAAATATTATTACACTATATATAAATATATGCTAGATTTTGTGCAAGAAAACTCCATCGAAGAAAGAAAAATACTAGATGTTTTATACCCTAATAATTTTTTATATGAAATTTATATAAATAATGATAATGCAAAATTTATTTTTATAAAAGATTATGAAATAGATAATATAAAAGAATATGAAATAAGAGATAACAAGGTTGTTATAAAGGCTATTTCTTCTAACTTTTATTATTATGTTTTTTCAAAAGATAAAAAGGAAATTATAAACTGTAATATAAAAATAGATAAGGTTATAGAAGGTACTAACGGTAAATATTTTTATAAATTTTATGAAAGAGGATATAAAGATGATTTAACCTTAATAAATACAGTTAAATATTATTTAAAGTTAGATAATTTAGGGTTAGATAAAATAGAAATTTTAGAAAACACTTTAAATTTGAAAAATATATCTTTAAGTTTTAAAATGAAGATTTTATTAAGCATTGCTAATATTTACTTTTACAACAATAATTATAAAATAGCAACAGATTATTATAAAAAAGTTTTAGAAAAATATATAAACGATAAATATATAGACAATATAGTTAAATCTTATGTATTCTGTAAAGAATATGAAAAAGCTATTGAAATAATTAAGAAAAAAGCACATATTTTAGATGATGATACATTATTTTATGCTATAAAAAATATAAGCGAACACGAAAAATATGACAAAGATATAGCAGTTTTTGCATATGAGCTTTTAATGCGTTCTAAAATAGATAATCTTTTTATATATATTGTTTTAAAAGAATATAAAGGTGGCCTTAAAGAATGGATAGAGCTTAGAAAAAGCTTGGAAAATATAGGTATTACAAAAAAAGAAATAGATGAATATATATTAAAGCTTACTATATACACAAACAACATAAATAACTATACAGAAAAGATATTTTTAACGTTATATAACCAAGATATAGATAATGAGGTTATAGAATATTTCTTAAATTACTGTATGTATGTAGCTATTAATGGAAACTATATATTTAGCGATAATATTTTATATATTATGGAATATATATTTAAAGAAACTAACGATAATATGATAGGTTATGCTTTAGGACATATCTATTTAAAAGGAAATTATAACCTAGAAAATAAGTATAATATTTTTGAAAAAATTATACAAAATATGGAAAAAGAGCAAATAGGCTTTAAAATATTCGAAAACAATAAAGACAAATTTAAAAACTTTTCGTATTTATATAAAAATAAGCCTTTTATTTACAACGCTGCACCAGATAAAGATGTTTATTTATATTATAAAAATGTTAATCAAGATAAATTTTTATCTGTTAAAATGAAATATTTTAAATTTGGTATGTATATAACTATGGTACCTATTTTTTATGGTGAGGATATAGAATATTATTTTGTAGAAAATATGGAAAAAGGAAATATATCTACCAAAAAGTTTTTTACAACTAACAATAAAAACGTAATATTTGATATAGATGACGAATATTTCAAAATAAACAACGCTTTTATATATACTTATGAAGGAAAATATAATGATGCACATAAGGCGATAGAAGAGCTTATAACAAAAGATTATAATTTAAAAGGAAAAATATTGTAAAACTAAGGAGGAAACAATATGGCAACATTAGGTTTAGATTTAGAAAGAGGTTTATTTTTAGGTATAGATTTTGGAACAACAAACTCTGTTGTTAGTATATTTGATTTTAAAGATGGGGAGGTTCAAACAATACCTATTGATGGTAGCAACATTTTCCCAACTGCTATACAGTTTGAAACAGACATAGAAGATGAAAATAAGCTTTCTAAAATTTTTGGGGTGCAAGCTAAAGAGGCTGCTATGATATATCCTCAAAGCACTGTTTTATCTATAAAAAGGCTTTTAGGAACAGATGAAAACATTACTATAAATGTAGATGATAAAGAATTTAACTTTAAGCCAGAGCAAATAGCAGGAGAGATAATGGGCTATCTTAAAAGAATGGCAGATGAATATGCAAGAGAAAAGCTTAACATAACAGGAGAGTTTTCTGGGTGCGTAATTACAGTGCCTGCAAACTCTACAGATAAACAAAAGAAAATGACAAAAGAGGCAGCTATCCTTGCAGGATTTGATGAAGATAGCGTATATTTAAGGCTAGAGCCAGCTGCTGCTGCTATAAGCTATGCTGTTAACGAACGTAAAGATAAAAAAGTTTTGGTTTACGATTTTGGAGGCGGTACATTTGATGCTTGTATATTAGAAATTAAACTTGATGATAACGAAGAGCCTAACATATCTATTTTAAGCACTTACGGTGATAACGACTTAGGAGGAAATGACGTAGATAAAATTTTAATAGATATGATTTATGAAGAGTTTAAAAAGCTTACAGATAATGAAATAGATTTATTTGATGAAAATTTAGATGATGGTGTATCTAAAAGACAAAAAAAGGTTGCTTTAGTGCGTTTAGCTCAAATGGCAAACCAAGCAAAAGAAAGACTTTCTCAAGCAAAATCTACAAAAATAGTTTTAGCACCTTTTATACAAGAACCTAAAATTGTAAATATTAATATGGAAATAACAAGAGAGGACTTTTTAAACCATAAAAGAGTAAACAAACTTAACGATAGCGATGAAATATTTGCAAAATTTGAAGGTAAATCTGTAATAGATATGATAGATGCTACTATTTTATGTGTAGATAAATCTTTAGAAAGTGCTAAAATAAACGCTAGTGATATAGATGAAATATTCCTTGTAGGCGGTAGCTCTTCTATGCCTATTGTTAGCGAAAAAATTAAAGAAAAATTTAACAAAGAACCTTTTAAATCAAAAATAAGTCCTGCTCTTAGCATATCACAAGGGGCAGCTCATTATTGCAATATGATAATGATGCCTACTGTAAAAGGACCTGTTGTTAACGAAAAAACTATACACCCTATAGGGCTTGAAATAGCAGGTAGACGTTTTATGGAAATTGTAAAAGCAGGTATGGATATACCAAAAGAAAGCCTTGTTATAGAGGCAGAAGAGCCTCTTATAACTAATTTTGATAACGTTAGCAGTATGGCTATTGTTGTTTATGAAAACACTATGCCTAGCGATGAAAAAACAACTTTTGTTACTAACGATGGTATGAAAAGACTTGCTGGTACATCTTTAAGAGGTATACCTCAAGCACCTAAAGGACAAGAAAAAGTAAAAGTAATATTTAGTGTAAGCCAAGATAATATGCTAAAAGTTACTGCTAAAAGTATGACAGATGATGGTATCGTTACAGAGCTATCTGTTGATGAACTTTATTAATAAATATAAGGGGGGAGCCTATGTGCAAGTCTGCCATAGAGATTGAGCTTGAAAAAATTTTTATGGAGCAAAATTGCTTTGAAAAAGAATATATAAAAATATTTAAAGATAAATTTAATAATAATAACAAACAGTTAAAAAGGCTTATTTTGGCTAACTTTATGAACCATATAAACCATAATGATAGCCTAGCTTTATTTGATGAAGATATATTTAATATATACAAAACAATTATTGATAATTATATAATTTTTTTAAGCCAAGAAAAAAATACAAGCTTTAAATTTAATGATGAAATAATAAAAAATTTATCAGGCATAACCTCTGTATTAAATAGCCAAATTAGTTTCTTTTGTGATGATAAAGATATGGAAATAAACCCTATTTACACAGAAAAGAAAACAATAATTGCAAAATATATAGATAATGTTTATAAAAATATAGATAGCTTACCTTTTGATGATTATGAACATTTTGAAGTTAAAACATTTAAAAACAATTTAATAAATAGTATTGCAGAAAATATTAAAGATTGCTATAAAACTAATTTAATAAACTGTTTTAATGCTATTAACGATATAGAAAACAGAAAAGAAATAAGCTATTTTAACGATGTTTTAGAAGAAGAGAGAGAAATTTTATCTTCTATGATAAAACTGCAAGTTAAGGCTTTAGAAGATTTATGCAAAGATGATAAAGAAAAAGACCAAATAGAAAAATTGTTAAAGCCTATAATAGAGGCTTATCAACAAACAGGTAAAAGCTTTGAAGAGCTAAATAACAAAATTAAAAATATAGATACTAACATTACAATAGATTTTTCTTTAGATAATGATAAAATAGATAAAAGTATCTTCAACATATTTAAAGATGTTAAAGATATAGAAGAAAAATTTAAAGAAAAAGCTTTAGCTATATTTGAGCAATATATATTAAGCTTGAAAGAAAATATTATTTTAAAAGAACAAGAAAAAATAAACTTAACAAAAAATAATATTTATAAATCATTAAATTTATCTTTAGATATTTATAATATGTTTAATAACATTGTTAAATATATAGAAGAAAATAAAGAAATATATGAAAAAAGTGATTTATATAACATTATAGATGGTATAAAAGAAAGTATTACCATTAAAACTGAAAACATAAAAGAAAAAGAAGAAGAAATATTAAAAGAAAAGGAAAGTGTGTATAATAATATAGAAAAAGAGTTAGAAAGTTTAAAAAATTATAATATACAATTTGATTTTGATACAATATATGATATACTAAAAAAAGATTTTAACACAGAAGAAATAAAACAATATATCAATATAAATGATATGACAAATAGCCTAGAAAAAGCTCTTAAGCTTTATGTTAAAAAGATAGATGATTTTATTAAAAATACTATACTATTTGAGATAAGCACTTTTCAAGAAATAATGTATTATTCTGTTTCTAGGCTTAAGGAAAGCGATGATGAAAAAATATTAAGCTTTACTAAATATATAGAAGATATAGAACAAGATATAGAAAAATGCTTAATAAATAACAACATATTACCTATAAAGCCAAAGCCTCACGATATGTTTGACGCTAAAGAACACGAAGTTTTATTAGCAGAGAAAAACGAAGATTTCAATAAAGGGCAAGTAATAAAAGTTATAAACTATGGATATAAGAAAAAAGATGAAGGTGTTATAAAAAGAGCGACTATTATAGCTGCTAAATAGGAGTTTTTATGATTAATGAGAACAAATTTATTATAGGGATAGATTTAGGCAACCTAGCCTCTACCGTATCTTATTTTGATTTTAACCAGATGGATATAGATGTGGTAGATGCTAGCGGGGGATATGGCAAGGTTAGCGTGCCTACAGTCGTATCTTATAACATAGATACTAAAGATTGGATTTTTGGTGAATATGCCATATTAAATAAAGGCTTTGGCAATGAGATAGTAATAGATAATATAATAGAAAATCTTGGAAAAGGTATAGTTTACAACCTTAAAGATGAAAACATAAGCTTAAATTTAGTACTTAGTAAATTTATATTATTTTTAATAGAAAATATAAAAAACATAAACCCTAATGCTAATATAGAAGGTATTGTTTGCACAACATCATCTTATGCTAATAGCCAAGATATAAAAGAAGCTTTTAAGCTTGCAGGTTTAGAACATTTGCTATTTAAAATAGCTAATGACAAAGAATGTATATTAAAAAGCTATTTTTATGAAAATGATGTTTTAAACGATAAGATAATGCTTGTTGACTATAGCAATAGGCAAATAAGAGCATCTATATATAAAATGGAAGAAGATGGGAAAATAAAGTGTATAAAAACTTCTTTTAATGATAACATAGGTCAACAAAGGTTGTTTAATATAACTAAAAATTTAATAACTAAAAAATTTTTAGAAGAAACAGGCAAAATAGATTTAACGGAACACGAAAAAAACAGTATAGATTGTTTTGCCTACCAACAATTTGATATTATTTTTCAACGTCAAAGCCTAACAGATGTAAAGCTATATTATAACTTTTTTTATCCACCTTTTCAAAAAATTATATCTAAACAAGAAATATTTGATATAATATCTTATTTTGAAAATGAAATAAATATATTTTTTAATAATTTATTTCATAACATAGATATTAAAGAAAATGATATAAAAAATATTATATTAGCAGGCGGAGGCATAGAAATAGATTTTATACACAAGTTTATAAAATCTAGGTTTAATATAGAAAAAAACTTTAAAGGCAAAGCTAAAAGGTTTGCATCATATGGTGCTTGTATAACTGCTTGCCAAGAGCTTGGGGTTTTACCAAAAACCAAAATGTATATAGAAGATTTAGACCAAATACAAGCTAACATAGGTATATTTATACAAGATAATGATAAAACAAGGTTTGAGCCTTTTATCCATAAGGGTAGCTTTATATGGCAAAGTTTTGATAAAAAAATATTTGCTCTAACTAATGATAAAAATATAGAAATTAATTTAGCATTAGAAAAAGAGGATAACTTTAAAACATTAGAAAACATAAAAATAGACTTAAATAAATATAGCCAATTTATAGATAGAGATATAAAAACAATAAGGTTTTTAATATATATAGAATTTAAAAATAATAAAGAGATAATTTTTAATATAGAAGATTTTGGCTTTGGAGAAATATATCCTAAAACAGATTTTAAAAAGCAGTATGTTATAAATTTAAACTAATGAAAAAGAGGTGATATATATTGAAATGGACAGAATATAAAAAGCAGATAGAAGAAAATAAAAGCTTATCAGAGAATTATTATATTTTAGGTATAGATTTAGGCACAACAAACTCTATAATAAGCTATTGGGATAATATAAATGAAAAGCCAGAACCGATTGATATAAGCAATGGCTTTGGTAAAATACCTATGCCTTCTGTTGTTCAATATAGAAAAGATGACGAAGGAGAAGGTGAATGGGTTATAGGCGAAGAAGCTTTTCGTTCTATGAAAATTTACCCAGAAACTACAATACGCTCCATAAAAAGAAAAATGGGTACTAACGAAACTATAGAAATAGATGGACAAGCCTATTTGCCAGAGGAAATATCAGCAAAAATTTTAACAGAGCTTATAGAGCATTGCAAAAGCTTAAACCCTAAAGCAGAAATAGCAGGGGTTGTTGTATCTGTGCCTTATGATTTTGACGATGCAGCTAAAAAAGCAACTATGAAAGCTTGCGAAATAGCCGGTATATCAGATAACCTTATTTGCCTTATAGAAGAGCCAAAGGCAGCAGCACTTGCTTATAATTTTAGACATCAATTAAACCAAGATGAAAAAATAATGGTATTTGACTTTGGTGGTGGTACATTAGATATTACCTTATTTAATGTTTTAGAAAAAGATGACAAGCATATAAAATTGCAAGTTATAAGTGAAGGTGGTAAGGCTTATCACGGTGGTGACAATGTAGATGAATATATTTTAAACAGATGTTATGATTTTATAGAAGAAAAAGCTAATCAAAAGAGAGAAGATTTAAGCCCTGAAAATATGGTTGAGCTTATTTGCCGTGCTAGAGAATCTAAAGAACGTTTATCTGGCGTAAAAGCATTTAGAATACCATTTACTTTTTGTATACCACCTTTTGTGGAGCAAATGACAAGAGATGATTTAGAAGAACTTATAAATCCTTTTATAGAAGAAACAAGAAAACTTGTTTTAAAAGCTTTAAGAGAAGTTTATACAGGTGCTTTAACACCAGATGATATAGATAGAGTTTTATTAGAAGGTGGTTCTTCTCAAATGCCTTGGGTTAAAGATATGCTTATAGGCATATTTAATAACGAAAGCAAAATTTATACATCGGAACGTCCTGCTCTTGATATATCTTTAGGTGCAACATATTACGCAGCTATGAAAATGGGGCTTTTATCATCTCCTGATATTGAAAGCGAAAAAATGTCTATAGAGTTTGAGGTTACAGTGCCACACGATATTGGCCTTGAAATAGAACATAATGGCTCAAAATCTTTTTATACTATGATTAGAAGAGGAACACCTTATGCTCTTGCTAAAAAAGAACAAGTGTTTACCCTTTCTGGTAATGAAAAAGAAGATATGACAAGCTTTAGCTTAAAAATTATGGAAAGAATAAATAAAGAAGATACTATTGAAAAATGCAAGCTTATAGGCGAAGTTTTAATTAAAGATTTGCCAGAAAGACCAAGCGGTAAAACAAGGCTTAACATAACACTTCAAGTAGAAGAAGAGGGTGGACTTGTTAAAGGCTCTGTTACAGACTTAGGCTATGGCAGTGAATATGAGCCATCAGGTTATAGCGAAAACTTTGACCCTAGTAGATTTAATAAAACAGTTTTGGAGGGCTAGCAAATGGGATACTTAGGAATAGATTTAGGAACAACAAATTCTGTTGCTACAATATATAAAGATAAAGATGACAGCATAGAGGTTGTAAAAATAGATGGTACAGACGAGGTATTGCCTTCTGTTGTAAATTACCCTATATTAGAAGGTGAAGAGATAGTGGTAGGTGCAGAGGCAAAGCTTGCATCTATCATATATCCAGAAAGCACTGTTATATCTGTAAAAAGAAAAATAGGTACAGATGAAAAAATAATCATAAACGATGAAGAAAAAACTCCAGAGCAAGTTAGTGCTGAAATACTTAAAAAGCTTAAAAAATCGGCAGAAGAACAATCAGGAGAAACTTTTGATGAGGTTGTTATAACACACCCTGCTTATTTTAACGATAGACAAATATTTGCTACAAAACAAGCAGGCATATTGGCAGGCTTTAAAAATGTATATCTTTTATCAGAGCCTTTAGCTGCTGCTATCGAATATGGTTATAAACAAGGATATGCTCAAACTTTACTTGTTTATGACTTTGGCGGTGGTACATTTGATGCCTGTGTTTTAAAAGTTAGCATTGATGAAAATGGAGAAGAAATCTTTCAAGAGCTTGCAGATGTTGGCGATATGAACCTTGGTGGAGACGATTTTGACGCAGAGCTTATAAGGTTTATGAAAGAAAAATTTAAAGAAAATAGTGGCATAGATATAGATATGCTTAACGATTTAGATAGAAAAACAGTTATGCAAAAGCTTAAACAAGAGGCAGAGCAGACTAAAAAGAAATTATCAGGCACAGGTAAAGCATCTATAAAAATAAATCCGCTTATTATACAAGAAGGTGTGCCTAAAAATTTATCTATAGATATTACAAGAGAAGATTTTGAGGCACTTATTAGAAAATATGTAGAAAGAAGCCGTGAAATTTTAGAAGAGGCTTTAAAAAGAGCAGGTAAAGAGCCAGATGAAATATCTAAAGTTATATTGGTAGGTGGTTCTACCCTTATCCCTATGGTAAGAAGAATGGTTGCAGGCTTTGTTAAAGAACCTTATAGAGCAACAGACCCAGCTAAAAGTGTTGCTATGGGTGCTTCTATTTATAACTACCTTATACATTTACCTAATAGGAATGTAAAAGTAGGTCAAATAACAAGGCAAATTTTTGGTACAGAAGCTATTGTTAATATCGATACAATGGAAAGAGGTTTAATACCTATCATACCTATGGGTAGCCCTATACCTAGTAAATTTTCAGATTCTAAATTTTCCAATGCTAATGGTGCTAGCACTGTTGCTGTAGATGTTTATCAATGGGAACAAGGAAATGAAGAAAATAAAAAATACATAGGTACTGCTATATTAGATGGGCTTAAAGGCACATCTCAAATAGAAATAACTTATGCTATTGATGAAAACAACCTTTTTGAAGTTTACTTAAAAGATATTAATACAGGTAAAATTAAGATTACAGAGTTTGATAGAACAAAATTTTCTGCACCACCTAAGAAAGAAGATATTAGGCCTACAGGAAGTGAAAATGTTAATGTAACGTTTTTAATTGATACAACAGGAAGTATGGATAGCTATATAAACGGAGTTAAAGATAGGGCTATAGAATTTTCTAATATATTAAAGGAAAAAGGAGCAAAATTTAAGCTTGGACTTATAGGTTTTGGAGATTTAAACGAAAAAGAAAAACCTAGTGTTTATAACTTTACAGATGATGTAGAAAAATTTAAACGTCAAGTTAAAAATATACCTCGTACTTATGGTGGAGATATACCAGAATCTTCTCTTGATGCATTAGAAACAGGTGTACAACTTTTACAAAATTCTATTTTAGAAGATGGTAGCCAAAATATTTTCATTTTAATAACAGATGCACCACCACACGTACCTACTAATAGTGGCAAAAGCGTTGAAGATATTTGCCATATGTTAAAAGAGGCTAAAGTTACAACTTATGTTGTTGCAAGGCGTGATAAAGAAAGCTTAAGACATTTTGACCCTATTACTGTGCCAAACGGTAAATACTATGACTTAAACGATAAATTTTATGACATATTAGACAATATAGCAAGAAGTATAACAGAGCTTATAAGGCTATAAGAAGGTGGTTTTATGGTAGCTAGCTTAAAGCTTAGTTTAACAGAAAATGTAACTGTAGTTCCATATAGACTTTCAAATGGGATAAATATATATTCCATAGAAGAGGCTATTTATCTTTTTTATAAAAATTTTAAAGAATATAGCACAGATTTTTTTGATGATAAATTTATAAAATGGGTTGATACACAGCTTTTAAACGGTGAATTAACAAATAAGCTAATAGATATAAAAAAACAACAAAGCTTTTATCAAAGAAGTATTGATTTTTTAACTATTAATAACTTTTATACATTAGAAGAAATAGAAAAAATATCTTTAGAGCTTTTTAACTGGGAAAAAAGAGGGCAGGTAGAGCGAAAGAAAATTAAAGGTGATAGATTTTTTGAACAAAATATGTTTGAAAATGCCATAAAATGTTATAAAGATGCTATAGATTTTGATGTTTCTAACTATGTTTTATATAACAACGTAGCTATTTGTTATATAAGGCTTAAAAAATATGATTTAGCTTTAACGTATTTAAAAAAAGCAATTAACATAGAACCTAATAATATAGATTTAATATTTAATATTATAGAGTTATTGATAGAAAAAGAAGATTTTTCTTATGCTAAAGAATATATAGAAAAATTAGATGATAGTATGCAATATAATAAAAATTATTATTTAGGGGAGCTATATTTTAAACAAAAAGAATATGACAATGCTAAAAAATATTATTCTAAAGCATATTTATTTGAAAAAAATAGTAATATAATATTAAAGCTTACTGATTGTTATGTAAATTTAAAATTATATGATAAAGCTAATCAAAGTTTAAATTTGATAGAAGATGTAGAAATAGACACTTTAATAGCTAAAAGCCAGATATATGAAAAATTAAATAACATACCAATGGCTATAAAATGCATAGAAAAAGCTAATTTTTACAATAGAAATAACTATAAGTTATGGCTTAAATTAGCCAAATATTACAGACAAGAATATAACCTTTTAAAAGCAGAAGGGGCTATATATAAAGCCTATACTTTAGAACCTAATAATAAGGAAGTTTTATTTGAGCAATCATTAATAAAAAAAGCACAAGGTAAATTTAAAGAATATCAAAGCATACTATCCAAAGTGGTACAAAAAACAAGTGAGGAATACAGAGAAAATTTGTACACTAATAATAGTAACAAATAAACATTAATTAATTAAATTATGCAAAAAGCTAGTAAATCACTTTGAAATACTAGCTTTTATTTATTTTGTTTATATAAATTTATTAATAATTATTAAAAAAATTGCATATATAAAAAAATTATGATAAAATATTTTAGGACAAATATAAAAATATATATAAAGGAGAGATTAAAATGGAAATGCACACGGTGGGCATTTTATCTTTATTACCCCCCATTATAGCAATAATACTAGCGCTTAAAACAAAGGAGGTTATATTTTCTCTTATTGTTGGTATTTTATCTGGTACATTAATATATTCCATATATGATACAGATGGAATTGTGCAAGTTGGAACAAGAACTGTTGAAGTTACAATGAACCTTATGGCACAAAAGTTTTCTGAAAATAGTTCAATTATTATATTTTTAGGGTTATTAGGAGCGATAGTTGTTGTTGTAACTAAAGCTGGTGGCTCTAAAGCTTATGGTGAATGGGCTGTAAAAAAAATAAAATCTAGAAAAGGTGCTAAAATAGCTACTTTTATTTTAGGTATAATTATTTTTATAGATGATTATTTTAACTGCCTAACAGTAGGTACAGTTATGCGCCCTGTTACAGATAAATATAAAATATCTAGGGAAAAGCTAGCTTATATCATAGATGCAACAGCTGCTCCTATATGCATAATAGCTCCTGTTTCTTCTTGGGCAGCCTCTGTTATATCTCAAATGAGTGATAGCGGTTTAAATGGTATACAAGATTTTGTTAAAACTATACCTTATAATTTATATGCACTTTTAACAATAATTATGGTTTTAATTGTATCTTTAACTAAAATAGAATTTGGCAAAATGGCTAAATATGAAAACATAGCTCTTGAGGGCAAAGAGAATGAAGATGTTGTAGAAGATGATGAAGACGATGAGCTTTCTAAAATAAATATATCAGAAAAAGGTACAGTTTTTGATTTGGTAATACCTATATTGGTTTTAATAATATCATCTGTTGTATCTATGCTTTATGTGGGTGGATATTTTAACGGTGGTATGACTTTAGCAGAAGGCTTTGGAAACACAAATGCAGGGCCTGCCCTTGCTATAAGCGGGTTCTTTACATTAATTGTAACATTTGTGTTATTTATATCACGTAAAGTTTTAACTTTCAAAGAATTTATGAGTGGTATATCTACAGGCGTAAAATCTATGGTTTCTGCTTTTATAATACTTACTCTTGCTTGGACAATAAGTGGTGTTTGTAGAGATTTATTAAACACAGGTGGATATGTAGGTTCTCTTGTTGAAGGTTCTAGTGTAGCAGGTATGTTAATACCAGTTGTTGCATTTTGTGTAGCAGGGCTTTTAGCTTTTTCTATGGGTACATCTTGGGGAACTTTTGGTATACTTATACCTATTATAGCTGTTGTTTGTAAAGAAACTGCTCCAGAGCTTACAATTATATCATTATCAGCTGTTTTAGCAGGTTCTGTTTTTGGAGATCATTGTAGCCCTATATCAGATACTACTATCTTATCATCAGCAGGTGCTAGATGTAACCATATAAACCACGTTTCTACACAAATACCTTATACATTAGTTGTTGCTGTAAGCTGTGTTGTAGGTTATATTGTGGCAGGCTTAACTGCTAACTTATTATTAACTTGGGTATTTGCTTTAACTACATTATTAACTATATTATTTATTTTATATACTAAAACAAAAAAAGAACTAAAAAATTAAAAAAAATACTTGCAATATTAAAATATATATGATACAATTTACAAGATATGTAATACGAATGTTCCGCTGTTATGTAAGATAATAAGAACATTTAATTTGAAAGGGGATTACTTATGAACAATATTATTAGAGAAATTGAAAACGAACAACTTAAAAAAGACATTGCAGATTTTAACGTAGGTGATACTGTTAAAGTTTATGCTAAAGTTGTTGAAGGTACAAGAGAAAGAACACAGATGTTTGAAGGTACTGTTCTTAAAAGACAAAATGGCGGTGCTCGTGAAACATTTACTGTAAGAAGAATTTCTTATGGTGTTGGTGTAGAAAGAACTTGGCCTGTACATTCTCCAAGAATCGAAAAAATTGAAGTTGTTAGATACGGTATTGTTAGACGTGCTAAACTTAACTATCTTCGTGATAGAATTGGTAAATCTGCCAAAGTTAAAGAAGATATTAATAGAAGAAGTAAATAAAAATAAAGAGTGTCTATTTATTAGACACTCTTTATTTTTATTTACTAAAGTTTTTTATATGAGATTTAGCTTAACACACCTTTAAGGAGTGTTATTGAAAGAAAACTATTCAGATATAGCACCTTCTATTCAGATATAGCACCTTTAGAAAACATCTTCATTTTAGATATAGATCTATACCCTTGAACTGCAACTTCTGCAACAGCACAATATTTATCAACCCAACTTAAAATATAACTTTCTTTATATTTAGGAAAAGATTCAGATAAAGGCCACATATGGTTTTTAATCGCATCTTTTTCTATTTCATTAAGCTCAGTTAAAGTTTGTGCATTTTTAAGGGCTTCTTTAGGGTGATGAAAAGCGTGATGTTGTTCTGTTTCAACTTTACGCCAATCATATAAATATAAATCGTGTAAAATACCTGCTCTAGCTACAGATTTATAGTCAAGACCTTTTCTTTTTGCCCATAAAAAGCTGTAATAAGCAACATTTAAGCTATGTTGTAATCTACTAGTGTTACAATGTTGCACAAAGTTATCAAGTTGTTTTACCTCGTCTAGATGTATTATATCTTTAATACATTCCATAAACTCTTGTGCTAATTCATCATCGTTATTAGTTAATCTTCTTTTAGACCAAATAGCTTTCATTAAAAAAATTCACTTCCCTTTTAATAATTATAAATGGCTATCTCTGTAGTTAAAACAAAGTATACCTAGTCATTTACTATGTTATTATTATATCACTTTCACATATAAATATCAATAAATTTTTATAGTAATTTATACCGAAAATTTATCATATTATATAATAACATTTGTTTTATTTTTAAGGAGGATTTTTCTTGGAACATATAAAAATTTCACAAAATAAACAGGAAAAAGTTGTTAAAACTTTAGAAGAAAAAAGTATTGGATATTTAAAATTTGGTATTTTTGATATAACCGTAGCAAAGCCATTAGAGGGGGCTAAAATTGTTATAAGCGATGATAAACAAGACTTAATGACCCTTTTTACAGATAAATCTGGGCAGACAAAAGCTATACCTTTAGAAACGCCCCCAATAGATTATTCTTTAGAACCTGATAGCCCTACACCTTATTCAATGTATAATGCACTTATAACAGCAGATGGATATGAAACAGAAGAAATAAAAGGTATACAAGTTTATGCTAATAATGAATCTATACAAGATATATATATGAAGCCTATTTCAATAGCTAAAAACCCAAGGGAGGTTATCATAATACCACCACCTACTATTTATGGAGATTATCCTGCAAAAATACCAGAAGACGAAGAAAAGAACTTACAAAAAGAATCAGGTTTTATTGTATTAGATAAAGTTGTTATACCTGAGTTTATAGTAGTCCACGATGGAGACCCTAGCGATAACACAGCACCTAATTATTGGGTTCCGTATAAGGAATATATAAAGAATGTAGCATCAAGCGAAATATTTTCTACTTGGCCAGATGCAGCTATAAGAGCCAATATATTGGCTATAAATTCTTTTACGTTAAATAGAGTTTATACAGAATGGTATAGGTCAAGAGGTAAAAACTTTACAATAACAAATTCTACAAGGTTTGACCAGTTTTTTGTTTATGGAAGAAATATTTTTGAAGAAATAAGCATAATAGTAGATGAAATGTTTACTACATATGTAAAAAGGCCTAACCAAAGACAACCGTTATTAACTCAATACTGTGATGGAAAGAGAGTAAGCTGTCCTAATTGGCTTAGTCAATGGGGTTCTAAATATTTAGCTGAAGAAGGATATAGCACAATACAAATATTAAGATATTATTATGGTAATGATATATTTTTAGAAAATGCAGAAAAAGTTAGCGGAGTACCATCTTCTTATCCAGGGTATCCTTTAGAGCTTGGAACAAGCGGGGAAGATGTTAGAACTATACAAAACCAATTAAACTCTATATCTAACAATTATCCTGCTATTAATAAACTAAAGGCTGATGGTATATTTGGAGACCAAACAAGAACAGCTGTTTTAACTTTTCAAAAAATATTTAATATGCCACAGTCTGGTGTTGTAGATTTTTCTACTTGGTATGAAATATCCAAGGTTTTTGTTGCGGTAGAAAGAATATCTGAGTTATAAAGTAAATATAAAAACTAGCTTTAAATTTTAAAGCTAGTTTTTATATTTATTTTAATTAAGAATAAAAAATAATTAAAGACAAAAAAAGTTGCATAAAGCAACTTTTTTAAAGAATTTATATGCGGACAGTGGGACTTGAACCCACACTCCTAGGAACTAGATTCTAAGTCTAGCGCGTCTGCCATTCCGCCATGTCCGCAAGTGGTTATTACTTGTATAATATAACATATATTTTTATATATGTCAACAAAAAAATAAAAATTTTTTTAAAAATTTTTCCATAAAGTATAAATTATCTTTAAAAAGCTTTAATAAATATAATAATGAGTTATAAATAATATTAAATTATATTACTTAAAACATTTATAATACCACTTTATTTAATATGCAATATAATTTATATTTTATATCTTTTAGACAATCTTAACATATTATATCTATTTTCTTATGTTTCTTATTACATCTGTATTATACCTAAACATTATAAAGGGTAAAATATATTATATTTATCTTTTCAAAATATAAAAAATTTGATATAATATATATAGTTTATTACAATATATTATTTATAAATATAAATTTAGGAGGTATATATGGCTTTTTCAAATAATGATGGTATCGTTCAAATATCAGATGATGTTTTGGTAACCATAGTACAAACTGCTACATTAGAAATAGATGGTGTACACTCTATAAATAAAACTTTAGCAAATGAAATAATAGGTAAGTTTGGGAAAAAATCATTTAAAGGCATTAGCATCTTAAATGAAAATAACAAGCTTACCATAAATATAAATTTAACTATAAAGCAAGATTATAAAATATTAGACGTTGCCAAAAATGTTCAACTTAAAGTAAAAAATGCAATAGAAAATATGACTGGATTAGAAATAGACAAAATAAATATAAATGTTGTTTCTATTTGGTTAAACAAAAATACAGACAAAAAAGAAGACTAAATTTATAATACAAAAGAGGTGACATATATGGAAGATTTGCATATGCCTGCAAAAAAAAGAATAGAAACTAGAAGCAATACAAGAAACCACGTTTTTAACCTTGTATTTCAATTAGAATTTTTTGATATAGAAGAAAAAAATGAGATTTTAAACAAATACTATGAAATTTTAGAAGCAGAAATAGCTTTAGAAACTAGAAAAGATGATGCTTTTGTTCCCCTAGAGATTAATAAAAAAATAATTGAGAAACAATTTTTAGGTATAATAGATAATCTTGATGAAATAAACGAAAAAATCAAACAAAATTCACAAGGTTGGGATATAGAACGTATAGACAAGGTAGACTTAGCTATACTAAGGCTTGCTATTTATGAAATGTTATTTGATGATGTACCTGTAAAGGTTGCTATTAACGAAGCTATAGAGCTTTCTAAAGAATATAGCTCGGAAAAATCTTATAGATTTATAAATGCGGTTTTAGGTAAAATTTAAGTATGCCTATGAAAGAAAATATTTATACTGTATCACAGGTTAATAACTATATAAAAATCCTTTTGGAAGATGATGTTTTACTTAATAACATTTATATAGAAGGTGAAATATCTAATCTAAAGATACATACCTCTGGACATATATATTTTACTATAAAAGATAGCGAATGTGCTTTAAATGCAGTTATGTATAAACAAGATGCACTAAATTTAAAAGAAGATATAAAAAATGGAACAAAAGTTATTTGTTTTGGATATATATCTTCTTATACTAAAACAGGACAATATCAGATATATGTAAAAAATATAAAGCCTAAAGGTCTTGGAGATGTTTTTTTAGATTTTGAAAAGCTTAAAGAAAAGCTTAAAAATGAAGGATTATTTGATGAAGTATATAAGCTTGATATACCTAAAATGCCTAAAACAATAGGGGTTATAACATCTGAAACAGGGGCAGCCATAAGGGATATTTTAAACATTGCAAAAAGAAGAAACCCAAGTGTTAAAATAATAATAATACCTGCTTTAATGCAAGGTAAAGATGCCCCTAATAGCATAATAAATGCTATAAATTTAGCTAACGAATATAAAAAACTAGATGTTATCATATTAGCACGTGGTGGTGGTAGCAAGGAAGACTTATGGGCTTTTAATGATGAGGATTTAGCAAGAGCTATTTTTTATTCATCTATACCTATTGTATCTGGCATAGGCCACGAGATAGATTTTACAATTGCAGATTTTGTTGCAGATTTTAGAGCACCAACACCATCTGCTGCTATTGAAATTTGCTTACCTAAATATGAAGATTTAAAGGAAAAAGTATACAATAATTTTAACAAAATATATAGAGGTTTTAATGTAAAATATGAACAGTGTGTGCTTAATTTAAAATTAATTACGCATAAAAATTGCTTTGTTAATTTTTTAGATATGATACTAAACTATGAAATTTTTGTTGATAATAATATAGAAAAAATAGATAAAAGCTTACAATCTAAAATAAAAGAAAGCAAAATAGTTTTAAATGCTAACTTAGATAAAATAGAAGCTTTATCTCCTATAAATATTTTAAAAAACGGTTATGCTATAGTAACTAGCAATAATAAAAATATAAAATCATCAAGGCTATTAAAAAAAGATGATGAAATAAATATAAAATTTTATGATGGGGATAAAAAAGCAAAAATAATAGAATGAGGTTTTTATGGCAAAGAAAAAAAGTTTTGAAAATTCTTTAAAAAGATTAGAGGAAATAGCAAATGAAATGGAACAAAGTGAAGTAAATCTTGATAAATCTTTAAAACTATATAAAGAAGGTGTTGAAGAGGCTGTTTTTTGCTCTAATTTTTTAAAAGAAATAGAACAAGAGGTTTATACGTTAAAAAAAGATGCAAACGATGTTTTTAAGCTTAAATCTTTTTATGATATGGAGGAATAAAATTGAATACATTGTATAAAGAAACAGATATTATTAACATAATAAATAATGAGATATTAAGCTATTTAAAAAAATATGCTGGTAAAGAAATGTATGAACCTATGGAATATAGCATAAAAGCTGGGGGTAAACGCTTTAGACCTATGATAATGCTTTTACTATGTGAAGCTTTTAGCAATAACTATGAAGATTGTATACCTTTTGCGGTTGCTATAGAGTGTATACATACTTATTCTTTAATACACGATGATTTACCTAGTATGGATAACGATGAACTTAGGCGAGGGTTGCCTACTTGTCATATAAAATTTGACGAGGCAACTGCTATTTTAGCAGGTGATGGACTTTTAAACATTGCCTTTGAAATTATGCTAGATAAAATACCAAATGATTTTAATAAAAAATACTTGTTAGCTACAAAATATATATCAGATGCATCTGGTACAAAAGGTATGATAAAAGGACAGGCCTTAGATATTAAATATGAAAATACATCAATTAATAAAGAAATGCTTCTTGATATATATGAAAATAAAACAGGTAAACTTATATTAGCTAGTATGTTAGCAGGAGCTATTATAGGTGGGGCTAATGATGAGCAGTTAAAGCTTGTAAAAAATATAGCATATAACATAGGCATTGCCTTCCAAATAAAAGATGACATACTTGATATAGAAGGTGATGAGAAAAAAATAGGAAAACCTATTAAAAGTGATATAAAAAACCATAAATCTACCTATGTTAGTATTTATGGTTTAGAAAAAGCTAAAGATGACTATCTTTTATTTTCTTCTACAGCTTTAAAAGGTCTAGAAGATTTAGGATTTAAAGAAAAATCTATTTATAAATATATAAAAAAGTTAATTTACAGAGATAATTAGAATATACAGAATTAGGGTGATATTATGACCATTTTAAATGATATTATAAACAATAAGATAATACAAGCTTCTGTTTTATCTTGGTTTGTAGCACAAGTTATAAAAATAATTATAGATTGTATAAAAAACAAAACGATAAATCCTGCACTTATTGTAAGCTCTGGAGGTATGCCTAGCTCACATAGTTCTTTTGTTACTGCTCTTGCTTTCTCTACAGGGTTTCAGGAGGGCTTTGGCTCAACATTGTTTGCTATCACATTTGTTATAAGTATGGTGGTTATGTATGATGCATCTGGGGTAAGACGTGCTGCTGGTAAACAAGCAGAAGTATTAAATATTTTTATAGCAAACTTTGAAAAACACGGTATAAAAATAGATTCTAAATTAAAAGAGCTTTTAGGACATAGCCCTATAGAAGTTGTTGCTGGAGCTATCCTTGGCATTGTTATTGCAGGTTTTATGTTTTAAATTTTATATATAAAGGAGGGCTAAAATGTCATTTTTAGATAATATTAATAGTCCATCTGATTTAAAAAAACTTAACATAAAGGAATTAGATTGTTTAGCACAAGAAATAAGGGAATTTCTGATAAATTCTATTTCTAAAACAGGTGGACATTTAGCTTCTAATTTAGGTGTTATTGAGCTAACAATCGCCCTTAATTATTGTTTTGATTTTTCAAAAGATAAAATAGTATGGGATGTAGGGCATCAAGCTTATACTCATAAAATATTAACAGGTAGAAAAGACCTTTTTGATACCCTTAGAAAAAAAGACGGATTAAGCGGATTTCCCAAAACTGAAGAAAGTATATATGACCATTTTAACACAGGCCATAGCTCTACCTCTATATCGGCAAGCTTAGGCTTTGCAACTGCTAGAGATTTACTTGGTAAAAATTACAATGTTATATCTGTTATAGGTGATGGAGCTATGACAGGTGGTTTAGTTTATGAGGCTATGAACAACGCTGGTGCTAATAATAAAAAATTACTTATTATATTAAATGACAACCAAATGTCTATATCTGAAAATGTTGGTTCTATGAGCAAACATTTAAGTAGCCTTCGTTCAGCACCTGAATATTTAGAGGCAAAGCTAGATGTTAGAAAGTTTTTAGAACGATTTAACATAGTTGGTGATAGAATAAATAAAGTTTTGGAAAAAACAAAAGAAGGTATAAAATATGCAATATTACCTAATGTAATGTTTGAGCAATTAGGCATAAAATATATAGGCCCTATAGATGGACACGACATAAACGGTCTTATTAAGGCTTTAAATAATGTAAAAAATATTAATAAGCCGGTAATGCTTCATATCATAACTAAAAAAGGGCTTGGATATATACACGCAGAAAACGAACCTTACAATTATCACGGAGTTGCTCCTTTTGATACAAAAACAGGAAAATCTGTAACTAATAAACAAGAAACTTACTCTGATGTTTTTGGAAAGTTTATGGTAAAAGAAGCTAACCGTAACAAAAAACTTGTTGCTATAACTGCTGCTATGCCTTCTGGTACTGGTCTTTCTTTCTTTTCTAAAGTATACCCTGATAGAATTTTTGATGTAGGCATAGCAGAAGAGCACGCTGTTATATTTGCTGGTGGGCTTGCTATGGGTGGTTTTGTTCCTGTTTTTGCAGTATATTCTACATTTTTACAAAGAGGGTATGACCAGATAATACACGATATATGTATACAAAATTTACACGTTGTTTTTGCTATAGATAGAGCAGGGGTTGTTGGAGATGATGGTGAAACTCATCAAGGGATATTTGATATTTCATATCTTTCTCATATACCTAATTTAACTCTACTAGCACCTAAAGATAAAGAAGAGCTTATAGAAATGTTAGATTTTTCTATAAATAAACATAAGGGACCAATAGCTATAAGATATCCTAAGGGTATTGCTTGTGATATCCCTGTAGATAACAAACAAGAAATACAATTTGCAAAATGTGAAATTATAAAACAAAAAGGTAATATTGCCATTATAACTGTGGGGACTATTATAAAAAACGTTATTCCTGCTTATGAAAGGTTATTAAATGAAGGATATAATATTTCCCTTATAAATGCAAGGTTTATATCTCCTATAGATAAGGGGCTTATTGATAATATAAGAGATAATTTTGAATACATCTTTACTGTAGAAGAAAATGTTTTTAAAGGCGGTTTTGGCTCAAACCTTATATCTGAACTTATGAAAAATGAAATATTTAATAAGAAAGTATATCCTATTTCTTATAAAGATGAATATATAGAACAAGCTAGCATAAATGAGCTACATATAAAATATGGTTTAGATGAAGATAGTATATACAAAACAATAAAAAATAAGATAGGAAATATAAAAGATGGAAACTAGGCTTGATATGGCTGTTAGATTACGCTACGATTATTCTAGAGAATATGCAAAAGATATTATTTTAAAAGGGTATGTTTTTGTAAATGATAAAGTTATAAAGAAGCCTTCATTTAAGGTTTTAGATACAGATATTATAAAAATAGATGAAAAAGCTACTCCTAAATTTGTTAGCCGTGGTGGCTTTAAGCTTGAAAAGGCATTAACATTTTTTAATATAAACCTAGAAAATAAAATTTGTTTAGATATTGGAGCATCTACAGGCGGATTTACAGATTGTCTGTTACAGCATAACGCAAATGAAATATATGCAATAGATGTGGGCACTAGCCAATTAGATAATAAAATTTTATCTAATAAAAAAGTTATATCTATGGAGAATACAGATATAAGAAACTTTAATACTACCTTAAAATTTGATTTTGTTTGTGCAGATGTATCCTTTATATCTTTAAAAAAAATTATACCTTTGCTAAATAGCTTTATAAAAGAAACATCAGATATAGTTTTACTTATAAAACCACAGTTTGAAGCTGGAAGAGAAAATATAGATAAAGGTATTGTAAAAAATAAAAACATACACATAAAAGTTTTACAAGATATTTATAACTTTTCTTTAGAACAAGGTTTTTTTGTAAAAGATATTACATTTTCACCTATAAAAGGTGGTAAAGGCAATATAGAATACCTTTTATGCTTAAATAAACAAATTACAAAAAAAGAAATACCTTTTAAAAAGATAGTTTTTGATGCTTTTGAAAGCTTAAAATAAAGGAGAACGTTATGAAAATAGGCTTTATAACAAACGAAGATAAAGATAAAGACTTACAATATACAAAATATCTAATAGATTTTTGCATAAAAGAAAATACTATACCTTTAGTTATAGATACTTTTAAAAATTTATTAACTAATGATAAGATTATATTTTTGAAAGAAGATGAGTTTTTCAAACAATCCGATTTTATAATTATACTAGGTGGCGATGGCACAATTCTTAGATGGGCAAAAAAAATAGCAAAATTTGATAAAAATATTTTAGGTATAAATATGGGGAATTTAGGCTATTTAACAGATGTGGAAAAAGATGATGCAACTGTAGCTATCAAAAATGTTTTAACCAATAAATATCACGTTGAAAAACGTATGATGCTTACCGCTACCATTAATGATAAAGAATATATATGCTTAAATGAGGTAAACATTAACAATGGTAAAGTATCTAGAATGATAAAGATAGGCATTGATATAAACGATAGGTTTGTAGATGCTTTTAGTGCTGACGGACTTATTATATCTACACCAACAGGCTCTACTGCATATAATCTTTCGGCTGGAGGACCTATATTAAAGCCTGATATTGAGCTTATGGCTATTACTTATGTTTGTCCTCACGCACTTTTTACAAGACCTTATGTAATATCATCTAATGATGTGATAAGAGCTTATGTTACAAATAAAGATAGCATTGCCTATTTATCTTTAGATGGGCAAGAATCTATACCAATTAATTATGGTGATAATGTTTATATAAAAAAATCTTCTTTTTACACTAATATTATAAAAACAACAGACCTTAGCTTTTATGATATTTTAAGAAGAAAGATGTTTGAAACAAGGGAGTGATTTTATGAAGGCTAATAGACATTCTAAAATAATAGAGTTAGTAAGAGAAAATGATATAGAAACACAAGAAGAATTAACCAGTATGCTTAAAGATGCAGGCTTTGATGTTACGCAGGCTACTGTATCAAGAGATATTAGAGAGCTTAAGCTTACAAAGGTATCTACAAGCTCTGGTAAACAAAAATATCAGTTTTTTTCTCAAGATGATAAACAAATATCAGAAAAATTTATACGTGTTTTTAAGGAAAGCGTTACAAACATAGACTATGCTCAAAATATAATTGTTATAAAAACATTAGTAGGTATGGCAATGGGAGTTGCAGCCGCTTTAGATTCTATGAATAATGATGAAATTATAGGAACTATAGCAGGTGATGACAATATATTTTGCGTTGTAAAAACAGAAGAAAAAGCTATAAGGCTTGTAGAAAAGCTTAAGTTTAAAATTAATTCTTAAAAAGGAAGTGTAAATTTGTTACAGCAATTATACATAAAAAACGTAGCTTTAATAGATGAAGCTTTAATAGAATTTGATAAAGGGCTAAATATATTATCTGGGGAAACTGGAGCAGGTAAATCTATAGTTATTGGCTCTTTAGCTTTTGTTTTAGGTGCTAGAGCTACAAAAGATTTTATAAAAAAAGGCGAAGATTTCGCTATGGTTGAAGCTTTATTAACATTAAAATCTGAAACTATAAAAAACGAAATAAGAGAACTTGGCGTTGATATAGACGACGATAGCTCTGTCCTTATAGCCAGAACATTTAATAAATCTGGGCGAAATGTTTGTAAAGTAAACGGAAGGCCTGCAACTCTTGGTATGATAAAAGAGATTTGTGAAAAACTTATTGATATACACGGACAACACGAGCATCAATCTTTATTAAACCCTAGTAAGCATATTTTATTGCTTGATAGATTTTGTGAAAATGAACTTTTAGAGCCTAAGCTAACTCTTACTAACTTAATAAAGCATTATAAAAAAATATTAAAACAAATATCTAATTTTTCAATGGGTAAAGATAGAGAAGATTTGATAGATTTCTTTAATTACCAAATTGTAGAAATAGAAAATGCTAAGCTTTCTGAAAATGAAGAAAACTCCCTTTTAGAAGAAAGAAAAATTTTATCTCAATCTGAAAAATTAAAATCTTTATATACAGAAACTATTAGAAATTTATATACATCTGAAGATTTATCTGCTCTTGATAAAATAAATATTTCTTTAAATAATTTACAAGATATAATAAATATTGATGCTGAAAAACAATATTTATATGATGATTTACAAGATGTTTGTGCTAAACTGGAAGAAATAATAAGAGATATAAAAAAATATGACAATAATATAGAATATGATGAATATAGACTTAATGAAATAGAATCTAGGTTAGACTTAATACAAAATTTAAAAAGAAAATATGGTCCTAGCATTAATGATATATTAGCATATAAAAAAGAAACAAAAATAAAGCTAGATAATTTAATAAATAGCGAAGAAAAAATTTTAAAGCTATATAAAGAAAAAGAAACCATTGAAAAACAAATAAAACAAGCTTGTATTAACATAAGTAACATTAGAAAAAAACAAGCTAGCTATTTAGAAGAAAACATTGAAAAACATTTATTTGATTTAGGTATGCAAAATTCTAAATTTAAAATAGATATTAAACAAAAGGATACATTTAATCATAACGGATTTGATAAGGTAGAATTTTTAATATGCACCAACCTTGGTGAAGATGTTAAACCTCTTTCTAAGATAGCATCTGGAGGGGAAATGAGTAGAGTTATGCTATCTTTAAAGGCTGTTTTATCTTTTGTTGATACAATAGATACATTTATATTTGATGAGATAGATTCTGGTATTAGCGGAAGGACAGCACAAATGGTTGCTGAAAAAATGTCTTTACTTGCTAGAAACAATCAAATTATATGTATAACTCATTTACCTCAGATTGCTGCAATGGGTGATTTCCATTTTTTAATCAATAAATCATCTGATGATACTAATACAAAAACTAGCATCGACCATATAGAAGGTGATGAGATAGTAAAAGAAATAGCTCGAATGACAGGTGGTGCTACTATAACAGATTTTACATTGGCATCTGCTAAAGAAATGCTAGAACAAGCAAAAAAAATAAAAGATAATTTTTAATTTTAAATTTGTTATTAAATGATGAGAGATGTTTTTATATGATTTATTAAAAACTGAAAAATTAAAAATATTAATTTAAAAAATAGATTTATAAGAAGTGCTACTTAGAAAAATTTAGCTAAAGATGATGGACTTAAATTTGTAAGATGTTTCCAATGTAGAACACCTAATTGAAATTACTGTACTACTTTTACAAGGAGAATAAATATGGAATGGATAGAAGCTAAAATATATACTACTAGAGAAGGGATAGAACCCGTTAGTGCTGTTTTATTAGAAACTGGTATTACAGGGATACAGGTAGAAGATGATGATGAGCTTAAAGAATATTTGGAAGAAAGCTCTATGTATTGGGACTATGTAGATGAAGAACTTTTAAACAAAGAAAAAGAAGAAACAAAGCTAAAAATATATGTTAGCGATAACCCTTACGGTAATGAAATTTTATTAAGTGTAAAAGAAGCTATAAACAGACTTAAATCTATAGAAAGTGAAATAGGCCTTGATTTAGGTAGGTTAGATATAGAAACAACATCTAATTTAGATGATGAAAAATGGCTCAATAAATGGAAAGAATTTTATAAGCCTTTTAATCTTGGAGAAAAAATTCTTATTAAGCCTGTTTGGGAGGAAGTTGAAAATCCTGAAAGTAGAGTTGTTTTTAACATTAACCCTGGGCACGTTTTTGGGACAGGTCTTCATCAAACAACACAACTTTGTATAACTAATTTAGAAAAATACGTAAACGATGATAGTGTTGTTTTAGACCTTGGTTGTGGTAGCGGTATCTTATCTATCATTTCTCTTTTGTTAGGTGCTAAAAGTGCTTTTGCAGTTGATATAGATGAAAATGCTGTTAAAGTTGCTTATGATAACGCTACCTTAAATGGCATAGATAAAGATAAATACTATGTTACGGCAGGTAATGTAGTTACCGATGAAAATTTAAAAGATGAAATAGGCTATAAAAAATATGATATTGTTTTAGCTAATATTATTGCTGATGTTATATGCTTTATATCACCTGTTGTACCTAGCCAACTAAAAGACGATGGTGTATTTATAGCTAGTGGTATCATAAAAGATAGACTGCAAGATGTATACGATGCTTTAGATAAAAACAACCTTAAAGTAATTGATACTATTATAAAAGATGAATGGGTTTGTGTTGTATCTAAAATAAAATAATTGAGAAAAGAGAATGCTTATGGCTAAATTTTTTATTTCCAAAGATTTTATAAAAAATGATAAAGTTTTTTTAGATGGAGAAAATGCTAACCATCTCACAAATGTTCTTCGCTCTAAAATAGGGGAAGAAATAGAAGTTTCTTGTGGTGATGGATATGATTATATCTGTAAAATAGAAAAAATAAACAAGGATAGTGTAATTTGTAAAATAATAGATTGTTTTGGAAACGAAAGCGAACCTAACATTAAAATAACTCTTTATCAAGGTTTACCAAAGTCTGAAAAAATGGAGCTTATTATACAAAAATGTGTTGAGCTTGGTATTGATGAAATTGTTCCAGTAAATACTGATAGAGTTATAGTTAAGTTAGCAGGTAAAGAAGATAAAAAAATAGCTAGATGGAATAAAATATCAGAATCTGCTGCAAAACAATCACGAAGAGGTAAAATACCAACTATACAGCCTATTATAAATTTTGACGAGGCTATAAGTCAAGCTAAAAACAAAGACTTAAAAATAATACCTTATGAAAAGGAAAAAGAAAAAGGTATAAAACAAGTAATTAAAGGGTTTACAGGTAAAAATATAGCTATTTTTATAGGTCCTGAAGGTGGATTTTCTGATAATGAAATAAAACTTGCACTTGAAAATAATATTACACCTATAACCCTTGGTAAAAGAATACTTAGAACAGAAACTGCAGGCTTTATAACTACTGCTATTTTACTTTATGAATTGGAGGATTAAATTTTATGGAAGAAAAACAACAGGTTTTAATGCCTTCTTATGTGAAAGACTTTAAATGTATTGGTGGAGATTGTAAAATAAATTGCTGTAGTTATGGTTGGGGGATTGTAATAGATAAAAATACTTATTTAAAATATAAAAGCATAAAAGAACCTAAATATTTAGCAGATTTAGTTAAAAATTATATTATTAAAAATAAAGATGGTAATTATATTGTAAAACATAAAATATTTTCAGAAGACTTAATGATTAAAAGACGAAATGAAAGAAATGAAATTGAAGAAATAAATGTTCCATTTAAAAATGTGATTTGTCCTTTTGAAGATACAGATAAATTATGTATAATACAAAAAGAATTAAATTATAATTATTTAAGCGATGTATGTAAAGTATTCCCTAGAATATATAATAATCTTCTATCATCTTATGAACTAAGCCTTAGCACTGGATGTGAAGTAGTATGTGAGATATTATATAATATAAAAGATAGTATTCAATTAGAGATAAATGAGCAGATAATCCCTAATAATAAGAATCTTATTAATAAACAAAAAATAAATCTTGAAACTTTAGAATATTTAGATGCGGCAAGAATAATATGTTTTCAAATACTACAACATAAAGATTTATCTTTAGATAACAGGATGATTTTATTAAGTATATTTTTAGACAAGATATATAAATTAAGTTTAGGCAATAATTATAATAGTATTTTACAATATATAAATTCTTTTTTTGATAATATAGACTGCTACAGAGAATTATTTACTCAAAATTCTGATAAACAAGGCTTGGTTTTAGATATATTTAATGGAATACTTGCAGGTACTAATTCGGCTACTCACAAAGATGTATTATTATTTGTATCTGATATATTACTTAAATTTCAAAATAGTTACAATGAGCTATCAGATGAAAATAAAATACTTAAATCTTATAATAAGTATAGAAATAATCTTAATAAAAATTTAAAAGGTAAGGAACATTTTATAGAAAATGTGTTTGTAAATTTATTTTTTGCACAAGGGTATCCATTTAACCCTGTTTATTCTATAGAAGATAGCTTAAGTATTTTTATATTAAACTATGTTTTATATAAATGCTTTTTAACATTTTATTTTGGAGATAAGGAAAATATAGAGAAAGACGAATTAATAGAAGTAACCGTTATCTTTAGTAGGTTATACGCTTATCAAAACTTAGATATAATATTAAAAGAATTTAAAAAGCAAAAGTTAAATAGTCTAGCACATTTAATAAGTTTAATACAAAATTCTTAGTATTTTAAAATAGGAGGGGTAATATGATATATTTTGATAATTCAGCAACAACTAAAGTAAACGAAGAAGTTTTAAATGAAGTTGTTTATACAATGAATAATAATTTTGCAAATGCCTCTTCTTTACATAGGTTAGGTTACGAAGTTGAGCAGAAAATAATAAATGCTAAAAAAGGTATAGCAAATATTATAGGCGCTAAAGAAGACGAGATATATTTTACATCTGGAGGAACAGAATCTAATAATATAGCTATATTAGGCGTTTGTGATGCTTATAAAAAATATGGTAACAAAATTATAACTACAAAGATAGAGCACCCATCTGTTTTAAAGTGTTTTAATGAACTTGAAGAGCGAGGATTTAATGTCTGTTATTTGGATGTAGATAATAAAGGTTATATTAACATTGATAATCTTTTAGATGAAATAGATGAAAACACTATTTTTGTTAGTATTATGTATGTAAATAATGAGATAAAAAAAAAAAAAAAAATAAATGAAATAGGTAAAAAAATAAAAGAAAAAAATAAAAATACTATTTTTCATACAGATGCAGTACAAGCTTTTGGTAAGCTTAAAATAGATGTAAAATATATTGATTTAATGAGCGTTAGTGGGCATAAAATACACGCTCAAAAAGGTATAGGATTTTTATATATAAAGAAAGGAATAAGGCTTAATAACATTATTTTTGGAGCAGGGCAACAAAAAGGTGTTCGCTCTGGTACAATAAATAATGAAGGTATTATAGGGCTTTATAAGGCAAGTGAACTTGCTTATAAAAATTTAGATGAAAATTTCACTAAAATATCTAAAGTAAAAAATGAAATAATATCTTTAAAAGATAAAATAGAAAATATGTATATAAATGGTGATGAAGAAAATGGTATTCCTTATATACTAAGCGTTAGTTTTAAAGATGTTAAGGGCGAAGTTTTGCTACATTCTTTAGAATATAAAGATATATTTGTTTCAACAGGTTCTGCTTGTAGCTCTAAAGGTAAAAAAGATTTATCTACAATATATTATGTTAATAAGGAAAATTTAGGGTCTACCATTAGAATTAGCTTTTCAGCAGATAACACAATAGAAGAAGCTAAAGAATTTAACAAAGCTATATTAGAAATTGTGCCTATGCTTAGAATGTATGTAAAAAGATAGGAGAATATTATGCAAAATGTTTTATTAGCAAAATATGGAGAAATTGCATTAAGAGGAAAAAATAGACATTTAATAGAAAATGCACTTCTAAAAACCATATCTAAAAATTTAGAAAAAATTGGTAATTACTATGTTTCTAAAGAGCAAGGGCGTATTTTAATAGAAAATAAAGATAATAATTTTGAATATGATAAAGTTATCCCTTTAGTAGTTAATATTTTAGGGATAACAGCAGTATGTCCTGCTATAAAACTTGATGATAGTAATATAGAAAATATAAGAAAAAATGCTCTTTTACATATAAAAGAACATTGGAGCGACAAAGATTATACATTTAAGGTTGAAACTAAACGTTCGGATAAAAATTATCCTATGGATTCTAGAGAAATATCTTCAGATGTTGGTGGGTATATTTTAGATAATACAGACAATTTAACAGTTAATGTTAGAGAACCAGATATAACATTAATGGTTGAAATAAGAAATTATGTTTATGTATATAGCAAGCTTATTAAAGGATTTGGCGGATTACCTATAGGAACATCAGGAAAGGCTACGGTTTTATTATCTGGTGGTATAGATAGTCCTGTAGCTGCTTTTATGATGGCCAAAAGGGGTGTTTCTATAGAAGCTGTATATTTTCATAGCCCTCCTTATACATCAGATAGAGCTAAACAAAAAGTGATTGACTTGGCTGAGCAATTATCTAAATTTACAGGTGAAATAAAACTTCATATTGTTCCTTTTACAGAAACTCAGCTAAAAATATATGAAAGTGTGCCGCCTGAAAAAATGACTATTTTATTAAAAAGAGCAATGTTTAAAGTTGCTGAAAAAATAGCTTTAAATAATGGGTCTCAAGGGCTTGTTACAGGTGATAGCATAGGTCAAGTTGCTAGCCAAACTATGCAAGCTATAGAAGCTATAAATTCTGCTGTTGAAAGCTTACCAGTATTTAGGCCACTTTGTAGTATGGATAAACAAGAGATAATTGATATAGCAAGAAAGCTAGGCACATTTGACATATCCATAAGACCTTATGAAGATTGTTGCACAATATTTGTTGCAAAACATCCAGAAACTAAGCCTAAAAGAAGTATTATTGAAAATATAGAAAAAAACATAGAAAACTTAGATATATTAATAAATAAATGTATAGAAAATATAGAAACTATAATTTTTTAAATATATTTTTAAAAGTTCTTATAGGTATAAATTAAACATAGCAAAAATTAAAATAATTTTAATAACATTAATTATATAAACATTATAATAAATAATTTTTATATTTGTTATAATGTTTATTATAATTAATTAACAGATAAATGATTTAAGGCATATTTTAAGTTAGATAATTTCTTTAGGGGACAAGCATCTAACTATTCGCAAAATGAACCTTTTGCGAATAGTTATATACTTATAATAAAAAGATATATAAAAACTTGATAATTATATATCTTTTTATTTATATATTAGTTTATATATTAATTTATATTTTAAATCTAAAGTTATAAAATTAATTTAATACAAATATTTTTATATTATTAGCTTTATAATTATGAATATATTTATTAATAAAATTATAAAATACTTAAAACTTAATATAGTTATAATTATTAAAATTATATTATTAATAAAAATATATTAAAAATTATGTTTTACAAATTGCTCAATTCTATTTACACCTTCAACAATGTTTTGCATACTGTTAGTAAAAGATAATCTTATATATTTATCATATCCAAACATATTACAAGGTACAACACAAACTCTATATTTATCTAAAAGTAACCTAGCTACATCTTCACTGTCTTTTATAGTAACATCATCAATTGTAGCACCAAATAATTTAGATACATCTATAAATTGATAAAAGGCCCCTTTAGGTCTTAAAGAACTAAGCATAGGTATATCTGATATACGCTGAGATATATAATCTCTACGCTTTTTAAACTCGTTTAAAATATCCTCTAAAACAGGATTTTTACTTGTTAAAGCAGCTAAGGCTGCTCTTTGTGCTATAACATTAACACTTGATGTTGTATGATTTTGTACATTAGCCATAACGTTTGCTATTTTCTTACTAGATGCAGTATAACCTATTCTCCAGCCTGCCATAGCATAACATTTTGAAAAACCATTTATAACAATTGTTCTTTCATAAATCTCTTTACCTAAAGATGCTATGCTTGTATGTTTAATTTTATTGCTATATATAAGTTTTTCATAAAGCTCGTCAGATATAATAAATAAATCATTTTCTATAGCAAATTCTGCTATATTTTTAAGCTCATCTTCTGTATACACCATACCAGTAGGATTGTTAGGGCTATTTATAATAATAGCTTTTGTTTTAGGTGTTAAAGCTTCTTTTAACATATCTATATTAACTTTAAATAAATCTTCTTTTTGTGTATAGATAAAAACAGGTTTACCACCACATTTTTTAACTATCTCTGGATAACTTGCCCAATAAGGAGCAGGTATTATAACCTCATCACCTTCATTTAATATAGCGAAAAAAGCATTGTTTAAGGCTTGTTTAGCACCGTGGCAAACTATAATTTGGTCATAGTTATATTTGATATTATTTTCGGTTTTTAGTTTTTTTGCTATTGCTTCTCTAAGTTCTTTTAAACCATCAGAATGGCTATATGTAGAAAAATTTTCTATTGCATCTATCCCTGCTTTTTTTATGTAATCTGGAGTTTCAAAATCTATTTCACCAGAGCTAAAATTGATAACATCTATACCTTCTTTTATCATATCCATAGCTTTAGATGTTAAAGCAAGAGTGATAGCAGGGTTAATAGTTTTAGCTTTTTTAGATAGTTCCATAACATCACTTCCTATCATAATAGTATATACATTTATTGTATAATATATCTTTATTAATGTCAATAAGTCATAAATTTATTAGTTACCATAGTTATTTTTTAAAAATTCTAACCATTTTTTTATGTTTTTTTCATAACCGTTATCTGTTGGTGTATAGTAGACACTATCTTTTAGCTCATCTGGTAAATACTGTTGCTTTACATAGTTTTTTTCGTAATTATGTGCATATTTATAGCCTATCCCATTGCCTAAATCCATAGCTCCGCTGTAATGAGCATCTTTAAGATAAGGAGGTATTTGCTTTATCTTTATTTTTTCCACATCTTCCATAGCTTTATTTATAGCCATATAAGCTGCATTGCTTTTAGGTGCAGATGCTATATAGCTAACAGCTTGAGCTAAAATAATTCTACATTCTGGCATACCTATCATTTCTGTAGCTTGAAAAGCAGAAACTGCTATTTGTAAAGCTCGTGGGTCGGCATTGCCCACATCTTCTGAAGCACATATAACTATTCTTCTTGCAATAAATATAGGGTCTTCCCCTGCATATAGCATTTTAGCAAGATAATAAATGGCAGCATCAGGGTCGCTACCTCTCATACTTTTTATAAAAGCAGAAATAGTGTCGTAATGGTTATCTCCATTTTTATCATAATTAACTGCCCTTTTTTGTATACACTGGCTAGCTACATCTAAGTTTATATGTATAATACCTTTCTCGTTTTTTTCTGTCGTTAAGCCTGCTAGTTCTATTGCATTTAAAGCAATTCTCGCATCACCGTTACATATATTAGCTATAAAATCTAGTGCATCATCATCTATTTGTATATTAAAATAGCCAAGCCCATTTTCCTTATCTTCTATAGCTCTTTTTATAATAGATTTTATATTTTCGCTAGATAAAGGCTCTAGCTTAAAAATAATACTTCTTGATATTAACGCCCTATTCACCTCAAAATAAGGATTTTCTGTTGTAGCTCCTATCAAAATAACTGTGCCGTCTTCAACATAAGGTAACAAAGTGTCTTGTTGGCTTTTATTAAACCTATGTATTTCATCTATAAAAAGTATAGTTTTTTTACCATTTAATGCAAGAGTTATTTTTGCTTTATCTACAACTTCTTTAATATCTTTAATCCCTGATGTTGTAGCGTTTATTTGTAAAAAAATACTTTTTGTTGTATTAGATATAATTTTTGCAAGAGTTGTTTTGCCTGTACCTGAAGGGCCGTATAATATTAAAGAAGATATTTTATCTGCTTTTATAGCTCTATAAAGCAATGTATCTTTGCCCACTATATGTTCTTGCCCCATAAAATCTTCTAAAGTTTTTGGCCTTAATCTATTTGCTAAAGGTGCTTCTTTTTTTAAAATTTTTTCACTTTGATATTCAAATAAATCCATCTTATCACCACTTTGTTAAAAACATTGCATCTCCAAAACTAAAAAATCTATATTCATTTAAAACAGCTTCTTTATAAGCATTCATAATATTATCTCTAGTAGAAAATGCACTAACAAGCATTATTAAGCTAGATTCTGGCAAATGAAAATTAGTTATAAGCCCATCTACAATTTTAAATTTATAAGATGGATATATAAAAATATCTGTATATCCACTATCTGCTTTTACAAAGCCATTTTCGTCAGCTATAGATTCTAAAGTTCTTGTGCTTGTTGTACCTACAGTTATTATTCTTCCACCATTTTTTTTAGCTTCGTTAATAATATTTGCATTTTCCTCATCTAGTTTATAATATTCGGAGTGCATTTTATGCTCCAATATGTTATCTACTTTAACAGGTCTAAAAGTACCTAACCCTACATGGAGAGTAAGCTTTGCTATCTTTACCCCTTTTTCTTCAAGTTCTTGCAAAAGCTCCTTTGTAAAATGTAAACCAGCTGTTGGTGCTGCAGAGGAACCTTCATTTTTAGCATAAACTGTTTGATATCTGTTTTTATCTTCAAGACGTTCCTTTATATAAGGAGGAAGTGGCATTTGTCCTAACCTATCTAAAACTTGTTCAAATATGCCATCGTATTTAAACTGAATTATCCTATTGCCTCCTTCTATAATATCTACAATAGTACCTTCTAATATACCGTCACCAAATACTATAGTATCTCCTATTTTAGCTTTTTTACCAGGATTTACAAGAGCTTCCCATTTATCTTCTTCTTTTCTTTCTAACAGCAATATTTCTATATTTGCTCCTGTGTGCTTTCTTGTTCCAAAAAGCCTTGCTGGGATAACCTTTGTATCATTTAAAACTAGGCAATCCCCTTCTTTTAAATAATTTAATATGGCTTTAAAGCTAGGCTCGTGTTTTATCTCACCTGTTTCTTTTTCAACCACCATTAGCTTTGAGCTTGTTCTATCTTTTAAAGGTGTTTGAGCTATTAATCTTTCTGGTAAATCAAAATAAAAATCTTTTAACTGCATATTTCCTCCCTATCTAACATCTATACCTGTATAATAATATTTTAAAATTTCATCATATTTATAACCTTTTTTAGCTAGGCTATTAGCACCATATTGACTCATACCAACTCCGTGCCCCCAACCTTTACCTATAAAAGTTATAGAGTTTGAATCTTGCCTTGTTATTTTAGATGCATAACTTATATTATTATTGTTGTTAATATTATTTAATAAATTTTGTGTATTTTGGCTTTTGTCAATAACAATTAATTCTTTTGGTTTTTGTACATTTCCATTTTTATCTATTACAAAATAATTTTCTTTATCAAGAATATTATTTCCTTTAGATGCTATAGCATAATAATCATTAGTTGTAGTAGTACTAGAATTTTGAACATTATCATATGTATTGCCTTGTGCCATATTAAAGTTTCTGCTTTCTAAACTCCCACCGCTAGATTTTGAAAAAAAAGTTCTAATTTCTTCTTTTTCTAGTGTTTTTTCTCCGTTTGTACCTATTAATGTTAGAGAAGTAGCTCTACCTGTAACGGAAGAATTTTCTAAAATAACTTCATTTACACTTCCTATATTAGCCATAGAAGATAGTTCGTCAAATGTAAAGGTTCTTGTCCATTGTTTAGCTCCTTCTTCGTATTCATCTTTCACAGCTTTTAAATAAGGCACGCTATTGTTCCATACATTCTCAGCATCATCTGTATATCCACCGCTAGATGAAGAATAAACTGCATTTATCAGTTCGTTATTATAATATGCAAAAATACCTTTTGTTTCATCTACAGCTTGGTTAGTGCTTTCCTTTTCATTATATAATCCGTTATAAACTTGGCAATGTACTGTATCACAAACATCAAATCCTTCATCTTTATGGTTTCCTATGTTAGAATATGCATAGTTTCTACAGGCAACTGCTTGTGCTTTTAAGGCTTCTTTGTTCCAAGATGCAGGCATCTCAGCAGGAACAACTCCGTATAAATATTCTTCTATATCTAAAATATTTAAAACACTTAAAGAGTTGTTCTTGCAAATAATATTTATAAAACTTCTATATTGTTTATTATCTAATAGTATATTATCACTAGATTTTATAGCCATACTATCTTTATGTACAAGCAAAAGCTTGTCATCTTGGTATATACCTATACTATTTTCTATTTTAACTATATCACCATTAATATTATTGCTTGATAAATAGTTATTAGCATCTATCATATTATTAAAACTACCTATCATAACATAATATAAATCTTCTTTATAAACATAACTATCGTTAAAGCTTTTAGAAAAATTTAAAGCTTGGTTATAATCATAAAATGTATCTTTATATTTTATAGAATATAAATTTATAGGTTTTATATTAAAGCTTTTATCAGTGCTTATTTCTGCACCGTTATAAAACATATAATTTTCACTTTTCCCAACATTTATATTTTTATTACCTATCAAAATATTATTTGTATTTTTATATTTAGATATAGAAACACTAATATATTTTTCGGCAGCATAAGCTTTATAGCTTGTACTTATTAAAAGTACTAAAACAAAAAAGCTAATAACACCTATCTTTTTCACTTGTTTCACCTCATAAAATTTAGTATATATTTATTATATAAGAGTTTTTAATAAATTTCTAGTATTTTTTATATATAAATAACTTATTTTTGTAGCATAATAATACATTTGTTCATAATATACAGTGTACAAGTATTTGTATAATAATTTTAGAAAGGAAATTAAAAATGAGCTTATATAACTATTCAAATAAAAATTTTTGTGATTGTAATTGTGACTGTAATTATAACCAGGTATGCTCTCCAGATAAAATAGATAGCTCTTGCTCTTTAAATAGCATAAGAAAAACTATTATAGAAATAATAAATGCAGTAAAAAATGAGAATCTATTTGGTTTTAATGTAGATGTGGAAATAGCTACTAGCGATGGTATAACAAATATCATTAATTTCTCTAAATTAACAATAAATTCTATACATTTAACAAAAACAACGTTAATAACACAAAATTTAGCAATTTCTCTTTGTGATATAGTTAAAATAACAGTTTTAACTTCTAATACAACTGGTAGCTCATTTAATAGTGAGCTATTAAATGGTATTAAAAATATAGCAACAACTTGCATTGACCAAGATAGCCATTATTATGATATGAATTCGGGTTGTAATACTTGTAACTCTAGTGCTGATGTTAGATGTGCACAAGGTATGCAAAACTATATTAATCAAAATATAAATACTATAGATACTATTAGTTATAACGGTAATTCTGCTGACTCACAACAAGTTGAGCTTATAAAAAATATTTCAACAGCTGATGTTTTATCATCATCAACTCTTAATACAACTAACAAATCTGTTTTAAGTGATGCAACCCTAGAAACAAACACTACACCTGTTGTAAATGAAATTACACTTAGTGATACAGATGTAGTTTCTGAAGTTGTAACAGAAACTAATGAAGTTGTAACCAGTGTAACCCCTACTAATATAGATGTAAGTGCACCTATTACAATAACCCCAACAAATGTTGTATCTGAAATTGATTTGACAGATGATTCTATAGTAGTTACAAAGGTAGATTCTACTACAAAAAATGTAATAAACCAAGTTTCATCTACAACAGGAACAGTTGTTACAGGGTTTACAGGAGGTAACACTATAACTGGTGTAATATCAAATGTAGATAATATAGAAAATATAACTCCTACTTCTTTAGAAATACCTGCTATATCATCTACAGGTACAGGAGAATTAAAAGTAACTATTAAAGCTCAATCTATAGATGGAACTAACCCTGTAAGCGATATAGAATTAAACGTTACTGTAAATAACCAAAATATATCTTTTAACGGTAACACAACTAAATTTGTATTAGATAATAATACTAATATTTTAGGCGGAAATACAAATACACCTAATGTTTCTGACATTAATCAAATAGGAACACCAACAACAGATACCTTTGCAAAAACTATTTCAACTACTAACATACCTGTTATAGATACAATAACACCTACTAATGTTACAACAAAATTAGTCAATAATGCTACAAATATAGAAATAAATAACGTAGATACACCTACTACACAAAGCGTTTTACAAACAGTTGATGTGCAAACTAAAGATATAGAATCTATTACTAATGTTACCAGCGTTAAACCTACTGATTTAATATCTAGCACAACAGAAGATGTTTTATCTAGTGCAACGTTATCAACTGATAATATAAATGTGTTAGATTCTGCAAATCTTGAAAATGTAACAATTCCTGTTATAAATGATATAACTACATCTGTAGAAACTATCGTTATACCAACAAAAGAAAATATAGAAGGTAGAGTTTTTGCTGCTGGTGATGGTATTATGGGAGTTAATAACACTAACGGAGATATAACTGTATATTCTATATGTGATATTAATACAGTAAATACTATTACAAACTAAAGTATTTATTTACTTCTTATAAGAAATGCTTATAATTAATTTATAAGCATTTCTTATGTTATTTTAAAATATTTAAAGTTATTTTAAGGAGTTTTTATGGAGTTAATAAATAATAAAATAAAGAAAGTTAGACTACCAGATAATTTAAAAATAATAAATATTATAAATTTAGAAGACTATGAAATTGATAATTTATGTGTAGAAAAAGCTATATATAATAATACTTATATTAATAATTTTTATTTTGAAAATGTTTTATTTTCTAATTCTAAATTTTACAATGTAGATTTTTCTAAAACAAAATTTACAAATATAAAGTTTCATAACTGTATATTTGAAAGTTGTAATTTTAATAGCTCTTCTTTTAATCAAGTATTAATATTAAATAGTCAACTTAAAAACAGTGATTTTACAAATACCAATTTTTATAATGCAATTATATTTGAAAGTACTTTAAAGTTTAGTAATTTTACGTGTTATAAACTTGAAAAAACAGAAATAAATATGTCAGATATTAGCGAGGCTTTTTTTGCAAGTTCTATTCTAAAAAACTTTACAACTTATAAATCTTTATATAATAAAACAGAATTTTTTAAGACATATTTAAAAGATATAGATTTTTCAACTTGTGAAATAGATAATATATGTATATCTGATGATAATAAAGAATTAAAAGGCATTATAGTTAATTTTAGTCAAGCTGCTTATCTTTCTAAATTTTTAGGGATAGAAATAAAAGATGAATGAGATAAAATATATATTTTAATAAAGTTTTAAATTTTTATATAATTTCAACAATTTTTGTATATTTTTATTATATTTTTATAAAATTAGTACATATTTCATATAATGCTTATTATTTTTTATAAAATTTTTGTATAAAAAATACTTTATTTTTATATAAAAATATGTTATAATAAATAATAAATAAGTTCAGGAGGGATTTATATGAACAAAAAAGTAATTGTTACAATTTGTAGAGAATTTTGTAGTGGCGGGAAAGAAGTTGGGACAAAGCTTGCTTCTAAATTAGGCTGTGAATGCTATGATAAAAAACTTATTTCTTTAGCTGCTAAAGAAAGTGGGTTTACAGAATCTTTATTTGAAGGTGTAGATGAAAAACCAACTAATAGCTTTTTATATTCTATAGCTGTAGGTACACCTTCTACCACAGGTGTATTCTTCCAAACTAATGATTTTTTAACTAATGATAAATTATTTAGCATACAATCAGATGTTATTAGACAAATTGCATCTGAAAAATCTGCTGTTATAGTTGGTAGATGTTCTGATTATATTCTTAGAGATGAAGCTAACCTTGTTAAAGTTTATCTTAGAGCAGATAAAGACTTTAGAATGAAAAGATTGTTAGAAACTAATAAAGACATAGATGAAAAACACGCAGAAAGTCTTCTACATAAAACAGACAAAAAAAGAGGTAATTATTACAGCTATTACACTGGAAAAGAATGGAATAATGCTGGAAACTATGACTTAGTTATAAACACTAGTAAAGTTGGTATAGATAACGCTGTAGAAATAATTTTAAACTTTATAAATAGTATGAATTTAGTATAAGTAATAAAAAATAAAACACTATAAAATTTATAGTGTTTTATTTTTTATTTAGATTTATAGTGTTAAAATATATATTAAATAAATTATTTATCTTTTTTAGATATAATAAGATAAGGTATTGCAAGAAATACTGCACCACCTAAAATATTTCCAATAGTTGCTAAAGATATATTATATAAAATACCACTTATTGTTATATTAGATTCTGGGCTTATTGCACCAATAACTAATAAACTCATATTAGCAACACTATGCTCAAAACTAGATGTTACAAAAGCGATTATACACCAAAAAATCATTATTAGCTTACCACTTTCTGTTTTACATCTATATCCGCACCAAGTAGCTAAACAAACAAGTATATTACACATAATCCCTCTAGATATAATAGCTATAGGTTCAAGGTTTATTTTAGAATTAGCAGTTTCTATAAAAAATTCAGGGATATAACCAGATTTTAAAAAGCCTGCTAAGAAAAACAATAGTACAACTATTAAAGAACCAACTAGGTTACCTAAATAGCATACAACCCATAATTTTATACCGTCTAACCAAGTTATACTTTTTCTAGATGCACCTACTGATATTACAAAGTTATTACCTGTAAACAGCTCTGCACCAGCTATAGCACATAAGCTTAATGCCATACTAAAACATATACCAACTATAAGCTTATAGCCTGAAAAATCATGTAGCATAGCACCTACTCCAAAGGCAAACACAACCCCAAGAGCTACATATACACCTGCCAAAATAGCAGAAAAAAAATACCCTACACTGTTATTTTTTAGTAGAGATACTTTCTTATAAGATGATTTTGAAACTTCGTCCATCTCTTCTCTAAACATAATTTTATCCCTTTCTTAAAATAAAATATTTTACAACTTTATTAGTTTACCATATTTTCCAAAAAAAATCAATGTTTTACCCTAAAATTAAAATGATAATGCTCATACTATTTATAATAAACAAATTTATAAATTATAAAAACATAATATATCTTTTAAATAAAAGAGCTTAATATAAAAATATCTATTTTTATATATACATTAATCTAATAAAAATCATATAACTTTAATAATTCTTATTATAAAGATTTTACATCTAAATTATATAACCAGCTTTACAAAATTAATTTTTTATGTTAATATTAGGCTATTTATATATTTTTTAAACTATAAATTTTACCAAAAAGGAGCTAAAAATGAGAAAAATTGTATTATATATTGCAATGAGCTTAGATGGTTACATTGCAGATAAATTAGGAAATGTATCTTGGATATGTGGTGATGGAAGCGAACCAAAAAATGCTGGTAGCTATGATACATTCATTCAAACAGTTGATACTGTTATTTTAGGATATAAAACTTATCATCAAATAATTACAGAGCTTTCTCCTGAAGCTTGGCCATATGATGGTAAGACAAGTTATGTTATTACTCATAATAATTTAGAAAATAAAGAAAATATTATATTTTGTGATAACCTTTATGAGCTTATTAAAAATCTTAAAAATAAAAATGGCAAAGATATTTGGATTTGTGGTGGTTCTGAAATTGTAAACCAGCTTATAGATTTTAATCTGATTGATAAATTTTACATTACAATTGTACCTACAATTTTAGGAGATGGTATCAAATTATTTAAAAAACATAAAGAAAAAATAAATCTTAAATTTATTAGCTCACAAAACTATAATGGATTTGTAGATTTAATATATGAAATAAAATTATAAATATCCTATAAATAAAAATAATCATTAAATCAAAGATATATATTAAATAACCTAAATAAAAAAGATTAATAAAATAGATAAAGACAAATAATAAAAATATATATTATTACAATAATAAACCAAAAAGCAAGTTAAAGAAACTAAGCTCTGTATAATACAAAATTTAGCCCATTTAACTTGCTTAAATAAATTATTCAATATTTATAATTTAGTTTATTTTTAACAGATGGTTTTGATTTAGTACTATCTACTTTATAGTTAATAAATAGTACTATTTTAATATTAAAAAAATTTAAATAACAAAACCACAATATCTAACCCTTTTATATTTCTATTCCCACTCAATTGTTGCAGGTGGTTTACTAGTTATATCATAAACTACTCTATTAACATTAGGTACTTCATTTACCATTCTAACACTAATTTTTTCTAAAACATCATAAGGTATTCTAGCCCAGTCAGCGCTCATAGCATCAAGGCTTGTAACACCTCTTAAAGCGATAGTATAGTTATAAGTTCTTTCATCGCCCATAACACCAACACTTCTAAGACCTGTTAAAACTGTAAAATATTGCCATATTTCTCTATCAAGACCTGCTTTTGCAATTTCATCTCTAAATACAAAATCAGTTTGTCTAAGGATATCTAATTTTTCTTTTGTAATATCACCTATTATTCTTATAGCAAGACCAGGACCTGGGAATGGTTGTCTATGTACTAAGAAATCAGGGATACCAAGGGCAGTACCAACTGCTCTAACCTCATCTTTAAATAAATCTCTTAAAGGTTCAATAATTTCTTTAAAATCTACAACATCAGGAAGTCCACCAACATTGTGATGGCTTTTTATAACAGCAGAATTTTTAGTACCACTTTCAATAACATCAGGATAAATTGTACCTTGTACTAAAAAGTCTACAGAGCCTATTTTTTTAGCTTCTTCTTCAAATACACGGATAAATTCTTCACCTATTATTTTTCTTTTAGTTTCAGGGTCAGATATCCCTGCAAGTTTACCTAAAAATCTATCTTCAGCATTAACGCGAATAAGGTTCATATCAAACTGTTCTTTAAAAACAGACATAACCTCATCACCTTCGTTAAGACGCATAAGTCCGTGGTCTACAAAAACACAAGTTAAGTTTTTGCCAATAGCTTTATGCACTAAAACTGCTGCAACAGAAGAATCTACGCCACCAGATAATGCACATAAAACTTTTTTATCCCCTATTTTTTCTTTTAAAGCTTGTACCATTTCATTGGCGATATCAGTCATTACCCAGTCGCCTTTACAGTTACAAATTTCATATAAAAAGTTTTTAATTATATCATTTCCAAATTGTGTATGTACAACTTCAGGGTGAAATTGAACGCCATAAAGGTTTTTATCTTTGTTATAAATACTAGCTGTTGGACAAGTTTCTGTAGTACCAATAACTTGAAAATTAGGTGGCACTTCTGTAATAAAATAAGTGTGGCTCATCCAACAGATACTATCTTTATCTATCCCTTTAAATAATGGGTTTGTATTATCAACTGTAAGCTCTGCTTTTCCATATTCTTTTTTATCTGCCTTACCAACTTGGCCTCCGTTTAAATAGCCCATAAGTTGGCAACCATAGCATATACCAAAAACAGGTATGCCAAGCTCAAATATTTCTTTATCTACAATAGGTGCATCTTCTTCAGTAACAACGCTAGGACCACCTGTAAATATAATACCTTTAGGGTTTTTAGCTTTAATTTCTTCTATAGGTGTATCATAAGATAAAACCTCACAATAAACATTTAAATCTCTAACTCTTCTTGCAATAAGCTGGTTATATTGCCCACCAAAGTCTAAAACGATAATAAGCTCGTGCTTCATAAAATACTTTCCTCCTAAAAATTATTTATCTTCTGTGCTATCTTCTACAGTTTCTTCTTCATTATCTTTTTTGAAAAAATTAAATTTAGAAACAACACCAGGCACCATATCAATAAGTTTGTTTACACTATTTTGATTTTTTACATCTACAAGCTGTACAGAATCATTTTGAACAACAAGCATAGCAGAAGGGCTTAATTTTGCACCTAGTCCACCACCTGAATTTTCATTATTTTTTTCTTTTCTTTCATAAGAGCCTGCTCCAACACCAACAGATATATCAACCAAAGGTACAATTATTACATCGCCTATATTTATAGGTTCACCAACAACTGTTTTAGAAGATATAAACCCTTCCATTTTATTAAATAAAACTTCTAAACTACTATTAAGATTAGACATAATCATTCTCCTTTGCTAAAAATAATTTTCCTTATAGGTTTTTTAAGTACAAATATAATTATAGGTAACAATATTTTAAATAAAGATGTTCTGCACTTAATTTCTAAATCTGCTAAAAATATTTCTTTATTAAAATTTGGCATTATACTTATATTTTTAATATACTTCTTAGGCATAAAAGGTATTATTGAGCTTATTATACCACAAATATTACCTGTTTTAAAGGGGTCATCTAGCCCATAATCAACATTTATTTTTATTTTTTTAAATTTTATAGCTTTTAAAAGCTTTTTTATTAATACTATAGATGCATTTATTATTTCTTTTTTATTTGGATAATTTATTATAAATTTTATTTTTTCAATGATATTATTTATTTTAGCTTTAATATTTTTAAGCTTATCTTTTAACTTTGTTTTTTTTGTATAATCTTCTTTTTTATGCTCGTCTTTTTTAATATCTAAATCAACACTAGCTATTTCGTATTCTTGTTTTATATCGATATCTTCTTTTGTATCTTCTTTTTCTTCTACCTTAATATTTTTATCTTTATTTTTTAGCTTTATACCAAATATTTTAATTGTGTTAATATTTTTTTTACTATCTAAAGTATAGGTAAAAACACCTAAAATATATCTTATTTTTACAAAATAGCAAGCTTCTTCTTTATTATTAAAAGTTACTTTAAGATTTATACTAGAAAAAATAATTATACAAACAATAGCTAATATTAAAGCTAAAATTACACCTATTATTTTTAATATTAGTATTAAAATGCCCATATTATCACCAGTAATTTATTTATTTTTCAAGAATTTTTCTTTTATATGATTTATGTCTTTTATATTGTCGTTAAAAATATTTTTTACCAATATAAATGCTTGTTTTTTACCATAAGCCATACCTACGACTATATATTCTTTATCTTTGTATCTATCTTTAAAAGCTTCATTTAAGGAAAATATTTCAAAGGTATGGTTTATATTTTTAGCTATACAAACTAAATATAAATTAAATATTTTAATGTTATCTTTTAGTTTTTCTATTATTTCATCTTCATTTTCTATATTTTCGTCTAAATATAGCTTTTTATAAAATTTTAAATTCATTATATCACCTAGTTTAAAAGGTTTGGCTCTTCTTGTTCGTCTGTTTTATTTCTTGTCATAAGAGTTATAACTGCATCTTTAGTATTTTTGTTGTTATATAAAACTTCATTTATTTCTTTTGTTATAGGCATATCAATGTTGTATTTTATAGATAAGTCATAGGCAGCTTTCGCTGTGTTTACCCCTTCTACAACCATTTTAACTTCTTCTAAAGTTTCTTTTAGGCTTTTACCTTGCCCAAGTAAAATACCTGCACGTCTATTTCTACTATGCATACTTGTACAAGTAACTATTAAATCTCCAATACCTGTAAGCCCAGAAAAAGTTTCTTTTTTAGCTCCCATAGCCATACCAAGCCTTGCAATCTCTGTCATACCTCTTGTCATAAGAGCAGCTTTTGTGTTATCTCCAAAGCCACAACCATCAGATGCACCTGCCGCTAAAGCTATTAAATTTTTCAAAGCTCCGCCAAGCTCTACTCCTATTATATCCATATTTGTATATACTCTAAACGTAACACTCATAAAAACATCTTGAACTTTTTTTGCAACATCTAAATCATAAGCAGATGCAACACAAGCTGTAGCCATATCTTTACCTACTTCTTCTGCGTGGCTAGGCCCTGATAAAACAGCCACCTTGCTATTAGGTATAACCTCTTTTATAACTTGTGATAACCTAAGGAGAGTACCTTCTTCTAAGCCTTTAGCTACGTTTACAATTATTCTACCATCATTAAATATGTTTTTAAAACGTTCACATATTTCTCTTACTGCCTTAGAAGGAACTGCTAAAACAATCATTTCCATATCTTGCATATCCATATCATTGCTTGTAGCTTTTAAGCTTTCTGGCAGGCTAACCCCTGGTAAAAACCTTTTATTTTCTCTGTCTTTGTTTAAATCATCAACTTCGTTTTTATCAAAGCCCCATATGGTAACATTATGTCCATTTTTATCAAGCAAATAAGCAAGAGCAGTACCCCAGCTACCTGCACCAACAACACCTATTTTCATAGTATATCCCTCCTTTTAATATTTATTTATTTTTTTTAAAAGAAAATTTTCTTTCCTCACCTTTAATAAGCCTTTTTATATTTTCTCTATGTTGATAATAACATAAAATCATAACAATAGCCATAATCACTATTTCTTCAACAGGCATTTTAACAACTATCATAAGCACAAAAAACACAAAAGTCATAACTAAAGATGCTAAAGATATATATTTAGATGTATAAGCAACAATAAAACCTATAACATAAGTAATTATTGCAATTGTAGGGTTTACAAAAAGTAAAAACCCAAGTGTTGTAGCAACACCTTTGCCTCCTTTAAATTTTAAATAAAAAGGGAAATCGTGTCCTATTATTGCACCAAAACCTGCATAAACACCATATAAAACAGAGCCACCACTTAAAAAGAAGCTACCACCAAATATAAAGTTACAAAGGTTAAATGCAATAAGCCCTTTTAAAATATCAAATACAAAAACAAATATACCTGCTTTTGCCCCAAGCACCCTAGTAACATTTGTCATACCTGCATTACCACTGCCGTGTTCTCTAATATCAATTTTACCAACAAGCTTGCCAACAATAAAAGCAGATTGTATACAACCTATAAAATAACCAATTATAAAACTAAATAACCTTTCCATTTTCATTAGTTCCTTTCAGTCTTATTTCTTGCTATAAAATGTATAGGTGTACCGCTAAATCCAAAGGCCTCTCTTAACTGGTTTTCTATATATCTTTTATAAGAAAAATGTAAAAGCTCTGTATCATTTACAAAAAGTATAAATGTAGGTGGCTTAACAGAAACTTGTGTTATATAGTATATTTTTAAAGGTCTTCCCTTTTCTGCAGGAGGTTGGTTAAGAGCCATAGCCTCTATTAAAACATCATTTAACATACCTGTAGATACACGTCTTGCACTGTTTTCGCTACAGTATTTTATAGTTTCAAAAAGCTTGTGTACTCTTTGCCCTGTTAAAGCAGATATAAACATCTTAGGTGCATAAGACATATATTTAAACTCTTTGTCTATTTCTTTTATAAAGTTGTTCATTGTTTTGTTGTCTTTTTCTATTAAGTCCCATTTATTAACAACAATTATTGTAGGTTTTCCTGCTTCGTGAGCGATACCTGCTATTTTTGTATCTTGGTCTGTTATACCTTCTGTTGCGTTTATCATAAGTACACAAACATCTGCACGCTCTACAGCAGCTACTGCACGTATGATACTGTATTTTTCAATACTTTCTTTAATCTTGCTTTGTCTACGCATACCAGCAGTGTCTATAAATACATATTTTTGTCCGTCTTTTTCATAAGGAGTATCTATTGCATCTCTTGTTGTTCCAGCAATATCACTAACAATAACCCTTTCTTCTCCTAATATTTTATTTACTAGAGAAGATTTACCAACGTTAGGCTTACCTATAATAGCAACTTTTATAGTGTCGTCTTCCTCTTCATAGTCTACTTCTTTAGGAAAATTTTTAACAACCTCATCTAAAAGGTCGCCAAGACCTATAGCTTGCCCTGCCGATACACCAAAAGGCTCGCCTATGCCTAGTTGGTAAAACTCGTAAATATCCATACCATATTTTCTTAAATCGTCCATTTTGTTAACTGCTAAAACAACAGGCTTATTAGCTTTTCTTAAAATATTAGCAACCTGCATATCTGCATCTGTAACCCCTGTTTTAACATCAACAACAAAAAGTATAACATCTGCCGTTTCAATAGCTATTTGTGCTTGTGTATACATTTGTTTTAAAATAATATCTTCACTTTCAGGCTCAAGCCCACCTGTATCTATTAATGTAAATTTATGATTAAGCCATTCAGCTTCTGCATATATTCTATCTCTTGTAACCCCTGGTGTATCTTCTACAATAGAAATTCTCTCTTCTGCTATCCTATTAAACAAAGTAGATTTACCAACGTTAGGTCTACCAACTACTGCAACTATTGGTTTTGCCATTTTTTTATCCTCCTATAAACTGTTTTATAAATTCTCCACCATTATCATTAGATAAGCAAACTTTTACGTTTAATTGTTTTTCTATATCTTCTATATATAAATCATCTAGAAGAACGGTTTCGTTTGCTCTAACACAATTTCCTGGTAAAAACAATATATCCCCAAGCTCTTTACCTTTTAACTGGTTTATTATATCCCCTGCTGTTAAAAGCCCAGATACTGTTATTGTTTCTCCAAAGAAATAGTTTGTTATTTCATATACATTTATTTTTGTATTAGTAAATTTTTCGCATATCTTATCACAAAGTTTTTTAATAAGAGGATATGCAAGCTTTGCTGTTGCAACCGAATAACTACGCTTTATATTATCCCCTTTTAAAGTATTAAAATATTGAAAAAACTCTTCTTCCATTAAGGTTATCATACCAACTCCATTTTCTAACTGAGGGTATCCTTCATAGTATTCTCCTTTTGGAAGTTCTTTTTCTGCTTTTAGATAAAATTCATCAGATAAAAATACAAATTTTGTTCCATATTTATCATATAATTTTTGTTGCCAAGCCTCTACCTGTTTTATTATATCAATGCTATCTTCTTTGGTAAAGCTTTCTATTTGTGGCAAATTATCTCTATATTTTGTAACTCCAAGAGGCACAATTGCCATACTGCAACCTAAATTTATATATTTGCTTAAATCTTCTATGCTTTTATCTAGTATTTCTTTATCATTTATATCTTTACATAAAACTATTTGAAAGTTCATTTTTATATTAGCATTAGCTAATTTTTCTATCTGCTCTATAATTTTTACAGATTTAGGGTTTTTAAGCATAAACTTTCTAACTTCTGTATCTGTTGCGTGCACAGATATGTTTATAGGTGAAAGATGATAAAAAATAATTCTGTCCAAATCTTCATCTTTCATATTAGTAAGTGTTACATAGTTTCCTTGTAAAAAAGATAACCTAGAATCATCATCTTTAAAATATATTGTTTTTCTCATACCTTTAGGGTTTTGGTCTATAAAGCAAAAAATACATTTGTTAGAACAGCTTTTCGCCTTATCCATAAGCCCACTTTCAAAAACAATGCCCAAATCTTCAAAATCATCTTTTTCTATTTCAAGCTCCCATTCTTCACCGTCTGGCTTTCTTATTAAAACAACTATATATTCATCTTGTATAAGATATCTATAGTCTAATACATCTTTTATTTCTGTATCATTTATGCTAACTAGCACATCACCAGGCTCTATGCCCATTTCTTCTGCTATGCTATCTTCTTCAACTTTTATTATAATATTTTCGTTTTTTGTAATTTTTTGTGTTTCTCTTTCGTTCAATAATTTCACCTACCCTTTAATATTTTAAGCTAATAAGCCCTGCAAGGCTACCTCTGTTATTTCCCATAACTCTGTGAGAAAAGAAAGTATCGCTATTACACATAGTGCATATGCCACTAATTTCTATGTTATTTTCTAAAACACCATTATTTATTAAGCTTTGCTTTATTATTCCTTGTAAGTCTATTTTAAATTTATCTTTAACTGTATCATTAAAGATAAAATCTTTAGAAAATGGCAACTCTTTTTTAAATACATCTACAACATCGCTACCAACTTGAAAACAACATTTTGCTATAGATGGTGCAATTCCTATTATTAAATCTTCAGGGTTTGAGCCGTATTCTTTCGCCATTTTTTCTATAGTTCTAACACCTATCTCTTTAACTGTGCCACGCCAACCACTATGAGCCATACCTATAGCTTTATTTTTATAATCTACAATAAAAATAGGCACGCAGTCAGCATAAAAAGTTACAAGTACAATATCTTTTTCGTTAGTTATAAGTGCATCATAACCTTTTATATCGCTTTCTTTTAAAAGTCCTTTTCCTATATCTTCTTTTGTAACCTTGTAAACCTTATCATCGTGTATTTGGCTTGCAAAAACAACATTTTTATAGTCTACCCCAATACCACTGCATATTATTTCATAATTTTTTATAACATTTTCTTTGCTATCTTCTCTAAAAGCAAGGTTCATACTTTCATAACAGCCTGTAGATACACCACCAAATTTTGTAGAAAAACAATGTTTTACTATGTTTGTTTTTTCTATATTTTCAAATGTATAATATTGTAAATCACCTTTTTTATTTAATTTCATAAAACACCTCAATAAAAAGCACTTTCTATATGTGTAATATTATCACCTATAATTTCTATAACATCAAAGGAAAAATCTACATTATTAAGGTTATTTTCCTGTATAAAATATAGGGCAGTATTTTTAATTTTTTCCTGTTTTTTTAAAGAAACTGCCTCTCTAGGATAACCTTTGTTTATATTTTTTCTATATTTTACCTCAATAAAACATACATAAGTATCTTTTTTTGCAATAATATCAATTTCACCTATTTGTTTTTGATAATTATTAGCTATAATAGAATAACCTTTATTTATTAAAAAATCAATAGCTTTTTTTTCTGCAATATCACCTTTTTTTCTGTTATTTTGCATTTTTTCTGTATTGCTCCTTTTTATCTAAATCGCTAACAAATAATAATACTTGTGCAACAACCTCATAAAGATAAGGTGGTATATTAAGCCCTAGGTCTATTTTTTCAAGCTCTTCTACAAGAGCCTTATCCTCATAAACTGTTATTTTGTTTTCTTTAGCTGTTTCTAATATCTTTTCTGCTAAATAAGCTTGACCTTTAGCCACAACCTTTGGAGCTGTCATTTGAGGGTTATATTTTATAGCTACTGCCTTTTTATCCTTTAAAGATTTTTCTTTTTTCATAAAAACCATTCCTTTATATATAACTTTACAAAATTTATATATAGTTTTTTATAAAACTTTTTCTATGTATATCACAGATTCCGTATTTTTTTATAGCCTCTATATGCTCTTTCGTTCCATAACCTTTGTTTATGTTAAATTTATATTGAGGGTAAATATTATGCATTTGTTCCATATATTCATCTCTTGTAACTTTAGCTATAATGCTAGCAGCAGCAACAGAAATACTTTTTTCATCTGCCTTAGGCATAGATATATAAGGTATATTAATATCTAAATGTATTGCATCTAAAATAAGAAAATCTGGTTTATTTTTTAAGCTTTCTATATTTTTTAACATAGATTTTTTGGTAGCTTCTAATATGTTTATATTATCTATTACGTTGTTATCTTCCATATTTATAGTTATTTCTAAAGCATTTTCTTTTATTTTATAAAAAAGCTCTTTTCTTTTTTGTTCATTTAGCTTTTTAGAGTCATTTATACCAAGTATATTAAAATCTTTAGGTAATATGACACAAGCTGTTACAACAGGACCAGCAAAAGGCCCACGCCCAACCTCATCTATACCTGCTATCAAGGTTTTACCTTCCGAAAAAGCCTTCTTTTCATATATTTTCATATTTTCTGTTCTTATTATTTCCTTTTCATATAAGGCTATTTTTTTGTTATAAGAATTTATTATATTTATAACGCCTTTTCTATCATCTTGTTTATAAATTTCTATTAACTTATATATATTTTTTATATCTGTTTCTTCAAATTCTTTTTTTATATCTTTTATACTTTTTGTCATTTTTTTCCCTCTAAATTATATTTAATAGTATTATACAATAAAATTTATATATAATCAACATAAATAAACTTTTTAAAAATAATAAAGAATTTAAACAACATATAAAAAAAGCAAGATAGTTTAAATTATCTTACCCTTTTTATATATTATTTAATTGTTATTTTTTATGTTTTCAAGCTCTAAAACTTTGTTAATGCATTCATCTAAATTTATATATTCTTTAGGAAAATTTGCTGTATTTACTACATAATCAGGCATTGTTTTATGCTCTTCATTTACGGTGCCGTTGCTTGTAGTTCCAAGACAAGGAGAAAAGCTATAAACATAATTGCTATTAGGTAACATTTTAACAGGAGGGTCTATCCCTATGCCGTCCCCTTTTGTTCTTGAGCCTATCAAAGTTGCAAATCCTGTTTGTTTTGCAAAGTTTGCAAGCCCTTCTGCTGAAGAATAAACCCTATCATCTACAAGTAAATAAATATTCCCTTGAAATTTTATGCTATCTTCGCTAGGTTTAATTTCTATGTCATATTTATAATAATATTCAAAATCAGTTAATGCATCTGATGGTAAGTTGGTTAAAGATGTTGTATCTAAGTTTTTTACCTTTTCTAGTTTCATATATCTTGAGTCTAAGTAATTTTGTATAAAATCACTACCTTTAAAAAACATATAGTTAGTAGTTTTTAAATCTTCTTTTATTATTTTAGATAATAAGAAGTTTTGCCAATAATTAGTGCTACCTCCACCATTACCTCTTATATCAATTATTAATGCTTGATAGTCTTTTATATTTTGTAAATATTCACTTATCAACTCTTCATCTTTTGCTCTTAAATAATCATTTAACATTTGTGGTACATAAATATAAGCTACTTTTCCATCTACAATATCATAAGCTTCAGCGTTATTAACCTGTAGCTTGTTTTCCTGTTTTTCATTTTGTTTTCCAGTTTCTTTATTATTAGCTATGTCCATAGGTAAATTATATCTTTTTAAAACTAAAGGGTTTGTAAGTGTATCAAGGAAAAAACTGCCCATTTTTTCATTCCATAAACCCAAGTTGTTTCTTATATTTTCAAATACTTCTATCCTAAATCTAATACCTTCACTATTTAAAAGCATAGTATGAGAATTATTTAAATCTGCAAACACCAAGCTTAATGCTTTAGCAAAATCTGGCTCTGTTTTTATAATTTCTATGTATTTATCCTTGTTAGCCTCAAAATCTACGCCATTTACCCTTTTGTTTACCTCTAAAAAAGGATAATCTTCTATTATGCTATTGTATAAAAATTCAAAGTCTTCTAGCTTTTCTTCTAAAGTTAGTTCTTTTACAGGGGTGTTAATAATGGTTTTTAGCTTAAAATATTTATAACCTTTATAACCTATAAATAAGCATATAATAATTGCCACAATGCTTATTAAACCTATTTTTACTTTTTTTAAATTTTGCATATTAACACCCCTTGTTTTTAGTTATTAAGTATTTTATATATTTTTTCCATATTAAGATTTTCTCTAACCTTATTAGCTAGTAAATCAAATTGTTTATGTATATAATCTATATACGTATTTTCATCACAATTGTTTAATCTATTTAATAAAAATTCTTTTGTTTTCATAACCCCATTATCTACAAGGCTATCTTCATCTTCAATATTTATCTCAAAATGTGGTATTATGCCTAAAACATCTTTTTTACAAGTTTGTTCAATTAGGTTTTTACCATCGTTAAAATACTTAATATCACCTTTAAATTTATTAACTATAATGCCTTTAACAAGAGCTTGTTCTTCTTTTTCCATAAGGTTTATTGTGCCATATAATGATGCAAAAACACCACCTCTTGATATGTCACCTATTAATATAACAGGTGCATTTATCTTTTTGGCAAAACCCATATTTACAATATCATTTTTAATAAGGTTAAGCTCAACAGGACTTCCTGCACCTTCTATAACAACAATATCATTTTCATTGCAAAGGCTGTTAAAAGATTTTATAGCCTCATTAAAAAATGTAGTTTTAACATCTTCATAGCTAAATCTATCCATATCCCCCTTGTATTCTCCGTTTAAATAAACCTGTGTACCATTGTTATTAGGTTCTAGCAAAATAGGGTTCATTTTACAATCTGGCTCTTTGTCACAAGCATATGCTGATATTGCTTGGGAGCGAGCCATTTTATATCCGTTTTCAAAAATATGTGCATTAGATGACATATTTTGCACTTTAAAAGGTGCAACCTTATAACCATCTTTTATAAAAATTCTACATAAAGCTGTTGTTAATATAGATTTGCCAACACCTGATGATGTTCCTTGTATCATTATTGTTTTTGCCATAATGTCTCCTTAATTATTAAATAATTCTGGGTATAAAAATTCTGCCATTTGTGAAAAAGCCTTTATAGAGTTTTCATTTGCTCTAGAGCTTGAGTTTTTATCTATTAAATATACCCTGTTATTTTTTACTGCATTTACATTTTCCCAGCCTGCTCTATTTTTTATATCTTTAATAGGGTCTTCTAAAAAGTCTGCGTTTGTAAATATAACATCTGGATTTTTAGCAATAATTTGCTCTTCAGATACAGCAAGCCAACCGCTTTCTTCTCCAAATATATTAGTAGCTCCTAGCATATTTAACATATCATTTAAAAATGTATCTTGTCCAAATGTATAAGCATCTGGCATAGGAGATGTTTCAAAATATACTTTTAAAGGCTCTTTATCTTCTTTTTTATTTATCATTGCTAATGTATCTTCTATTTGTTTTTCAAAATCTTCAACTATAGCTTGTGCTTCTTTTTCTTTGTTTGTAACTTTACCTATGTATAAAATATCTTCTTTTATACCTTCTATGCTGGTAGATGTAGGCACAACAGTTACAAAAGAGCCCATCTCTACCATCGGTGCAAATGGGTCTGTGCCTTTAGATTTTGTCATACCTGTTCCAAAAATAATATCTGGCTCAAGAGCAACTATATTTTCTGCATCTGGGTTCATAATATCAAATACAGGTAAATCTTTATTTACGCCTTCAACTTCTAAAGAATATTTATCTACTGCTACCAAATTATCAGAAAGCCCTAAATTAACTAAAGTTTCTGTTATGCTAGGTGCTAAAGATATTATTTTATCAGTTTTTTCAGGAAGTACAACCTCATTGCCTTCTCTATCTATAACCTTGTTTTCTTCTTTATTTTCATTGTTTGAAATTTCTTGGCTTGTAAGCTCTGTGCTGTTTTCATTTTTTGTATTGTTGCTACAACCTGCTAATAACATAGAAAATGTTATAGCCAAAATTAACATAATATTTTTTAAATTTTTCATTTTTTCCTCCTATATTTTATCATAAGTTATATCCTTATCTTTAATAGTTACAATATATCCTCTTGCATAGCTTGGTAAATAATCATAAAATGTTTTATTTTCTTCGTTAAATAAATGCATCATTATAACAGATATTACCCCACTATGACATATCAAAGCTACATTTTCAATGCTATTTTTAATACATTTTTTAATCAAATTATTAAAAGCATTAATAACTCTTTTTTCAAATTGTTTTTTATTTTCTCCGTTAGGTACATTATTTTCTTCTATATTTTCTATCCATTTTTTATAATCTTCATTATTTTTTAATTCTTCATAGCTTTTAAGCTCAAAATCTCCAAAATTCATTTCTTTAAAGCCTTCTTCTATAACATAATCTACGTTACCATATAGTCTGTTTAATGTTTGTATAGTTCTTTTTAGCCCACTGGTTATAAAAAGACTAGGTTTTTCATATTTTATTTCATTTTTTAGGTTTTCAATTTCTTTTATACCATCATAGCTTAATTCTATATCAGAAAAACCATAATATAGCTTTTGTTCGTTAGCATAAGTTTTTCCGTGCCTAATTAAGCTTATTTTTATTTCAGCTCCATTGGTATCCCACAAAATAATCTAACCACCTTATCACTGTTTTTAGATAATATAGAAAGGCAATGTCCAATGCTATCTCTTAATAAACGCATTTCATAATCTATAGGTACAATACCACAAGATATATCTTCACAAGTAATTATTTTGTCTTTAAATTTTTCTATATTATCTCTTATGTATATTATAGGCTCTTTCTTATTTTTTATCATAGCTAAAACAAATTTATCTATATTAGCTATAATTTTTTTATTGAAATCTATATTTGTATTTTCATTATTACAAAAAAATATTTCTTCATCTTTGATTTTAAACTCTTCTTTAGCATAATCTAGTTTACCTTGATATGCACCACCTATAATAAGAACCATAAAAACCTCCTTATAATATAGCTAAAAATAATAAACTTGTGGCTGAGCTTGTTGTTATCATAAAGCCACATAAATCTCCAGAAATTCCTTTTAAATCCTTAATGCAAAAAACTCCAAAAAATATACAAGATAATATATTTATTAAAATTATTTTGTAAACATTAAAGTGATATGACAAAGCAAAAAATAACATTAAAATTAATAAAATTACAAAAAAATGTTTGTTGTTTAAATCTTTTTTAAAGCTAGCTATAAAACCTTCTTTAGATATAGGTTTTATTTTTATAATAAATAAGCTAGTAATTCCTCTTGAAAATATAGGTATAAAAATTAAAGATAACAAGCTTTTATTAGCCTTTAATATTTCATAAATAGATATGTAATATACAAAAGCTATAATTAAAATACCTATTACAGCAAAAGCACCCACCAAAGAGTCTTTTAATATTTTATGCTTTTTTTCTAAGTTAGCACGAGAAAATATAGCATCGCAAGTGTCCATATATCCATCTATATGTATAAATCCACTTAAAAACAAAGGTATGAAACAAACTATTACTGTTTTTACAGTAAGAGGTATCAAAACCTTACATATTATATTTGTTAAAAAAAACCATATTAAGCCAATAGCCAACCCTACAAAAGATAGGTATATTATAATATATTTATAGTACTTTTCTTCCCATTCTATATAAGGCATAGGTATGGTCGTATACATAGAAAAGCACATTAAAATCCCCTTTAACATAAATTTAATTTTTTAAACCTTTCTTCACCTTTATGAAATATAACATTGTTATAACAAACTTCTATTAAAATATCTGCCTTTTTAGCACAAGCTTTATCTATAAAAGCTAATCCTTTTTTATAGTTATTAGTTATTTCATCATATATAACACTATCAGAATAAATATAATCAGATACAATAACCATATTTTTAGCCTTAGACATTATATATAGCAAATCATCGCAAACTTTTTTATAAGAATCTTTTATAAAAGTATTATTATAAAACATTTCATTAGCCAACAAAGCTGTTACGCTATCTAATAAAAAAGTACCATTTAAGTTGCATATATTTTCTAGATTTTTTATATTATTATGTATTTCTACAGTGTTAAAAAACATATTTTTTCTATCTTCTCTATGTTTTTTTATCCTTTTATTGTCTTCTTCATCTGTTGGTTTCATTGTAGCTATGTAATAAAAATCTTTGTCATTTTCTTTTAGGCTATATGCAATGTTTTCTGCTATTTTAGATTTACCATTTTTACACCCACCAGATATATACACTATCATAAAAAACACCTACTTTAATTTTTGTAAATAACTTGTATCTATTTTAGCCTCTTCAAATGTTGCCATATTTTTAAACATAGCAACCGCTCCATCTATTATAGAAAACATTAAAGGACATCCGCTACCTTCGCCTAGCCTCATTTTCAAATCTAAATATACAGGTAAATTTATTTCTTCTAAAGCTAGTAAATAACCTTTTTCCATAGATTTGTGAGATAAAAATACATAATCTTTAATATTTTCATTTAGCCTTATAGCACACAAACAAGAAACTATAGCTATAAACCCATCTACAACAATAGGTATATTATTATAAGCACAACCTATAAAAACACCTATCATAGCACATATATCAAACCCACCTACTTTTGCTAAAACATCTAAAACATCATCTTTGTTAGGCTTATGTTTTTTAATAGCATCTTTTATTACTCTTACTTTATTTTCGTAAGCCTCATTTGTAAGTCCAGCCCCTAACCCAACTGCTTTTTGTATATCATCATCTTTTAAACCTAATATAGCCGCTAAAACTGCACTACTTGTAGTTGTGTTGCCAATACCCATTTCTCCTGTGCCTATTATTTTATAGCCATTTTTTTTAGCATCATTTGCAAGCTCTATACCAATATTTATAGCTTGTTTAGCTTCATTTATTGTCATTGCTTGTTCTTTTAAGAAATTGTTAGTGCCATTTCTTATTTTTTTATTTATAAGCTTTGGGTGGTTTATATTGTATTTTATACCAACATCACAAACCAAAACATCTGTATTAAATTGTTTTGCTATAACAGCTACACCTGTTTTACCTTCTAAAATATTTATAGTTTGTATAGCTGTTACTTCTTGTGGTGTAGATGCAACATTTTCTTCTACAATGCCATTATCGCTAGATAGAACAATTATAGCTCTTTTATCTGTGTTTATATCTAAGGTATTATAAATGCTACATAATTTAGCAGATATTTCTTCAAGTTCACCTAAACTACCTAAAGGTTTTGCTAAAAAATCTATATGTTTTTTAGCCTCAATATATATTTCTTTATTTGTAGGTTTTATACCTTGTAAATATTTTTCCATATTTTACACCTAAAAAAGCTTTAGGAAATACCTAAAGCTTATAACTTTCTATTTTTATTTAACATATAAAATAATTATACAGTATAAATCATACAGTATAAATTATAAAATAGATAAGCTATAAACCCCAACCCCTTGTGAGCTTTAAAACTGTAGCTTGAAAATTGGCAGGTCTTCCGACTAAGAAATCATCATTTATTCAAGGCCTTCTCGAAAAAATCAATGGCATAAAGTATGAATAAACTCCTTCATCACGGCAGCAAGGACTGTTTAAGAATTTCACTTAATTCCCTATTATCGTTAAAAAACGCACCAACAAGCATATCTTAATATTTAATTTTTTAACTATATTAGTATAATATCTAATTAATATATTGTCAATGTGTTTTAAATATAAATCTAATTTATAAATAAAAATAAGATAATCATATAACATAGCATTTTTAGGTAAATAAAACCACCTATTTTAAAAAATAGGTGGTTTTATTTTAATCTAAATAATCTCTAAGTTTTTTACTTCTGCTAGGGTGTCTTAGCTTTCTAAGGGCTTTCGCCTCTATTTGACGTATTCTTTCTCTAGTAACATTAAATTCTTTTCCTACTTCTTCTAGGGTTCTAGCACGACCATCATCTAGCCCAAACCTAAGCCTTAAAACTTTTTCTTCACGGTCTGTAAGGGTATCTAATACCTCTATTAATTGTTCTTTTAATAAAGTAAAGGCTGCTGCATCTGATGGTGCTGCTACCTCTTCATCTGGTATAAAATCACCAAGATGGCTATCTTCTTCTTCCCCTATAGGTGTTTCTAAAGAAACTGGTTCTTGAGCAATTTTTCTTATTTCTCTAACTTTTTCTATAGGCATATCCATTTCTTTAGCAAGCTCTTCATCTGATGGCTCTCTACCATATTCTTGTAAAAGTTGTCTTGATATACGTATAAGCTTATTTATAGTTTCTACCATATGAACAGGTATTCTTATAGTTCTTGCTTGGTCTGCAATAGCTCTTGTTATAGCTTGTCTTATCCACCAAGTTGCATAAGTACTAAACTTAAAGCCTTTTTTATAGTCAAATTTTTCAACAGCTTTTATAAGCCCTAGGTTACCTTCTTGTATAAGGTCTAAAAATAACATACCTCTACCAACGTATCTTTTAGCAATACTTACAACAAGCCTAAGGTTAGCCTCTGCAAGTCTTTTTCTAGCAACTTCATCGCCTTCAGCCATTCTTTTAGCAAGCTCCATCTCTTCATCTGGGCTTAACAAATCAACCTTACCTATTTCTTTTAAGTACATTCTAACGTGGTCATCTATGTTTATGCTTGTATCTAATAAAGATAAATCCATATCTTTTTCTAAATTTTCTAAAGATTCTAGGTTATCTAAATTTTCTAAAGATTCTAAAGCATCTATATCTTCTAAAGAGTCCATAATATCATCTTTGTTATCTTCCATCAACTCTATGTCAATAACCTCAATATTTTGCATCTCTAAATATTCATATATTTTATCTAAATGTTCAGGCTCTAGCTCTATATCTGATAAAATATTCATCATATCTTTGTATTTTATAACACCTTTTTTCTTTTTACCTAAAGATATAAGTTCTTTAATTTTGTTAGTAAACAAAGTTTCATCTATAGTTTTCAATTTTTTTCTTCCTTTCAATATTATAGATTAATATATAAATTTTCAAATAATTTTTTATCTTTTAAGGCTTTTTGTACAATTTCTATATTTTTTTCTTCTAATATAACTTTATCAAAATAAGCCTTTTTTATAATTTTGACTTGGTCGTTTATAATTTTTTCCAAGTTATCGTTGTTAGAAAAATCTATCTTTTGCATAAAAACTTTTGATATCTTTTTCTGTTCTTCTATATCATCAAATTTTAATGTTATTTCAGCAGGATATATAGGTAAATTATTTTCATAATATTCATATATAAGGGAAACAAACTTAACGTATACTTGGTCTATAAAATCCTCTGGGTTTATATATTTTTTTAATTTGTTATAAATATTAAGGTTAGTGGCTAATATATACATTATACTTTGTTTTGCCTCTTCTAGTTTATTATTTTGTATATTATTTTTTTTATTTATCCTTTTATTTTCTATTTTAGGCATTTTTTCATTGTTTGATAAAATAAGGTTAATTTCTTGTAAAATAGCATCTTTAGATATGCCCGTTATAGCACTTGCTTCATCTATAAAAACATCTCTTTCCACAGGACTTTCTAAAGATGAAATTATGTTAGATACTTCTTTTGTAAAATCTACTTTTTGTATAGCATCATTTAAATTGTATTCTTTCATTTTTTGTTCAATTTGAAAAGATATGTAGCTTTTTGCGTTATTTAGAAATTTTATAAAATTATTAGCTCCAAATGTTTTTATGTATTCATCAGGGTCTTTAGCATTTTCTATTTGTACAACTTTTACATATATACCGTTTTGTATTAAAATAGGTATAGCTCTAAGGGTGGCTTTTATACCTGCATCATCACTATCAAAAAGTAATATAACTTTATTGGCATATTTTTTTAGTAATTTTATATGGTTTTCATTAAATGCTGTACCTAACGCTGCAACAACATTTGTTATTCCAATTTGATATAAAGATATAACATCTATATAACCTTCTACAAGTATAAGCTCTTTATTTTTTGTATTTTTTGCTATGTTTATGCTATATAAATTATAGCTTTTATTAAATATAGGTGTATCTGGTGAATTTAGATATTTTGCACTAGATTTATTGTTTGTTAAGTCTCTGCCTCCAAAGGCTATAACACGCCCTTGTGTATCTATTATGGGGAACATAAGCCTTCCAAAAAATCTATCAAAGAAGGTGTTGTTTTTGCTTTTTATAACAAGCCCACTTTCTAATATAATATTATCATCATAGCCTTTTTCTTTTAAAAATGTGTATATATCATCTTTTTTAAATAAAGAAAACCCAAGCCCAAATTTTGTTCTTACATTTTGTTTAATTTTACGGTTATCTAAATATTCTCTAGCTATATCACCTTGAGGAGTTAATAAGTTTTCATAAAATTTTTTAGCCACAAGTTTATGTATGTCGTATAAAATTTTCTTTTTTTCTAGAAGTTTATCATCTGTTTTTTGGTTGGGTGAAGGTAATTGATAATTTATTCTGTCTGCAAGGTATTTTAATGTATCTAAAAAATCATAGTTTTCTATATCCATAATAAAGTTAAAAACTGTGCCAGATGCACCACAACCAAAGCAATGATAAAGCTGTTTATCTGGGCTTACAGAAAAAGAAGGAGTGCTTTCTTTATGAAATGGACATAAACCTATATAAGAACTACCACGTTGCTTTAACGGGGTATAGCTATTTATAACTTCAACTATGTCATTACCAAACCTAACCTCTTCTATAATATCATCAGAATATCTCATAAATACATTATCTCCATCTCCTATTCGTTATATATACTTATTCGACAATTATTACAAAACTCCTTTTAATATTTACCCATAACTTCATTTTCATATATTTTTATAGCATACCTATCTGTCATACCTGCAATATAGTCACATATAGCACGTTCTTTATCTTCACCATTTTTGCATATGTTAGTAAATTCTTCAGGTACTTTATCAAAATTGTTATAATAATAATCATAAATTTCTTTTATAATAAATTTAAAGTTTTTTCTTTCCTCTGCTAACATACCTGTGCTATATACGTTATCAAATAAAAACTTTCTAAGCCTATACATACAAGCTTTAATTTCTTTAGTCATAATAATATCATTTTTATCATAGCTATTTTTTATTATATCTCGAATTAAAAAATTTATAATTTCTCTTGGAGTGTTTCCTAAAATATCTAAACATTCTTTAGGTAAATCTTTATGTTTTAAAATACCTGCTCTTATAGCATCATCTATATCGTGGTTTATATATGCTATCTTATCTGATATTTGTACTATTTTACCTTCTAAGGTAGATGGTTTGCATTTCCCCCTATGATTTAATATCCCATCTAACACTTCTTTTGTTAAGTTAAGCCCTTCACCATTTTTTTCTATTTTTTGTACAACTCTTACGCTTTGATGGTTATGTTCAAATCCTTTTTCTAATATTTCATTTAAAACATCTTCTCCTAAATGCCCAAAAGGAGTATGCCCTAAGTCGTGGCCTAAAGCAATAGCTTCTGTAAGGTCTTCGTTTAAAAACAAGGCACTAGCTATAGTTCTAGCTATTTGAGAAACTTCTAAGGTATGGGTTATTCTTGTTCTAAAATGGTCTCCTTCTGGTGAAATAAAAACTTGTGTTTTATGCATTAATCTTCTAAAAGCTTTACTATGTATGATTCTATCTCTATCTCTTTGAAAGCAAGTTCTAATATCACATTCTTCTTCTTTTTTAAACCTACCTAAACTATTTTTACTTTTAGTAGCAAAAACACTCAAATTTTGCTCTTCTAGTAGTTCTTTTTTCTCTCTAATATTCATAAAACACCTCCTAAAATACAATTTTCTATATTATTTTTATTTTACAAAAAGTATAAAAACCCTTTTATTTTTAAAAATGTTGTATCAAAATTTTTAAAGCTATAACAATTAATATAACCCCGCCTATTATTTCGCTATTTTTAGACAATCTATTTCCTATCTTTTTACCTAATATAACACCTATAAAAGAAAATATAAATGCAACTATACCAATTATTAAAGAAGAAATTAATAACTTGGTTTCTACAAAAGAAAAACTAACCCCAACAGCCAAAGAATCTATGCTTGTTGCTATACCTAGAACAGTTAAATTTTTAAAAGATAATATATGTTTTTTATCATATATATTTTCCTTTTCCTGATTTTTTAAAGATTCTACTATCATTTTTATACCTATTATGTTTAATAAGAAAAATGCTATTAAATAATCAAATTTTAATAAGCTTTTGCCAAATAAATTAACTAAATAATATCCTATTATAGGCATAATAAATTGAAAAAAGCCAAAAAACATTCCAAACTTAAAAGCATATTTTATCTTTATTTTATCTATTAATATGCCATTTGATATTGAAACTACAAAAGCATCTAAAGCTAAGCTTATAGCTATAAAAATTATTTCTAAAAAACCCATATATTTCTCCTTTATTACACTTAATTTAAAATAAAATATTGAAAATATCATCTATAAATGTTATTATATTTATTATTAACTAAAGAGGTGTATTATATGAACAATTATTTTTCTTTTGTACCTTTGTACAATTATTTTATAGAAAATTTTATGTTAAATGCAAACCCTAATTTTGTTATAGTATATATATATTTGTTAAAAGTTAAAATTAGTAATGAATCTATAAATTTACATAATTTAGCTGATAAATTAAAACTTCTAGAATCGGATATTATAAAAGCTTTAGATTATTGGCAGTCTAATAATCTTATTAAATATAATCTTAATGAAAACAATTTAGAAATTGAATTCTTAAACAATTTAGAAAATAAAGAAGAAAAACACCCTAAAATTATTAACTATACAGAGGCTAAAAATACAGATTTTACAGATGAAGAAATAGAAATATACAGCAAACAAGAAGAAATTCAAGAGCTATTTAGGTTAGCTGAAAAAAAATTAGCTAAAACTCTTAAATATAAAGATAAAAAAATATTAATAACTATTTATGAAAACTATAATATGTCTACAGAGCTTTTAGCTGTGCTATTTACATATTGTGTTGAAAACGGTAAAACTAGCCTTTCATATATAGAAAAAATTGCAATAGATTGGTTTGAAAATAACATAGATACCATAGAAAAAGTAGAAACTTATTTAAAAATGTTTAAAGACGATTTTAAAAAGATATTAAGCTTTTACGGGTTAAAAAGAGCTCCTCTTAAATCTGAAGAAGATTTTATGAAAAAATGGCTTTTAGAATATAAAATGCCTTTAAATGTTATAGACGAAGCTTGCAGTAGAACTATACTAAAAACTGGTATGCCTTCATTTAACTATACAAATTCTATATTAGAATCTTGGAAAAATAAAGGTGTAAAATCTTTAGAAGATATAAAAAAAATAGATGAAGAATTTAAAAATTCCATTAACGAAAAAGCCTTACAAAAGAAAAATAAAATAGAAGAATTTCAAAAAAATAATAACAAACCAGCTGTTAGTAACTCTACAAAAAACAAATTTATGAATTATAACCAAAATAACATAGATTATGATATGCTTAGGAAAATAGAAATTATGAGTTTAAAGGAAGGGATAGATAAATAATGATTAGCTCTAACCTATATAAAGAGATTTTAGCAGAATACGAAGTGTTATCTGATAATGCTAAAAAAAAATTAAAAGAAAAAAAAGAAATCTGTTATAAAAAATGTCCTAGAATTAAAGAAATAGATGAAGAGCTTAGTATGTCTGGGATAAAAATAGCAAAATCTGTTATATACGCTAATAAAGACGAAAAGCAAAATTATATAAATAGCATAAAAGATTTAACACAAAAATTAAAGCTTGAAAAAGAACGTCTTATGTATGAAAATGGATTTTCTGCTAATTATTTTGATGATGTTTACATATGTAATAAATGTAATGATACAGGGTTTATAAATAATGAATATTGCGATTGTTTTAAACAAAAACTAATAAATAAAGCTTATGATATGTCTAACTTAGCTAATTTGCTAAAAACAGAAAACTTTTCTAAATTTAGCTTAGATTATTACTCCAAAGAGATAGACAAAGAAAATAATATGTCCCCTTACGAAAATATGAAGCTTATAATGAGAAAATGTAGCTTGTTTATAGAAGAATTTGATGAAAAATTTAAAAATATGGTTTTTTATGGTGACACAGGGCTTGGTAAAACTTTCTTATGTAAATGCATAGCAAAAGAGCTTTTAGATAAAGAAAAAACGGTATTATATGTTACATCATTTAATCTATTTCGTATGTTTGAAAACGAAAGGTTTAATAAAAATCTGGAAAATGTAAATAAGGAGCTTTTAAACCTTGTAAAAGATGTAGATTTATTAATAATAGATGATTTAGGCACAGAATTTATCACAAACCTTTCCTTAACAGAATTTTTTGAAATAGTAAATAGCCGTATATTAAATAAAAAATCTACATTAATTTCTACCAACCTTTCACCAAATGATATTACAGAATCTTATTCTAGCAGGATTGTTTCTAGGCTTTATGGAGAATACGATATGATTAAATTTTTTGGTAAAGATATAAGATTATTAAAAAGATTTCAATAAATGTATAAATTTTTAAAAATTAATAAATATATATATTATAAAAGCCTTATTTTTAATATTTTGTAACAATAATTATTTTTTAACATATAGCTATTATGTAGTTAATCAATTTTTTGAATATAAATTATTCAAAAACAGGTATTCCTATTATTTATTCTTTAAAATTTAAAACAAAAACCCGTTTATAAATTTTAAAGAATAAATAAAGTCGTACCTTAATTGTAATTAATTATTAATTTTTTATTAATTTATAAAAATTTTTATTGAAAAATTATTATAAAAGGAGTATACTCTTAATAAGAGCTATAAATAATTAGCTTATGCTACCAATGCTATAACATCGGAGGAATTAATTGTGATAGAAGCTGTTAGTTGCGGAGGTGTTGTAATTCATCGTGGAAAGGTCTTGTTGCTCTACAAAAACCAAAACGGTAGATATATGGGTTGGGTTATGCCTAAAGGTACTGTTGAAAAAGGTGAAAGCTTTAAGCAAACTGCCCTTAGAGAAGTTAAGGAAGAAACAGGTGTTTCTGCTAAGATTGTAAAATATATTGGCAAAACCTTATACACTTTTAAAGGAGACTCGGATATCATTAACAAAACAGTACATTGGTATCTTATGACTGCAAATTCTTTTTATTGTAAACCACAAGCAGAAGAGTTTTTTGTAGATGCAGGGTACTATAAAGAGTACGAGGCGTATCATTTGCTTAAATTTAAAGATGAAAAGCAGATTATGAAGCGTGCTTATGCTGAATATATGGAGCATATAAAAAGATTTAATCATAGGAGGATTTAGTATGAAAACAGAACATTCAATCCAAGAATTAAAAAAAGAACTTGAAAAGTTCTCAAAAAAAATAAGCAATAGAACTGCATTATTTATTATATTAGGTTTTGTAATAGCTTTAGTAAGCGTTATTTTTCTAATTATAAAAGCTAAACATAAGCTAGAGCTATTATCTGATGATGATAACTTTTATTATGACGAAGATGATTTCTACGAAGATTACCATGCTTTAGATTATGAAGACGACGAAGAATAATAAAAAACCTCACTTAAGTGAGGCTTTTTATTATTCTTCATTTAATTTCTTTAACATAAAAGATAGATTTAATTTGATAGAAATTAATAATCAAAATATATTAAATCTTCTTTTGTAGTTATTTTTATATTATCATAGCTACCTTCTAGTATTTTAACTTTATATCCACAAGCCTCTAAAACGCTAGCATCATCTGTTACAAAAATATTGTTTTCAATTATCTTATCATAAGAATCTTTTAATATATTATATTTAAAAGCTTGAGGTGTTTGAGCAAGCCAAATATCATCTCTGTTAGGTGTTTTCTCAATAAAACCATCTTTACATATTTTAAGAGTATCTTTTGCTTTAACTGCTAATATACAAGCATTATATATTTTTGTTTGTTCTATAATATGTATTAAATTTTCATTTTTTATAAAAGGTCTTACCCCATCGTGAACAAGAACTATGCTTTCCTTATCCTCTATAGCGTTTATACCGTTATAGACAGAGTTTAATCTTTCTTTGCCACCTTCTATAATTTTTGATATTTTTTTATAGCTAGGAGCTATTTCTTTCTCAAAATAATCCATATAATCTTTGTTGGTAACTATTATTATTTCATCTATTAATTTACACTCTTCAAATTTATCTATTGTATAACAAACAATAGGCTTATTATTTATTTTTATAAACTGCTTTGGTATATCACTGTTCATTCGTTTGCCTACACCAGAGCAAACAATAATTGCTATATTTTTAGCCATAACAACCCTTTCTTAATCTTTAAAATACCTTGAAAAATTTAATATTAACCCAGTACAAGACATCATTATAAGTAAAGATGTACCACCATAGCTAACAAAAGGAAGAGGTATACCTGTATTGGGCATTGTGTTTGTAACAACGGCTATGTTCATCAAAACCTGTATAGCTATCATAGTTGTTATGCCAACGCAAACATAACTCATATAAGATTTAGGAGAACGCATAGCTGTTATATACCCACGCCATATTATTATAGCAAATAACAATATAAAGATAGAAGCCCCTGCAAGCCCAAGCTCTTCACATATAATAGAAAATATAATATCATTTTGAGCCTCTGGTATAAACCCTAGTTTTTGCCTACTTTGCCCTATTCCAAGCCCAAAAAAACCGCCAGATGCTATCGCATATAAAGATTGTACAGTTTGAAAACCTTTATCATTTATAACCCCTTCAGCAAAAGGGTCTAGCCAAGCTTGAACCCTAGCCATTCTAAAAGAATCTCCAAATAGGATAATGCCTGCAACACCTAAAACACCTAAAACACCTATAGGTAAAAAATACTTTATAGTAGGTGATGCTACAAATATTATAGATATCCCTATAATACCCATTATTATAGCAGTACTTGTATTTTCTATTAAAACAAAAAATGTTGGTATAGCTACAACAATACAGCACTTTATAAACCCTTTCCAAGTATCTAATATATTTTCGTTATCTGATATATATTTAGATAAATAAAGTATAAGCCCAACTTTTGCAACCTCTGAAGGTTGAAAACCTATAGGACCAAGCTGTAGCCATCTTTTAGCCCCTTTTACATCTCTACCTATAAATAAAACTAATATTAAAAAGAATATAGATACAATAAATAATAACCTAGAAAAATTTCTGTAAATACGCCAATCTATAGTTATTATTAAAGGCAATATGCTAAAACCAAGCACAGCCCATAAAGCCTGTCTTTTAAAAAAATATAAAATGTCATTATAGTCTGTTTTCCCTACATAATAGCTAGCACTAAATACCATTATTACTCCAAATGTAACAAGTATAATAAGGCTTAATAAAATTATAGGGTCTATTTTACCTTTATGAATGATAACTTCTTCTACCTGTTTTATTTCAAAACTTCTTATGTTATTACGTTTATTTACTCTTTGTCTTTCGCTTGTTTTAAGATGTGAGTTTCTTCTTGATGTAGCCAATATAAAATCACTCCTTCAAATCTTTTACATAGCGTTTAAAAATATTGCCTCTTTCTTCATAGTCTTTAAACATATCAAAGCTGGCACAAGCAGGAGATAATAAAACACATTCACCTTGTTTTGCATTTTCATAGCAATAATCTATGGCATCAAAAAAGCTATCTTTTATTACATAATCTGTAAAATTAAACTTTTCACAGTCTTTTGCTAGCCTTTCCTTCACTTGACCTATGATAACAGCTTTTATAACTTTATCTTTAAATTCTTTTATCATAGGTAAAAAATCTGCATTTTTATCATATCCACCAACAATAAGATAAGTTTTCTTTTTCATTGCATTAATAGCTTTTATTGTAGCATCTGTGTTTGTACCTTTAGAATCGTTATAATAATCTACGCCTTTTTTTGTAGCAACATATTCTATACGATGTTCAACAGCTTTAAAGCTTTTAACCCCTTCTATTATAACATCTGTTGGCACATTATAGCATAAGCACATTAATATAGCCACCATAACATTTTCCATATTATGTTCACCTAATATTTTTATATCATCTGTGTTTATAAAAGGATAATTATTTATATAGATATAGTCATCTTTTAAATACGCCCCATTTTCTATTTGTTCTTTTGTAGAAAAATATAATACTTTAGACTTAGCTTTTTCTTCCATTTTTCTACATTCTAAATCATCATAATTTAAAATTAAAAAATCATTTTCATCTTGATTTTCAAATATTCTTTCTTTGGCTTTTATGTAATTTTCCATTGTTTTATGCCTGTTAAGATGGTCTTCTGTTATGTTTAACACAGAGGCTATCTTCGGCTTAAAACTCTTAATAGTTTCCAACTGAAAACTGCTAAGCTCTAAGGCTACAATGCTATTTTCTTCAATATCAAGTGCATAATGAGAAAAAGGTATACCTATATTTCCTGCTATATAAGTTTTTTTATACATTTTTAATATATGCCCTAACAAGCTTGTTGTTGTTGTTTTCCCATTTGTACCTGTTATAGCTATAATTGGGGCTTTACAAACTAAATAAGCTAGCTCTATCTCGCTTATAACAGGTATTTTGCTATTTGCGTATTTTACAAAATCTAAATCTGTAGGTAGCCCAGGGCTAACCACCATAAAATCCATACTATCAATAATATTATTATCTGGATTTTTTCCTAAATATAGGTTTATATTATTTTTTCTTAATGTGTCTATTCCTTCTATATCTTCCTCGTTTTTTAAATCTTGTATAGTTACGTTTGCTCCTAACTTTCTAAGCATTAAAGCAGCACAAACCCCACTTCTAGCTATACCACAAACTAATACATTTTTATTTAAAAAATCCATATATAACCCTCCTTAATACTTAAGGTTAAAATGATGCCCCTAAAAATCCTACCAAACAAGCAATAGCAGTTACTATGTAAAATACTGCTACAACTTTTACCTCTTTCCAACCACATTGTTCAAAATGATGATGGATAGGTGCCATTTTAAACAATCTTTTTCCTTTTGTAAGCTTAAAATACCCAACTTGTAAAATTACAGATAAGGCTTCCAAAACATAAATTATCCCTACAATAATAATGAACAAAGGCATTTTCATTATTATTGCAATGCTAGCTACCAAACCTCCAAGAGCAAGAGAACCTGTATCTCCCATAAAAACTTTAGCAGGGTGGGTATTAAAAAGTAAAAACCCAAGCAAAGCTCCAACAGCAGCTCCTGTTATAGGTAAAAGTGATTTATTTATTGAAAGCGCATTAAACAAGAAAAATATTACAACTAAAATTGTAACACCAGATGCAAGCCCGTCAAGGCCATCTGTTAAGTTTACGCTATTAACAGTACCAACCATAACAATAAAGAAAAAAGGTATAAATAAAACTCCAAGCTCTAATGTTTTACCATTTGTAAAAGGTATATAAATATCGGTTCCAATGTTAGAATAATTATATAAATAATATAAAAATACACCTGTAATAATAAGCTGACCTATTATTTTTTGATAAGCTCTAAGCCCTAAAGAACGCTTTTTCACAACTTTTATATAATCATCTATAAATCCAATTATCCCATAACCTATGGTAACAAATAAAACTGCCATACCATCTTTATTACCTTTTAAAAAGAAAAGTGATGATATAATTAAGCTTATTAAAATCATTATACCTCCCATTGTAGGAGTGCCTGATTTTACAAGATGACTTTGTGGTCCATCATCTCTAACATTTTGCCCAAACTTTAATCTTGTTAAAAAAGGAATTATTATAGGGCATAAAACTATATTAATAACAAACGCTATTAATATAGCATATATTGCAGAATGTAAATTAAAGTCCATTGTTTTCTCTCCTTAAAATTTCATCAACTGTATTTTCTAATTTCATACCTCTAGATGCTTTAATAAGTATTGTATCCTGTGGTTTTAATAAATTATCTATATTTTTCATAAAATCTTCTTGCGTCTTAAAATAGTTTATGTTAGATAAGCTATTTTTATTACTTTTAGCCCCTTCTAGCATATGATAACTTTCATTACCTATAAATATAAGCTCATCTATGTTTTTCTCTGTAGCATATTTACCTATGTTAAAATGTTCCTCTTTAGAAAAACTACCAAGCTCAAACATATCACCAAGTATAGCTACTTTTCTGCCTTTAGTTGTAGCTAAAACATCTAAAGTTGCTTTCATAGAGTTAGGATTTGCATTATAAGCATCATTTATTATTGTATAATTTTTTGTTTTTAAAATGTCCATACGCATTTTACTTTCAGGCTTAAATGTTTCTAAACCTTTTTTTATTTCCTCTTTTGTAAGGTTTAGGCTGTTACATACTAATGTAACTGCCAACGCATTAGATAATATATGCTTACCTGGTATTTTTAAGCTAACATCAAAGCTTTTATCAAAATAATTGATAGTTGCATTTATACCTTCTATGCCCTTTTCTTCTATGTTAGTTGCATAAGCATCTAAATTACAGTTATTTAAGCTATAAAAAAAACATTTTTCTTTATTTTCTTTAACGCTAAATAACATATCATCATCACCATTTAAAATTTTTATTCCATTGTTATTTAGATAATCAAAAATTTCATATTTAGCTCTTAATATACCTTCCCTACTACCTAAATTTTCTATATGTGATACACCTATATTAGTTATTAAAGCAATATCTGGCTTTGCAATCTTGCTAAGGTTAGATATTTCATTAAAATGGTTCATACCCATTTCTAAAACAGCAACTTCCGTGTTATCTTCTATGTTAAAAACAGTTAAAGGTAGCCCTATTTCGTTATTTAAATTACCTTGTGTTTTTAGCGTATTGTATTTTTTAGATAAACAATGAGCAATCATATCTTTTGTTGTTGTTTTTCCTGCACTACCTGTTAAGGCAACAACAGGTATGTTAAATAAATTTCTATAATACATAGCCAAGTCTTTTAAGGCTTCTTTTGTATCTTTAACATTTATTACTAACTTATCAGTATCTATTTTTTTATGGCTAAGACAAGCAATAGCTCCTTTTTCAAAAGCTATGTCTATAAAGTTATGACCATCAAAGTTTTCTCCTTCTATTGCTATAAATAAATCACCTTTTTTTATGTTTCTTGTATCTGTAGAAATATCTTCTATAAAAATATTATCTGTATTAATATTATTGTTTATAGTTCCATTTACTGCTTTTATAACATCTTCTATAAAAATAGGTTTCATTCTATAATTCCTCCAACGCTTCAAAAGCTACTTCTGTGTCATCAAAATGTATTGTTCTATCTGCAAATATTTCATAATTTTCGTGGCCTTTACCTGCTATTATAACGCTGTCATTTTCTTTTGCCATTCTAACACCTTTATAAATAGCTTCTTTTCGGCTTGTTATTTTTTCATAATTGCTAGTTATAGGTAAAACACCTGTTTCTATTTCATCAATAATAGCCTCAGGCACTTCAGAACGAGGGTTATCTGATGTAATTATTGTATAGTCAGATAATCTAGCAGATATTTCTCCCATTATAGAACGTTTTTTTCTATCTCTATCGCCACCACAACCAAAAATAGTTATAACTCTACCCTTTGTAAACTCTCTAACAGCTTTTATTATGTTATCAAGCCCATCTGGTGTATGTGCATAATCTACTATTACGTTAAATCCTTTATTATTAGGCACCGTTTGTATTCTACCTGGTACCCCTTTTATATTTTTTATGCCTTCCTTTATAACATCTATAGGTATATTTTGCATAATAGACGCACCTATAACTCCAAGAGCGTTATAAACGCTAAATCTTCCTGGTATGTTTAAAACAAAGCTTTCTAGCTTATCATTAATTTTAACATCAAATGTAACTTTATCCATAAAATAATTAATATTTATAGCTTGCAAATCACTTTCTTTTTCTATGCTATAAGTAAATATTTCACAAGTTGAATTTTTTATTAATTCATCTGCATATTCATCATCTATATTTATTACCCCTATGTTGCACATATTAAATAACTTACTTTTTGCCTTTAAATAGTTTTCCATACTTTTGTGCATATCTAAATGGTCTTGTGTAAGATTTGTAAATATACCTATATTAAATTTTAACCCTTCTACTTTATAAAGTTCTAAAGCGTGAGAAGATACTTCCATAACAATGTTTTCTATTTTATCATTAGCCATTGTTTTAAAAAGCTCATTAAGCTCTATAGTATCAGGAGTTGTGCTAGTTGCAAATTCGAAATCTATTTTTTTACCATTTTCTCTAGTTTCTATAGTACCTATAACCCCTACCGTTTTTTTATGCTCTATCATCACTTGCTCTAAAAAATAAGTTGTGCTAGTTTTCCCGTTAGTACCTGTAACACCTATAAGATTTATGTTTTCTGTAGGGTTATTATAAAAATTTTTGGCTATTGTAGCTAACGCTTTTCTTGTGTTTTCTACCTGTAAAATTGCTATGTTATCATTTTTTTCTATATTTTCTATATCTTCACAAAGTATTAAAGATGCACCGCTATCTATAGCATTTTTTATGAATTTATGCCCATCTACATTAAACCCTTTAATAGCACAATACATTGTGTTTTTGCCAACTTTTCTGGAATCTATAGTAAGTCCATCTATCTGTACATTTTCATTACCTATTAATCTTGTATATTTTAAATTTTTTATTAAATCTTTTAATATCATATTAATTACCTCGTTATTAAAAAATTAGCTATATTAATTATACATCTAAATTAGCTTTTTGTGTATATTTTTTTAAGACAAAATATTTTATTATTTTATATATATATCTATTATCTTTTAATATACCATATTTTTTAATACTTATCTATATTTATAACAAAAAATTTTATATTTTTATAAATATCTTTAATTTTATTTTTTAATAAAGTTAAGTTTATAAAATACAAATAACCAGAAGATTTAACTTCTGGTTATTTGTATACTATAATTTACATAAGATGCCCAAGCTTTTGATATACATCATCTATTATATTTTCTATATCCTCTTCTGTAAGTTCTAAAGCATCTATAACGTTACCTTCTGGTTTATTAATGTTTTCTACATTATCAGATAACTTAAATCCTAATTTTATCTCTGAATAATCTACAGGTATATTAAAGTAAAAGTCTATTTCTTTTCCAGGGTCTAATTTATTTATTTTACCCTCTAATATATATATTTCATCTAAATCTGTAATAGCTATATCGTTAGTATTTTTATCATATATAAAGTTAAATCCCAAAATATCATATTCATCTTCAATTTTTAAACCAAGCTTAAATTTTTCATCTGTATTTTCTCCTACAGTAGATATACTAGCCATTTCTTCATCAACTTTTAAGTCAATGTTCATATTTAATAAAGAATAATTTTCATCATTAAATGAAACACTAATTTCCACGCTTTCAAGCTCATCATATAAAATAAAATTAGCTTTTTTAACATAGTTACCAGATAAATATACATCTGCTGACATAATAGTATGACCTGCACTATATGATTCTACAAATTTTCTAATATCTTCCCTAGCGTATTCTAGTTGGTCATTAAGGTCTTCCTCTGCTTCTTGTATAGTGTCATAATATCCTTCATTTAAGAAAATATAAAGAACTAAAAGCTCTTTAAATTCTTTATTACTTTCAATTTCATCTAAAAATGCTTGTAAAATATTTCCAATTTCTTTTGGTTTAAAATTAAATCTATATGCTTCAAAGTCAGAATCTTTAATTTCTTCATATTCTAAGTCTTTTAAACTTTTTAATATTCTAACATCTACATTTTTATAAAATTGATTTATTATTTTTACATATTCTGAATAATTATAAATATATTTTTTAGCTTGTCTTAAGTACTCTATTTCACTTTCAGAAAAATCACCATTTTCTATTAATTCATCTAATTTTTTATCTAATTTTTCATAATTTACTTTATATATATCTTCAGAAATATATTGAGATTGTAAATATAAATCTGTTTTATCGGCAAATATATCAAATATATCCATACCAAGTACTTTCATATCTACCTTAAATTCACTACTATTTTTTAAAGCAAGATTAACTTCTCCACCAATACCTAAAGTAGCTTCAGTAATGCCAACACCTGCAGTAAAATTACCATCTTGTATTATTTGAGAAAATTGAGTTAATCCAAAAACATTGTCTATTTCTTCAATGCTTTTATCAACAGTATTTTTTATAGCCATACCAACTTTAATATGAGGGTCTTGTGTAAATTTATTTAAAGCAAATGCCACTATAGAGATTATACCAACAATAACAATAATACCTATAAATAATGGCATTTTATTTTTCTTAGGCATATTTGTGTTTATAGCATCGCTAAGCTGTATACCTTCTTTTTTATTTTCTTCTTTGTTTTCTTCTTTAGCTACTTCTTGTACAGGTTCATTTTTAATGCTTTGATTTATTTCTTGTTTTTCTAAAATGTCATCTTCTGTAATAGCTTTTATTATTTTTTCGCCAGTTAAAGGGTCAAAGCTTTCTTCTGTATCAATAACTTTCTTTTCTAATTTCTCGCCTGTATCCTTATCATATCTATACACAAATTTCTCTTTTTCTTCTATTTTTTCACCTGTTAAAGGGTCAATCTTTTCGGTTACCTTTTCAAAAATTTCATCTTTTTTAATACTCATTTTTATCTCCTTAATTTAAAAGTTCTAAAATTTATTTCCGCATCTAATACAAAATTTATTTTCTAAACTATTTTCAAAACCACAATTTTTACATATTTTATTTTTTGTGTATTGTGTGTTTCCAAGCTTTTCTGCAGGTATACCTAAAATTTCACATTTTTCAAGTTCTAAATTTATTATTTTCTGATGTTGCTCTATTATTAATTGATTATTTATTTTGATGTTTTCTAAATATTCATAAAAATGGCTTATATCATAGTCATCTTGCAAATATTTTTCATAAAGCTTTTTACCAAGCTCATTATATATGACTTCATTTTTATTATTTAAGGTTTTTATGTATGTTTTAATTTTATTTTTTTCTATAAAATTAAATATATTAATGTTAAATTTTGTTAAAATTTTAGATAAACTCCCTTTAAAGCTTTTCAAAAATATCCCTCCTTTTACTATTAATTATGATTTAAATATTACTATAAAATACAAAAAAAGTCAATTGATAAAGTATTAATATTTTACTATTATAGTACTTTATCAATTAACATAGTATTATAAAGTATAAGATGATATTATAATGTTTTCATTATCATCAACAGCAAAAAGCATTTCTAAAATCTGACTAAAATAAGATATAGGCACATAAGCTTTACCATTTTTTATTTCAGGTGCAAATTCTAGTTGTCTTATGATTTTGTTATTTTTATCTGAATATTTGTTTTCCCCTATAACTAAATAAGATACAAACTTACCATCTTTTAAAACAGTTATAGAGTTTGTTTTGTTTTCCCAGTTCATAGTATAACCAAAATATTCTAAAGTTTCTCTTAAAGGTACCATTTTTACATTATATTGAGATTTTTTATAATAACTATTTTTATCTACTTTATAGTTTTTAATATTTTTATAAGGTATTTCAAATATAATGTTGCCTTTTTGCGAAAAAGTTAGACTACCTGCTCCAAATACTACATATACATTATTATTTTTTATATAAAAAGGTGTGGAGCTAGTTACCTTATTATATGTAATCCCCATATCATTTGCTTTATACGATACAACCTTGTTTGTATAATTTAAACCATTAGCACCTAAATAACTATTTATAGATATAAATTTATTATTTTTAGTGTCTATATTTACGCTATAAGGTGTAATATCATTAGTATATAAATTTTTAAAATATATAACTATAGACAAAATATCTTTATCTTGTATAGCATTATAAGATATTTCTATTTTATTATTTACTTTCTGGGAATAAGATGTTGTTTTAGTTTTTATAATATCATCTATTTTCTTATTAACAGATTTTTGAAAAGTAAGACTAGACATACCAGACACAACAGGAACTTTACCTGTTATAGCTGTATTTTCTTTTTTTATATTTATATCCTCACTATTAACTTTTACATTTGTATCTGCAAATACATTAAGTGTAAATAAAAAAAAGCAAATTAAAACCAAAAGCAAATTAAAAATCTTCTTCATTTTTACACCCTTTCTAAAATTTAATATATATTTATATTATTACATTTTTTTTTAATAAATTCAATTACAATAATATTACAAATTTATTATAAATTTATATCAAATGTAAAAATTAACTAAAAAAACTATATTTCTTTATATTTTTGTTATATTTTCATCTTTTATAAATAACATTGCAAATATTTGTATTTCTTTATATAATAATATATTTTTATAATGTTTTTTCCAATTTTCCTATTAGTAAAAACTTTTTCAAAATATCCTTATACATAGAAATTAAGGTTAGCTTTTAAGCTAACCTTAATTTCTATATTTCCATAATTATTGGTAAAATCATAGGGTTTCTTTTTGTTTTTTGCCATAAGAAATCTCTTAAAGTTTCTTTTATTAATGTTTTAACATAAGACCATTCTGTAATTTGTCTACCTTCACAAGATAAAAGAGCATCTCTTACAACATTTTTGGCATCAGATATTAAGTATTCTGATTCTCTAACATAAACAAAGCCACGGGATACAATATCAGGACCAGATAATAAAGTACCCTCTGCCTTATCCATAGATACAACAACTATCATTAATCCATCTTGAGAAAGATGTTTTCTATCTCTTAAAACAATATTACCAACATCTCCAACGCCAAGCCCATCAACTAAAACTTGACCAGATGGAACAGAGCCAACAATAGCTCCTTTATCTCTGCCAACTTCTAAAATTTCACCACGCTCTAAAACAAATATATTGTTTTTATCCATACCAAGCTCCATAGCTAAATTAGCGTGAGCTTTAAGATGTTTATATTCTCCGTGTATAGGCATAAAATATTTAGGTTTTATAAGAGCGTGTAAAACTTTTATCTCTTCTTGCCTTGCGTGCCCTGATACGTGAACCTCTTTTAAGCCATCATATATAACATCTGCACCTTTTTTAAGAAGCTCGTTTATAACACGATAAACATTTTTTTCATTGCCAGGTATAGGTGATGCACTAATTATAACTTTATCTCTAGGTTTAATCTCAACTTGTTTATGGTCATTTTGAGAAATTCTTGAAAGAGCAGACATAGTTTCACCTTGGCTACCTGTCATTATTATAACTAACTTATCATCTGTATAATTTTTTATAGTAGCTGGGTCAATAAATATCTTTTTAGGTGCATCTAAATAACCTAGTTCACGAGCAGTTTTTACAACGTTATTCATACTACGTCCAATAATTGCAACTTTTCTTTTATATTTAATAGCACAATTAATTATTTGTTGAATACGATGTATGTTAGAAGAAAACGTAGCTACCATTATACGTTGGTCTAAAGATTCTGCAAATATTTCTTCAAAAATAACACCAACGCTACGTTCACTCATAGTAAAACCTTTTAACTCAACATTTGTGCTTTCACACATAAATAGTAAAACACCTTTTTTTCCTATTTGAGCAAAACGTTGTAAATCTATAGATTCCCCTTGTATAGGAGTATAATCGATTTTAAAATCTCCAGAATGAACAACTGCTCCTGCAGGTGTGTATATAGCTAAAGCACAAGAATCAGCTATGCTATGTGTTGTACTGATAAATTCTACTTTAAAGCTAGCACCAAGCTTTATAGTATCTCCTGCTTTAACACAAACCCTATTTACAGAATTTAATATACCGTGTTCTTTTAATTTATTTTCTACCAAGCCTATTGTAAGCTTAGTGCCATATATAGGTACGTTAAGCTCTTTTAAAAAATAAGGTAAAGCTCCTATATGGTCTTCGTGACCGTGAGTTAATACAACCCCTTTAACCTTTTCTCTGTTCTTTACAAGATATGAAAAATCTGGGATAACAAGGTCTATGCCTAGCATATCATCTTCAGGGAAGGCAACGCCACAATCTACAACTATTATTTCATCGTTAATTTCAAAAGCTGTTATATTTTTACCTATCTCTTGTAAACCACCAAGAGGGATAACTTTTAATTTTGCATTTTTTACAGCCAAATTTACACCTCCATTTTAATATATACCATATTTGTAAGTAAGTTCAAAATATATAATTAATTAAAATTCCATTTCATAGTCTGTGTCATTTTCTTGTAAAAGTATTAAAATTTTATTATATTCGTTGTTATCTTCTACAGGTTCATAAATAGCTTCTTCTCCATCTTCTCCTGTTTGTTTTAAAATAAAGGCCTCTGCCTCTTCTTTATCAAAATCATCACAAGCAACAACTAATAAATATTGAGTGTTATTATCTACAACACCATCAATAACAAAACAATCTATAACATCGCCTTCATCAGATACAATAGATATAACATCATAAGTATCTTCCATATCATTTAAAATATTATCAAATTCTTCTTGCATATTGTTATGCCCTTTCTTTATAAAGTTTTACTATTGCTGTCTAAATATCCTTGTAATATAAATACAGCTGCCATTTTGTCAATAACATTTTTTCTTTTTTTTCTGCTTAAATCTGCTTCTAAAAGGGTTCTTTCAGCACCAACAGTACTAAGCCTTTCATCCCAAAGGATAACTTCTATATCAAAGCTTTTTTCTAGCTTTTTTTTAAAGGCTTCTGTTTTTTCGCCTCTTTCACCAACAGTGTTGTTCATATTTTTAGGATATCCTAAAACTATTTTTTCTACACCATATTCTTTAATAATCTGCCCTATTCGCTCAACACTTTTATTAACACTTTCTTCTTTGTCTCGGCGTATAATCTCAACGCCTTGAGCAGTCCAACCAAAAGGATCGCTAACAGCAACCCCTATTGTTTTTTGACCAAAATCTAAACCTAATATTCTCACTTTTTTCTCCTAAATTATAAGCTGTTTAAATAGCTTTTAACTATTTCTTCTAAAAGTTCATTTCTTTCTATTTTGCTAATAACATTTCTAGCACCTTTATGGCTAGTGATATAAGTAGGGTCTCCAGATAATATATAACCTACTATTTGATTAACAGGGTTATAGCCTTTTTCTAACATAGCATTTTTTACATCTGTAAGCATTAAATCTACTTTAGTTTTTTCATTTGGTTGATAAGGATTAAACTTTTGTGTTAATGATAAATCTTTCTCGCTCATAAAAGCACCTCCTAAATATAAAATAAAACCCGAACATTACTTACTGTTATTATAATAATACAAATTGCTGTTTATTGCAATTACTTTTTAAAAAATAATTGTAAAAAATTTTTAACACTTTTTATAATAGTATTAACAAATAATACCTTCCATATTCTCTTCTTTAATAATATCTATAAGTTTTACATTTAAAATTTGGTTAGTGATATCTTTATCGCTTTTTACAGATACATTTATATAATTTGTGGTATGTCCTTCATAAACATTAGGTTCTTTTTCACGCTCAAACAAAACAGGTACAGTTTTATTAAGCATAGATTGAAGAAATTCTCTATTAAGATTATTAGAAAGGCTTATCATTTCTTTGTTACGTCTATTTTTTACATCATTTTGTATTTGGTTATCAAAAAGAGCTGCCTTTGTGCCTTTTTTAGGAGAATAAGGGAATGCGTGTATCTTGCTTATTTTTACCTTTTTAGCAAAATCATAGCTTTCTTTAAAGTCTTCTTCTGTTTCTCCAGGGAACCCAACAATAATATCGGTAGTAATAGCTACGTTAGGAAAGGCTTCTCTTAATTTATTTAACGCTATTTCATAGTCTTTAGCAGTATATTGCCTTTTCATACGCATAAGGGTATTATCACAACCGCTTTGAAGAGATAAATGATAATGGTCGCATACTTTAGGTAGCTTTTTCATTTCTTCTATAAATTCATCAGTTATAACAAGAGGTTCTATTGAGCTAAACCTTATACGCTCTATACCATCTACATTATGAACTTTTTTTATTATATCTATAAAGTTAGTTGTTTTTAAATCCATTCCATAAGATAAGATATGTATACCTGTTAAAACTATTTCTTTAAAGCCGTTTTTAGCTAGCTTTTCAACCTCTTCTAAAACATCTTCAGGCTTACGGCTTCTAACAGGTCCACGGGCATAAGGAATTATACAGTAAGTGCAAAAACGGTTGCACCCTTCTTGTATTTTTAAATACGCCCTTGTTCTATCTTTAAGCTCCGATATAGATAAAGGCTCAAAAGTACGTTCTTTCATTATATCTGTTACAGTATTTAAAACATCTTTTTTATGCTCTTCTTGATATTTTTTTACAGTTTCTACTATTTCTAGCCTGTTTTTTGTACCTATAACAATATTTATACCTTCTATCTTAGAAACTTCTTCAGGAGCAACCTGAGAATAACAACCTGTAGCAACTATAATGCTATCTGGATTTAAAGCTTTAGCACGCCTTATCATCTGTCTAGATTTTTTATCACCAAGGTTTGTAACAGTGCAAGTGTTTATAACATAAACATCTGCCATTTCATCAAAATCTACTATCTGGTATCCTTCTTTTTCAAAAAGCTCAATCATAGCCTCTGTATCATATAAATTTACCTTACAACCAAGAGTTGTAAAAGCAATTTTGTTTAAATTCATAAAAATTCCTCTTTCTATTTTATATTAATTTATTTTTTTAAATCTTTGTTTATATATCTAAAATCTCCAGCTAATATACCTTCTAACCTTTTAAAAGTTTGCCTAAAAGCATTAACATCGTCATAGCCTATTTTTAAAGCTATTAAATCATCTGTTAAGTTAGTTGTAAGTATTAGCTCTTTTGCTTTATCTATTCTTATCCTAGCTATATAATCATCTATATGTTGCTCTGTTCTTTCCTCAAATATCTTTTTAAAGTATTTAACATTGTAATTAAGAGACCTTCCTAAAGTTTTATAGCTTATATTTTTAAAATAATTTTTGTTTATATATTCTATAGCTTTATTAAAGTTTTCATCTTCTATATTTTTTCTAAATTCATTTATGTATTCACAAAATATTTTCAAATTATCTTTTAAAAATATATAAGCATCTTCAACATCTTTTAAAGCTAAAACTTTGCTAGTATCAAAAAATTTATTAATAGGGCTTATTTTTAACCCTTGTTCAAAAGCATTTCTGTTGATAGATATTAAAATAGACATTATTATCTGTGGTAAAATTTCTTCAAATTTCTGCTTATAAATACGTATTTGTTCAAATATTTCATCAAGAAGTTTGATACAATAGTCATATTCTCCAATAACCGCTGTATATACTAAAAGCCTTTCTCTATCATAAGGATAGCTTGCAGTAAATGTATTTTCGTGCTCTATATATTCTATAGCTATAACAGAGTTATATCCAACTATGCAACGGTACCTAAGAGCATTGTTAGCTTCGGCAAAAGAAATATGTATCTTATCGGCATCATTATATGTTCTACCTATGCCACAAGATACAGAAATATCTGTTTCTTCTTTTATTAATTGCTTTATATTTATCATATTATCTAAAAGGTTATCTAGTTCATATTCTCCACCTAAAATTACTACTATTTCGTTAAAAAGGTTAATAAAAGCCTTTGCATTGTTTATATTATTATTTATAATTTTTAAAAGCTTAAAGCTTATAAGATGTTTTTCTTTTTGTGATTTATTTATAATATATTTTCTAAAAGAATCTATCCTAAAAACTGCCACTGTATAAGGTGGTGTTATAAAAATATTAAAATATTCAAAGCTAGATTGTATCTCTTCTTTATCAAATATACTTTCATTTATTAAAACAGATAAAAATTTATCTTCAAACAACCTAAAATTTTGAACATATTCTATGGCTAATAATTTTTCTTCTTTTATAAGAGCCTCTTTTGTTTTTATATAGTCTATATAAGCGTTAAGGCATTTATCTAAATCTGTAGGTTTTACAGGTCTTATAGTATAAGAAACAGCACCTATTTCTAATGCTTTTTCTAAATAAGAAATATCTGATATAGAGCCATATACAATAAATTTTATATCTTTATATATAGATGTAATCTCGCTCATTTTTTTAAAAAATTCTACACCTAAAAATCTTATTTCCATAATTATAAGGTCTATATTATTATTTTTTATATATTTATAAAAATCTTTCTCGTTAGAGAAAATTTTTTTAATTTTAAACTGTAAAAAGTTTGCATCTATATAAGATTTTATACCAAGAGTGTGGCTTTGCTCTAAATCTGCTATTACTACATTAAACATTTCTTCACGCTCCTTTTATTATATTTTAACATATATAACTAAAATAGTCTATTTTTATTATAAAAATAATGTTTAAAATTTTTAAATTTTATGTTATATTATATAAAAGAAACGGAGGAATTTATTATGAATAAAAAAGAACTTGACATTTTAGCAATAAATTATATAAAAGATAAGCTTTCTTTAAATATTTTAAATAATATTTATGAAATAGGCGGTTACTTTTCACAAGATAGCTATGAAGATTTAGATAATAATATAAAAGAGATAAAGGACAAGCTTCCTAACTATTTTTACAATATAAAAAATATAATTTCTAAAGATTTTGATGATAGAAAAAGCTTTATATTAGATATACAAAACGATATTAAAGCATTAGAAGATTTAAGCATACCTTTTGTAGCTACCTTAAAATTTTCAGATTTGCTTTGCTCTATAATAACAGATTACTATCAATTAAAAGTTACAAAAACATACCCAGATAAACCTCTTGATAACAAAACAGTTTTAGAAGAAATATATAAGCTTTTAGAGGACGAAGAAGAAAACAAAACACTAGAAGAAAATGGTGGACTTTTAATGTCTATTGTAAACTGTAGTATGACAAAAGATAACTACAGAGAATATATTTATAGAGGCTTAAATATTTTGTTTCAAGAAGCAACAGAAAAAATGATAGATTCTACAATAAATACATTAAAATTTAATTTTGCTCCTTTTAAGTATTTAGAAAATAGCAAAGAAAAAGATACATTGTTAAATATTTTTAATAAAAAATATGATGAACTAGAAGAAGATGAGTTGTTGGAGCTTTTAGAAACTCTTGATAGCATAGGAAAATCTTATAGCAGTAAAATAGGCGATATAGGTGCCATTTACGGTTGCTTTATGGATATTTTAGCAATTTATAACTTTGCAGTAGATACAGATTATATATTTAAAGATGATTTCATATTAAAAGATATGTATTATTACACTTGTGAAATGATAGAAAATAAAGATTATTCTATGTATGAAAATATAGAAGAAAATATTGAAAGTAAATACGAAGAAATATTAAATAACGTAATAAAAAATGAGAAGAAAATAAAAAAACAAATTTATAAAAAACCTTATGATGAATATAGTGATGCTTTAAAAGTTTGCATAGCTTTAGAAGATTATTCTAACTTAAATTTTGAAAAAAATATATTATTTAAGTCTAGCTGTAACAATGTCAATATAGCAAGCAACAAATTTTTAGATGAGAAAATAGAGGAATTTTTAAGCTTTATAGAAAACCTTGATGTAGATAATACAATGTTAAAAAGGCTAAAGCAACAGTTTTTCTTTTATATCCCTTGTCCTCTTGGCTTAAACGCACTAAAAATATATTTTAAAAACGCATTAGAAGGCTTAAAAACAGAAACAACTATTTTAGTTGGTTATAAATTTTTAGCATTAGCCCACCCTCACCTTCTAGACCCTAGTATAGATATTAACCATCAATGCAATGATGATTGTAACTGTAACCATAATCATTAATTATAATAAGAGGCATTAAAATGAATGATAACGATATTTTAGATTTTGTAACTGATGTAGGAAGAATGCTTTTAGAAAACGGAGCAGAAACTTACAGGGTAGAAGACACTATATGTAGACTTTTAAATGCTTTAAATGTAGAAAATAGCGAAACGTTTGCAACCAGCACAGGTCTTTTTGTATGTGTTAAAAACCATACGAAAGTAGAGAGAATTAGAAAAAGAAATATGAACCTTGAAAGAATATCAGAAATAAATGATTTATCAAGAAAATTTGTATCAAAAGATATATCTTTAAAAGAGGCAAGAGAAAAACTTGAGGCTATACAAGATAGCAACCTATATTCTTTGCCTATCGTAACAATAAGTATAGGCGTTACTTGCTTTTTCTTTTCTCTTCTTTTTAAAGGAACAGTTTATGATGCAATAAGTGCTTTTATTGTAGGTTTATTGTTAAATCTTTTTACAAGCTTTTTAAGCACAAAAAAGATATCTAATTTTTTACAAATATGTTTAGGTGGTATTTTTGTAGCTATTGTAAGCCTTATAAACTTAAATTTAAGCATAGGTAAAGATGTAAACAATGTAATAATAAGTGCTGTTATGCCCCTTGTACCTGGTGTTTGCTTTACAAATGCTATAAGAGATATTTTTGAAGGAGATTATATATCTGGAGGTAGTAGAATATTTGAGGCTATCGTTATAGCTGTTAGTATTGCTATTGGTGTTGGTGCTGTATTGCTTATTTGGTTAAAAATTTTTGATAGTTTTTTAATAGGAGGTATAAGCTAATGGATTTATTAATAGAAGCATTATGGGCTTTTTTAGCTACAGTGGCTTTTTCTGTTATGTTTAATACCCCTAAAAAAGAGCTTTTATACTGTGGTATAGCTGGGGCTATTGGTTGGTTCTTCTATGCTTTGTGTATGAAACTTGGCTTATCTTCTGCGTTTTCTAATTTCTGGGGTACAATATTTATAGCCTATTTTTCTAGGTTATTTGCAATTATTAGAAAAAAACCTATTTCTGTATTTTTGATTTCAGGGATAATAACCCTTGTTCCAGGAGCAGGCATTTATAACACAATGTTACATATTATTATGTCTGATAATAATATGGCAAGCTTTTATGGCATAGAAACTATAAAGATAGCAGGTGCTATAGCCTTTGGCATAATAGTTATATTAGCTCTACCCCAATTTATGTTTACGTTTAAAATAAAAAAAGATAATAATAAATAAATTTTTTAATATAATTTAATATATAATATAAAAGGAGAAATTTTATGTCTAAACAAATTTGGAAACCAGGCACTATCTTATATCCTGTGCCTGTTGTTATGGTATCTTGTGGAGATTATGAAAAAGGAGAAAAAAACATAATAACAATAGCTTGGACAGGTACAATAAATACAGACCCAGCAATGACTTATGTATCTATAAGACCAAGCAGACATTCTTATGATATTATTAAAAGAACAGGTGAATTTGTAATAAATCTTACAACAAAAGATTTAGCCTTTGCAACAGATTATTGTGGTGTAAAATGTGGAAAAGATATAGATAAATTTAAAGAAATGAACTTAACGCATAAAAAGGCACATAACTTAAATTGTCCTATAATAGAAGAAAGTCCTATAAATATAGAATGTAAGGTAAAAGATATTGTAGAGCTTGGTACACATCATATGTTTATAGCTAATGTTGTATCTACTATGGCTGATGAAAAATATTTAGATGAAAATGGAAAATTCCATTTTGATAAAAGCGAACCTATTTGTTATTCTCACGGACAATATTACACACTAGGAGAAAATATTGGTAAATTTGGTTATTCTGTAAAGAAAAAATAGTTTTAAACATAAAAGACATAGACTAAAGTCTATGTCTTTTATGTTTAAAACTAAATTAAGCTTTCATATAATTTAACAATATCTTCTACGCAAGTATCTTTAGGGTTACCTGGTCTACAAGCATCATCAAAAGCAGATTGAGCTAAAAATGCAATATCTTCTTTTTTAACAATTTCTTTTAAATCTGAAGGTATACCAACATCTGTAGATAATTGTTTAACAGCATCAATAGCAGCTTTTCTATATTCTTCTTGTGTCATATTATCAACATCTTTAACACCCATAGCTCTTGCAATTTCTCTATATTTTTCACCTGTACACTCTGCATTATATTCCATAATAGTAGGTAAAATAATAGCATTAGCTACGCCGTGTGGTGTATCATAAAAAGCACCTAATGGATGAGCCATAGAATGTACTAAGCCAAGACCTACATTAGAAAAGCCCATACCAGCAATATATTGCCCAAGAGCCATTTGTTCTCTGCCCTCTTCTTTGTTTTCACAAGCATCTCTTAAAGATTTAGAAATAATTTCAATAGCTTTAATGTGGAACATATCTGTCATTTCCCACGCACCTTTTGTTATGTAACCTTCAATAGCGTGAGTTAAAGCGTCCATACCTGTTGCTGCTGTAAGACCTTTTGGCATACTGCTCATCATATCAGGGTCTACAACTGCAATAAAAGGTATATCATTTGTATCTACGCAAACAAATTTTCTATTTTTTTCAACATCTGTTATAACATAGTTTATAGTAACCTCTGCTGCTGTACCTGCTGTAGTAGGCACTGCAATGATAGGCACACATCTGTTTTTTGTATCCGCAACACCTTCAAGGCTTCTTACATCTGCAAATTCAGGATTGTTAGCAATAACGCCAACTGCTTTAGCAGTATCTATAGAAGAACCACCACCAATAGCTACAATGCAATCTGCACCGCTATTTTTAAAAGCTTCTACCCCTTCTTTAACATTTTCAATAGTAGGGTTTGCTTTAATTTTAGAATAAACTTCATAAGGTATGTTAGCATCATCTAAAATATTTGTTACTTTAGATGATACATTAAATTTAATTAAATCTGGGTCTGTACAAACAAAGCATTTTTTAAAGCCTTTGTTTTTTACTTCATTAGCTATTTCTTTAATAGCTCCTTTACCGTGATAAGATGTTTCATTTAAAACTATTCTATTATACATAATTTTACCCTCCTAAAATAATTTTAATTTATTGTTTAACTATTGTTAAATAGTTTATTAGCTATATTTTTTATAACCTGGGTGTTTACCTGTAACGCCGTAAAATTTTCTAAGCTCTATTAATGTGTCAATTTTATCTCTTGGTAGCTCTTCTTCTCCACCTAATAACCTAGCATTTAGGCTAATTTTAGCAAAAAGCTCTAAAGTTTCCATTTTGTAATAAGCAGTTAATAAGCTATCACCAACAGATAATGCACCGTGGTTTTTAAGCAGCATAACATCGTGTTCTTGTAAATAAGGTGCAATAGCCTCTGGCACTTCATTTGTAGATGGTGTTCCATAAGGTGTAACAGGAATAGAACCTAAAGAAACTATTGTTTCTATCATTGTATATTTATCTAAAGGTATGTTTGCAACTGCAAAGCCTGTAGCTGTTGGTGGGTGTGCGTGTAAAACAGCACCTACATCTTCTCTTTCTTTATAGCATCTTAAGTGCATTTTTATTTCAGAAGATGGTTTGTAATTACCCTCTGCTTCTAAAATATTGCCGTCTTTATCTATTCTAACAAGCTTTTCTGGCGTTATAAAGCTTTTGCTTATACCTGTTGGCGTTGCTAAAAATGTACCGTCTTCTAATTTAACAGTAATGTTACCATCGTTAGCCGCAACCCAGCCTAATTGCCACATTTTATGACAAACATCACAAATTTGCTCTCTTACTTCCATATAGCTTAAATTTTCCATTTTGTAAATCCTCCTAAGTTATAGCACCTTTTTAAAGTTAATATAATTTTTGTTCCATTCTTCTGTGTTTTCAGGCTTATAAACTTTTATATCAAAAGAGTTTTTAATAATTTTTCTAGCCTCTTTCATATTTTTTATTTTACCATTTGCTATAAGCTGTATAGCAATATTGCCTAAAACAGTTGCCTCTATAGGTCCTGCATAAACAGTACAATTACAAGCATTAGCCGTCATTTGGCAAAGTAAATTGCTTTGAACACCGCCACCTATCATATAAATACTGTTATATTTTTTACCTGTGCAATCTTCTATTTCTTCAAGGGCATTTTTATATTTAAAAGCAAGACTTTCATTTATTACTCTTACAATTTCGCCTATTTCTTTAGGTTCAACACCAAACTTTTCATTACAGTATTGTTTTATCCTACTTGGAATATTACCAGGGTGTACAAAGATTTCATCATCAGGGTTTATAAAACATTTAAACCCTTCTGACTTATTCGCCAAACTTTCAAGCTCTGAAAAGCTATATTCTTGCCCTTCTTTAGCCCATTGTCTTTTGCTTTCTTGAATAAGCCAAAGCCCTATTATATTTTTTAAAAAAGTTGTTTTTTCTTCGTAACCTATTTCATTTGTTATGTTATATTTTATAGATTTTTCATTAATTATTGGTTCATTAAGCTCTGTACCCATTAAAGACCAAGTTCCACAGCTTAAAAATACAAAATCATCATCTTCTGTAGGTACAGATACAACAGCACTTTGTGTATCGTGGCCTGCTATTGATATAATATTAAATTTATGTATATCTAGCTCTTTTACAATATCATCTTTTATAGGTGCTAATGTAGTACCACTAGCAACTACATTAGCAAAAATATCTTCTTTTAAGCCTAGCTTTTCTATAACATCTTTATCCCATTTTTTATCCTTTTGGTTAAAAAGCTGTGTTGTAGATGCAATAGATAGCTCACTTACCTTCTCCCCTGTAAAGAAATAGTTAAATAAATCGGGCATTAATAAAATCTTGTTTATACGCTCAAATAAATCTGGACGTTTATTTTTTAAGGCAAACAATTGAAAAGCTGTATTTATATTCATTATTTGATTACCTGTTTTGTTATAAAGCTCATCTTTGTCTATTTTTTCAAAAACATCTTTTAAAATATTATCTGTTCTTTCATCTCTATAATGTATAGGATTTTCAATTAAATTGCCAAATTTATCTAATATACCAAAATCTACACCCCACGTATCAATTCCCATACTTTCAATTTTTCCGTATTTTTTAGATTTAATAAGGCTTTGCTTTATTTCAAAAAATAACCTTAAAAAGTCCCAATACAAAGTATCATTAAGCTTAACAGGGTCGTTAGAAAAGCGATGTATCTCTTCTATCTCTATTTTACCGTTTTTAAAATTACCTATAATAGCTCTACCGCTAGATGCCCCAAAATCTATTGCTAAAACCTTGTAATCACACATATAATCACCTACTAACTATTTGTAAAAAGGTCCATAATTTTGGCAAGCTCTGTAATCTTGACCTTCTTTATCCATACCAAATAAGTTCCAAGCAGAAGGTCTAAAGATTTTTTCTTCAGATACATTGTGCATACTAACAGGTATTCTAAGCATAGAGCAAAGAGTGATAATGTCTGCACCAATATGTCCATAGCTAATAGCACCGTGGTTAGCACCCCAGTTGTTCATTACATCATAAGCAGATTTAAAAGGTCCTTCACCTGTTATGATAGGTGCAAACCAAGTACAAGGCCAAGTGTAATCTGTTCTTTTCCAAATTTTATCAGATACTTCATCTGGTAATTTAATAGTATAACCTTCTACTAATTGCATAACAGGTCCTAAGCCTTTAACAAGGTTTAAACGCATCATTGTAACAGGCATTTCTGCTTGTGTTAAAAATCTTGATGAATAACCGCCACCTCTAAAATAACCAACATCTGCTGGGTTCCAAGTTGTAGCATTTAAGATAGCCTCTTTATCTTCTTCTGTAACTTCAAACCAAGGTTTAATAAGGTTGTTGCCATCTTTATCTTTAGCAAGACCACAAGCATCTAAGCAAGATGCACCAGAGTTTATAAGATGTAAGAAACCATCAGATTCTTTAGCAAGACCTGTTAATTTATAACCTGTTGCTTTTTCTACAGCATCAGTGCTCCAATATGTTCTAACATCAGAGAAAATTTGAGCAGTGTTTGTAAGAAGTTTACCAAAAAGCATACCAATACCATTTAAAACGTCGTTTTCTGTAGCTAATATGTAAGGTTCTCTTGTACCGTTCCAGTCAAAAGAAGTATTTAATAAAGCTTCAGGGAAATCACAGTTTGGATAAAAATCTGTCCATTGTCTTTGTCCTTGGAAACCTGCAGCAATGGCATTATGTCCTAGCTTTTCTTCTTGACAATTATCAGGTAAATTAGGGTTGCCGTTCATTAAATCTTTAATGATGCACATCATTTTAACAACAAACTCCCAATCTTTATCTTTTTCTTCTCTCGATTTTTGAACGCTAGGGTCGTTTTTATCAAAGCCTTCTTTACATTTTTCTTTAGTCCATTTTAAAGCTCTTTCATATTCGTCTTTGTCATAAATTTCTTCTGTCATTCTTCTAATGATTTCTACCTCATCAACAGATTCCACACGCATTCCTAAATATTCTTCTATAAATTGAGGGTCTATTATAGAACCACCTATACCCATACATATAGAACCTATTTGTAAGTAAGATTTACCTCTCATAGTAGCCGCTGCAACAGCTGCTCTACCAAATCTTAAAAGTTTTTCTTTAACATCTTCTGGTATGCTAGTATCATCTGCATCTTGTACATCGTGACCATATATGCCAAAAGCAGGTAAACCTTTTTGTGCGTGAGTTGCTAAAACAGATGCTAAATAAACAGCCCCTGGTCTTTCTGTACCGTTAAAGCCCCAAACCCCTTTTATAGTTTTTGGGTTCATATCCATTGTTTCTGCACCATAACACCAGCAAGGAGTTACTGTAAGGGTGATATCTACCCCTTCTTTTCTGAATTTTTCTTCACAAGCAGCTGCCTCTGGCACTCTACCTATAGTAGTATCTGCAATAACAACTTTTACAGGTTCACCATTTATGTATTTTAAGTTTTCTTCAAACAATTTAGCAGCAGATTTTGCCATATTCATAGTTTGTTCTTCTAAAGAAGCTCTAACGTTTACAACTCCTTGTCTGCCATCTATCGTTGGTCTGATACCTATAACTGGATAGCCGCCTACTAATCTATTTTCACTCATTATATATTACCTCCATAAATTAAAAACATAATTTACTATAATATTAACACTTTAAAAAAATTTTTTCTTGTATTTTTGTAAGAAAAAAATATAATAATTTTCACTTTTATATTCATTATATTTATGGTATAATAAGTTTAAATATAACTTTTCTGTAGTTTTGTACAATTTTTTATATAAAAGGAGCTTTTATTTATGAATTATTTGAAATATAAAGAAAATAAATCAAGAGGTACTTTTAATTTTCCTGTTGAATTTTATTTTATAACACAAGAAGATTCAAGGTATAATATGCATTATCATTGGCACACAGAAATAGAAATAATACGTATATTAGAAGGTGAATTTCCTTTAATTTTAAATGAACAAATAGTATATGCTAAAAAAAATGATATTATTTTTATATCACCAGAAGTATTGCACGGTGGCTTACCTAAAAATTGTGTTTATGAATGTATAGTTATAGATATGAGTATGTTTTTAAATAATAATATTTGTACAAACTATTTAAAAGAAATGTTGGATAAAAAAATAATAATTAACTATGATATACATAAAAATGAAAGCATAAAAATATACTTAAACAATATGTTTGATTGTATAAAAAATAAAAATATAGGCTATGAGTTTTTAATTCAAGGTTATTTATACGTTATTTTTGGTATAATTTTAGAAAATAATTTATATATAAAAAATAGCCATATTGATATAAAAAACAAAAAAAGAATAGAACAATTAAAAAAAGTTTTAGAGTTTATAGAACAAGAATATGATAAGCCTATAACCTTAGAAGATTTAGCAAGCAAAACGAATTTAAACCCTAAATATTTTATAAAAATTTTTAGCCAAATGACTGGTAAATCTCCTATACAATATTTAAATTCTTATAGAATAGAAATAGCCTGTAATATGCTTTTATCAACAGAGCTATCTATAACAGATATTTGCTTAAACTGTGGATTTAACGACTTAAGTTACTTTATAAAAACATTTAAAAAAGAAAAAAATATAAGCCCTAAAAAGTTTAGAAGCTCTTATGTTTTATCATAGTTATTATAAAGAAAGGAATTTTTATGAAAAACAATAAAGAACCATCTTTTAAAATTAGCTTAATAGTATTATTAGGTATTTTATTAATATTATTAAGTGGTATATTTATATTTAAAATTGATACAGTACTTCTTCTTATTTTATGCATTATATACATAAGTATAATGGGTAGATTTTCTGGGATAACTCAAAAAGATATACTAAGCTATATGTCTTATGGTTGTTCAAAAGCTTACATAGGTCTTTTATTTTTTATATTAATAGGTGGAATAATTGGTATATTTATATTATCAGGCACAGTACCCACTTTAGTTTACTATGGACTGGATATATTATCCCCTAAATTTTTCTTACCTAGCACACTTTTAATATGTACTATTTTATCTTCTATAATAGGCTCTTCTTGGAGTACTGTAGGAACTGTTGGTATTGCAATAATAGGTATAGCTACAACATCTAACATAGCAATACCTCTGCCTATAATTGCAGGGGCTATAATTTCTGGTGCTTGGTTTGGTGATAAAATGTCCCCTGTATCTGATTCTACAGTTATGACTGCTACATCTGTTAATGCAAATGTATATGACCATATAAAAGTTATGTCTATGACAACTTTACCTGCTTATATTATTTCATTAATAGTTTATGCTCTTATTAATTCTTTTTACGATGTAAAAGATATAGATATAAATAATATTAATATTATAAAAGATGCATTAAGTGAAATATATAACATTTCTATTTTTAATTTTTTACCTTTAATAATTTTGGTTGTTTTATCTATTTTAAAAGTAGATGCAATAAAATCTCTATTAATAACTATAGGCATTGCTATATTATGTAGTATTATATTGCAAGGTAAAGATTTATACACTTGCTTTGATGCAATATTAAATGGTGTAAATATAACTACATCTAATCAAGAAGTTAATACTCTCTTAAATAGAGGTGGTATCAATAGTATGATGTCTACATTTCTTCTTTGTTTTTTTGCTCTTTCAATGGGTGGTGTTTTAGAAGAAAGTGGCTTTTTAAGCGTTATCATAAAACGTATAACAAGAAAATTAAAGTCTACTTTTAGCTTAGTTTTTACAGCTATGTCAACTTGTATATTAGGTACTGCTTTATTTGCAGATATATACCTATCTATAATATTAAATGCCAATATGTATAAAGAAGAATTTGAAAATAAAAATTTAAAAAATACAATGTTATCAAGAACTATTGAAGAAGGCACAACTCTATTTGCTCCTTTGATACCTTGGACAGCAGCATCTGCCTTTATAACAGCAACATTAAACATACAAACGTTAGATTATGCTAAATATACTATATTAAATTTAACAAACCCTATTATATCTTTATTATTTACATTTCTAGGTATATTTGTTATAAAAAATAAAGAAAAACCTAAAAGGCTATAGATAAAATCTATAGCCTTTTAATACCCTAATCTTTAATTTTAACCTCATTATAAACATCTCTTTTAGATATTCCTCGCTCTTTAGCAACTTTCTTCATTGCATCTTTTATATCCATACCTGATGATAAATACATATCTAAGTGTTCTTTTATAGATATATTTTGAATATCTTCTTTTTGTTTATTTAAAAGTTCATTTTCGTTAGCACCTTCTATAACAAGAACATATTCTCCTTTAGGTGTGTTATTTTCAAAATGCTCTATAGCCTCTTTTAAACTAGCTTTAAAAACTTTTTCGTGTTTTTTTGTAAGTTCTTTTACAATAGCTATATTTCTATCATCTATTTCTTCGTAAATATCTTTTAATGTTTGTAGTAAATGATGTGGTGCTTCATATAATATGTATGTTCTTGTATCTTCTTTAAGCCTTTTAATAACTTCTTTTTTTGCCTTTTTATTTGAAGGTAAAAAGCCTTCAAAACAATAACTTCTGGTCTTTATCCCTGATAATATTAAGGCTGTTATAGATGCTGTCGCCCCAGGTAAAACTGTAACTTCTATATTGTTTTCATAACATAGCCTTATTAAGTCTTCCCCAGGGTCGCATATCCCAGGCATACCTGCATCGCTAACTAAAGCTATGTTTTTATTATCTAATAGTAAATTAATTAATTTTTTCCCTTTAGTATCTTTATTATGTTCGTGATAGCTTTCTAAAGGTGTTTTTATCTCATAGTGATTTAATAGTTTTATAGTATGCCTTGTATCTTCTGATGCTATTAAATCTACTTCTTTTAAAGTTTCTAAACATCTAAGAGTAATATCCTTTAAATTACCTATAGGAGTTGCGCAAACATATAATTTACCTGCCATTTTTTTCTCCTTTAATCGTAGTATATTTTATTTATTTCTTCTGTATATTGGTTATCTTTGTTATAAACTATAAGGTTTGGTAAAATTTTTAAAAAAGCTTTACCGTTTTTAACGCTTTCTATCAAAACCATATTAGGCTCTTTATCTTCATAGGGTTGTACAAACCTTATAGTTTTAGGCTCCAACTTATATTTTCTTAATGTGCAGATTATATCACAAAGTCTGTTAGGCCTATGTACCATATAAAATTTACCATTTGGTTTTAATAATAAAGATGTAGCTTTTACAATATCATCTAAATTACAAAAAATTTCGTGCCTTGCAATAGCCTTAGCGTCATATTCATTTATTAAACCTCCCCCCATATTCATATATGGAGGGTTAGAAGTTACCACATCTATTGTATTTTTTTTAAATTTATCAAATACATTTTTTATATCTAAATGTAATATCTCTATTTTATCTTCTAGTTTATTAAGCCCTACACTTCTTTTTGCCATATCAACGCTTTCTTCTTGTATATCTATAGCAAAAAATTTTTTAGCCTTAGTTTTAGCACACATAAGAATAGGTATAATACCTGTTCCTGTTCCTATGTCAAAAACTACATCATTTTTTTTTGCCTTAGCAAAATCTGATAACAAAACAGCATCTATCCCAAAACAAAATCTTTTTTTATCTTGTATAATTACATAGTTATTTCTATGTAAATCATCTATTCTTTCATTTTCTTTTAAAATATCCATTAGTCTTCAATACCTTTTAGCTCTTCTAAATTTATCTCTTCTTTTACTACTTTGTTTCTTTTAATAATTTCTATTTCAGAAACATTAAAAAATTCAACACTAGGTATATCTTGTTCTGTTTTTCTAATAGCAGCTTTTATTGTTTGTCTTAAAACATTAACAGATAAAACTTCGCCCGTACCTTTATCTGTTTTTATAATATCACCTTCATTTGGCAAGTTTTTAGTAAGCTCTTCATAAGCCTCTTGTTCATATTTAAGACAGCACATAAGCCTTCCACAAGCTCCAGAAATTTTCGTAGGGTTTAAAGAAAGCTTTTGGTCTTTAGCCATTTTTATAGAAACAGGCTGAAAATCTCTTAAAAATGTTGCACAGCATAAAGAACGCCCGCAAACACCTATCCCATTTACTATTCTGGCCTCATCTCTAACCCCTATTTGCCTAAGTTCTATCCTCATTTTAAAAATAGATGCAAGTTCTTTTACAAGCTCCCTAAAATCAACTCTACCTTCTGCTATAAAGTAAAATATAATTTTATTAAGGTCAAATGTAAGAGTTACATCTATTAGTTTCATATCTAAGTTATATTTTTTAGCTTTTTCTATAAATATGTGATAAGCCTCTTTTTCTTTTTTTAAATTTTTTTCGTGTTGTAAAGTATCTTCTTCTGTAGCCAATCTTACAATAGGTTTTATTTCAAAATCTATTTTTTCATCATCTAATATTTTATTTTCTATTTCTACAGTAGCATATAAGATACCTTGTATAGTTTCTATAATAACTGGCTCATTTTTTTTAAAATCTTTACCTTCTGGGTCAAAGTAATATATTTTACTTCCTTTTTTGAGCCTAACTCCAATTATTTCAGCCATATTTTATCTCCTTTTATATCTAAAAGTAAACATTCTATTGTCATATTAAAGTTACTGTTTTGTTCTAGGTTTAATTTAGCTTTTAATATAAAATCTATATTATTAATTAGCTTTTTAGAAGGGTTGTTAGCTATCTTTTTTATATGATTTTCAATATCTTTTTGTATAATGCTTTTAGTATTATTAGTTTGTTTATATATTAAGCTATCCCTATAAGTTAATAAATAAATATTTAATATTTCGTTTATGCTATCTTTCATATTTTCATATTTATTTACAATGTTATAAATTTCTGTAATATTATGTTGGTTTAAATTTTCTAATCTTTCAATATCTTGTATAATATCTTGCCTAAAAGTTATAAAGTTTTCTGAATATGCAATTTCTAAAGCTTTTCCTATGCTACCTCTAGAATAAGCACTATAAAATCTAGCTATATTGCTGTTTATTCCTTTATTTATTAAGTAGTTTTCTATAAGTGCTGGGGATAAAGGTTTTATCTTAAACAAAATGCATCTTGATAATATTGTAGGTAAAAAGCTATTGTAATTTTTTGTTAAAAATATAAAAATAGCAAAACTAGGAGGTTCTTCTATAGTTTTTAAAATAGCATTTTGAGCTTGTATAGTCATATTTTGTGCGTTTTTTATTATAAAAACTTTATATTTATATTTAAAAGGTTTGGTTTCAATATTTTTTATAACCTTTTCTCTAATATCATCAACACCTATACTTTTTTTCTCTGTATCTATAAAGAAAAAATCTGGATTGTTATCTGTGTCAAAACTTATACAAGATGTACAAGTTAAACAAGGTTCTAACCCTGAATTTTCACATAGTAACAATTTTGCAAAAGACTTTGCAATAAGAGTTTTACCTGTTTTTTCTTTACCATCTAAAATATAAGCGTGAGAAATTTTATTATTTTGTATAGACTTTTTAAAACTATTTAATATTTTTTCATTACCTATTATTTCTTTAAATGTATACATTTTATATTATAAGGTCTAGTAAAAGACCTCTTATTTCTCCTGTTTTATCTAATATAGCAATATGATTTTTTTCAGTTTTTATAAGCTCTTGTGCAAGGTCATCTAGCTCTTTATTAACAAGCTTTACTATGCCATACACCCTGTGCCTACCTCTTCTATCTAAGAAATTTTCTCTAGAAAACTGATGGCTATTTGTTACAACTTCATTCATAAAATCTGTTATAAGGCTTCTGTATTTTTTCATATCTTTTATGTCCATATGTTCTGCCAGTTTTTTACCTTGAACAGTTATTTCATCTATAAGTCCATTCAGCTTTTGCATAAGGTTATCATTTTCTACCCTATTTAATGTAAATTTAAAATCATCTGTTTCTTGAGTTTCTTTTTTACTATCTACAGTAGGCAGATTATCAAGTTTTATATCACTTACCCTTAAGTCCATAATAAAGCCCCCTTATACCTTTACAAATTTATCCACATCTAAAACAAAAATTGTAGCTCCACCAACAGTAACCTCTATAGGTGGTAATGTATAGTTACTTCCTGTAACATTAACACTATTTGCAAATTGTTTTTTAATATGACCTTCCTTTTTTATAATGTCTATTACAAAATCTACTTTTTCATCTTCAACGCCACAAATCAAAGTGGTGTTACCAACTTTTAAAAATCCACCAGTGCTAGCAAGCTTTGTAACAATAAACCCTTCCACATTTAAAGCATTCATTATATTAAAGCTATCATCATCTTTAACTATAGCCATAACAAGCTTCATAAAAAACTCCTCCTTAAACAAATAGTTTTTCTAAATTTTTTATTATCTCTTTATGCATTTCTTCAATAGATTTATTAGCATCTATAACTTTTATCCTTTCGCTATTTTGCTTAATAAGCATTTTATATCCATCATAAACTTTTTGATAAAAATGAGATTTTTCACTTTCTAATCTATCTAACTGCTTTTGTTCTTTTTTCCTTTTAATAGCATCTTTAGGGGATAAATCTAAAAAGAAGGTTATATCTGGTATTAACCCTCCTGTTGCAATATTGTTTATTTTTTTTATAACATCTACACCAAGGTTTCTAGCTATCCCTTGGTATACAATGCTAGAATCAACAAATCTATCGCAAATAACAATAGCCCCTTTTTTAAGCTTTGGATTTATAACTTCATTTACAAGCTGAGCTCTAGATGATGCATAAAGAAGTGCTTCTGTCATATAATGCATTTCTTTATTTTCTATATCTAATATAATATCTCTTATTTTCTCACTAATATTTGTACCACCAGGTTCTCTAACAAAAACTACATCAAATCCTTTATTTTTAAGATATTCATTTAAAAGCTTTAATTGTGTACTTTTGCCAGCACCATCTGTTCCTTCCATTGTAATAAATAAACCTGACATATAATCTCCTAAATAAAATTTTATTTTTATTATACCATATTAAGATGTATTTTAAAAGTATTAAATCCTTTGTTCGTAAATAATAATTAGTAAAACTATAAAGAACAAAATGCTACATATATATATAGATTGTATTTTTAAAAATTCTACAAAAATAACACCTAAAATTACCCCTAAAACAAAAGTAATTATTATTGTTAAATACTTAAAAAATATTTTCATAGCATTTTTTTCTTTATATATTACCCATTTACAGAAAAATTCCATTAAAGACCTTAAATTACCTGTACACATAATAGGAGCAAAGACATCTCCTTTAGATTTTTTAAATGTTCCAATCATTAATGAACATATAAAAGATACCAAGCATATAGTAATTATTGTATAGTTTTTAAATACACCCATCCCCATTATAAGAGTAGACAATATGTTTATACATAGTATAATTTTTATCCATTTTTTGTTTTTATTAAATTTAAAAATTAAAATTTGTGTTATAAATATAGCTATACAAAAAGCCACTACAGGTAAAAACCTTAAAAATGCATTGTAAAAATTTCCTTTTACAAGATACAAGCCTATAAATATTAAATTTCCTGTTTGTGTGTTTGCAAAAATTTTATCATATAATACATAAGTATAAGAATCTAAAAAACCACCAATAAAAGTTAATATTAAACTTATATATATATTTTCTTCTATATGTCCTAAATTTTTATTTGTCATAATAAATCCTTTCAAAATAATATATAGTAATATAATATATTATTTTGTGTTATTTTGTCAATGTAAGTATAAAAATTTTAATATATAGCTTAATAAAAATATATTGTTTTTTATATAAGTTTATGCTATTATTTATATAGCAATATATAGTTTATAAAACTAGATAGGAGGTTTTATATGAATATTTTTAAAACTTGGCGTGAGCCTATGAGTGCTTTAACTCATCTTATAGCTTTAATTTTTATTTGCCCTATTACCGTTTTTTTATCTTATTTAGGTTATTTAAAAGGTGGCCCAAAATATTTTATGCCTTTTTTTATTTTTAGCCTATCAATAAGCCTTTTATATTTAGCTAGCACAATATATCATATGTTACCTGTTAAAGAGCATATTGTTAAAATATTAAAAAAAATAGATCATAGTATGATTTTTATTTTAATAGCAGGCACTTATACACCTGTATGCTTGATAAAGTTAAATAGTAAGTTTGGATATGGAATTCTATCTATCGTTTGGGTAATTGCATTATTAGGTATTGGGTTAAAAATTTTATGGATAAATATTCCTAGATGGATATCAACATCTATTTATATTGTTATGGGCTGGTTATCTGTATTTGCATTTTTCCCTTTAATAAGAGCTATTGAGCTTAACGGTATTTTACTTCTATTAACTGGCGGTATTATATATACAATAGGTGGAATAATATATGCTACAAAATATCCTAAATTTTCTTTTAAAACCTTTGGATTTCACGAAATATTTCATCTTTTTGTAATAGGTGGAAGTATATTCCATATATTATTTATGTTTTTATATGTTTTACAATAAAAAATATCCCCTATATACCTTGATATATAGGGGTTTTCTATTAGTCCATTTCTATTGCACCAGTATATAACTGATAGTATTTACCTTTTTTAGCTATTAGCTCATCGTGATTACCCGATTCTATAATTCTACCCTTATCTAAAACTATTATTTTATCTGAATTTTGAATAGTAGATAACCTATGAGCAATAACAAAAACAGTTCTTCCTTGCATAAGCATATCCATACCTTTTTGCACTATAGCTTCTGTATGTGTATCTATGCTAGATGTAGCCTCGTCAAGTATCATAACAGGTGGGTCTGCAACAATAGCTCTAGCTATAGATAAAAGTTGCTTTTGCCCTTGAGATAAGCCTTCACCGCTACCAGATATAACTGTGTTATATCCATCTTTTAAAAGCTCTATAAAGTGATGTGCATTTGCCTTTTTAGCAGCATTTATACACTCTTCATCTGTTGCATCTAATTTACCATATCTTATATTATCAAGTATTGTACCTGTAAATAAATTAGTATCTTGTAAAACAACACCTAAAGAACGTCTTAAATCTGGCTTTTTAATTTTATTAATATTAATATTGTCATATCTAATTTTACCATCTGCAATATCATAAAACCTGTTTATAAGGTTAGTAATAGTAGTTTTACCTGCACCTGTTGCCCCAACAAATGCTATTTTTTGACCGTGTTTAGCCTTTAAAGTAACGTTATGAAGTACTATTTTTTCCTCTGTGTAACCAAAGTCTACATCGTTAAGCTCAACTTCACCTGTAAGCTCTGTATATGTTAATGTTCCGTCTTTATGAGGGTGTTTCCAAGCCCAAATACCTGTTCTTTCTTTAACTTCAACAAGCTTACCGTCTTCATATTTAGCATTTACTAAAGTTACATATCCTTCATCTTCTTCAACTTTTTCATCTAAAAGTTCAAATATCCTTTTAGCTCCTGCCAAACTCATTATAATAAAGTTCATTTGCTGTGAAACTTGGCTTATAGGTGCACTAAAGTTTCTTACAAGTATTAAAAATGCAACAATAGTACCAATAGTTATTCCACCTATACTGTTAATAGCTAAAGCTCCGCCTATGATAGCTAATATAATATATTGTAATATAGCTAAGTTGTTCATCATAGGCATTATTATATTTGCATAAGTGTTTGCTTTTTTCGCATTTTCTCTTAAAGTATCATTTTTCTTATCAAATTCTTCTTTAGCCTTTTCTTCGTGACAAAAAACTTTTACAACTTTTTGTCCATTTATCATTTCTTCAATATAACCATTAAGAATACCTAAAGATTTTTGTTGTTCTAAAAAATATTTAGCACTTTTACTAGCTACTATTTTAGCACAGTATAATTGAAAAAACAAAAATAAAACAACTAATATAGTTAAGTATACACTTGTTGAAACCATTGTTACAAAAACACTAATAACTGTTATCATAGACGCAAAAGTCTGAGGTATACTTTGAGATAAAGCCTGTCTTAATGTATCTGCATCATTTGTAAAATGGCTCATAACATCACCGTGAGCATTTGTATCAAAGTATCTTATAGGTAATTTTTGTAAATGACAAAACATCTCATTACGTATTTTATTAAGTATCCCTTGAGATATATCAACCATTATTCTATTATATATAAATGCAGATATAACCCCTACTATAAATATAGTAGATAAAATGCTAATAACTTTAACTATTCCATCATAATATGGATTAACAGTGCCTATTAAAGGCGTAATATAATCATCTATCAACACTCTTATAGCCGTAGCACTTGCTGCTGAAACTAGAGATGTTAATATTATACAAATTGTAACTACTATAAATTTTATTTTATAATCTAACATATAAGATAACAATCTTTTAACAGTTTTTTTATCAAAAGTTTTACCTTTTGGCATATTTTTATATGAAGATAAATTCCCTCTATTCATTGTCAGCTCCTCCTTTCTGTTGAAGTCTATAAATATCGCTATAAATTTCATTACTTTGTAAAAGCTCATTATGTGTGCCTATTGCATCTATCTTGCCTTCATCCATAACAACAATCTTATCTGCGTGTTGTATAGAAGATATTCTTTGAGCAATAATAATTTTTGTAGTGTTTGGTATTTCATTTTTGAAAGCTTCTCTTATCATAGCATCTGTTTTAGTATCAACAGCACTTGTAGAATCATCTAATATTAAAATCTTTGGTTTTTTAAGTAAAGCTCTTGCAATACAAAGTCTTTGTTTTTGTCCACCAGATACGTTAGTTCCACCTTGCTCTATATGTGTATCGTATTTATTTTCAAAATCTTGTATAAAATCGTGAGCACAAGCAAGCTTACAAGCTTTTATCATTTCTTCATCTGTTGCATTTTCGTTACCCCAACGTAAGTTTTCTTTTATGCTTCCTGAAAATAATGTATTTTTTTGTAAAACCATAGCTACATTTTCTCTAAGAGTTTCTAAGTCGTAGTTTTTTACATTTTCTCCACCAACTAAAACTTCACCATTTAACACATCATAAAGCCTTGGTATAAGCTGAACAAGTGTACTTTTAGAGCTACCAGTTGCCCCTATTATGCCAACAGTTTCTCCTTCTTTTATATCTAAATTAATATTTACAAGGCAACATTTGTTAGCATCATTAGTATAGCTAAAATTAACATTTCTAAAACTTATATCTCCTGATTTTACATCTGTTTTTACCACGTTGTTGTTTTTAATGTCTGTTTCTTCTTTTAGTATCTCAACTATCCTTTCCCCAGACGCTTTAGATATAACTAGCATAACTAAAATCATAGATAACATCATAAGGCTCATTAAAATTTGGTTAGAATATGTTATAAGTGTAGATAAATCACCTGTTTGCATATCCCCTTGTATTATATATTCTGCACTAAACCAAGCAAGGGCAATTAAAGCACCGTTTATAGCTAGGTTCATTAAAGGGTTAGTAAGTGCTACTATTTTTTCTGTTTTAACATATTTTTTAAACAAATCTGTTGCTACTTCTTTAAATTTTTCTTCTTCAAAATCTTCTCTAACATAAGATTTTACAACCCTTATGCCGTGTAGATTTTCTTGCACAACATTGTTTAATTTATCATAAACTTTAAATATTTTTTGAAAAATAGGATAAGCATTTTTTATTATAAAATATAAACCTGTAGAAAGTATAATTATTGCTATTAAAAATATAGTAGATAGCCTTGCATTAATATAAAAAGCCATAAAAAATGATGATACTAGCATAACAGGGCTTCTAACTGCAACACGAATAATCATTTGATAAGCATTTTGTATATTTGTTACATCTGTAGTAAGCCTAGTTATAATACTAGATGTTGAAAATTTATCTATATTAGTAAATGAAAAATTTTGTATATTATAATACATATCTTGTCGTAAGTTTTTAGAAAAGCCTGCTGCTGCTGATGATGCATATTTACCAGATAGCATACCACAAACTAAAGATATAATACACAAAAGAGTTAGTAATAAACCCATATTTAATACATAGCTCATATTTTGTGCTTGTATACCATTGTTTATAAGCTTAGCCATATAAAATGGTATCAATACCTCCATAAGAACTTCGCCAATCATAAAAACTGGAGCTAATAAAGAATCTCTTTTGTATTCTCTTATAGATTTTGTCAATGTTTTTATCATAAATTACCTCCTTTTGTTAGTACACTAACAATATGTATAATATTTTAAATTATATTATCCCTTATTTTATCTAACGTGCTATTAAAAACTTTAAGCTCTTCTTCATCTATACCCTTTAAAATCATATCTTCCATAGCCATCATTTCAGATATAATCTTTGTATGTATATCTTTAGCTTTATCTGTTAATACAATTTTTTTAAGCCTAGCATCACATTCTACACGTTCACGTTTTATTATACCATTTTTTTCCATAAGATTTAATACAGATGTAACTGTAGAACGCCTTATACAAAACTTTTCTTCAATATCTTTTTGAAATATATCTTTATCTTGATTTTCGTTTAGATATTTAGCTATTAGTATATGCCTGCTAGTTAAGTTATAATTATGGTTTTTATTAATTATTTCTTCTGCACGCCTTTTTATAAGGTTTGATACATTACGTATTTTAAAAATAGCATTTTCTTTATTACACATTTTTAACACCTCGTTATACAAAATAATTTGTTAGTGTACTAACATTATATTCCATATATTTTATGTTGTCAATACTAAACTTTTGTATTTACATTATATATGTTATATAACCTTTTGAAAATATCTAAAAAGAATAAAAGGCTATAGATAAAACCTATAACCTTTTATTCTTTATTAGATTAAATTATTATTTTCTGTTAAAAATTGTTTTTTCTGTTTCTTTGTCAAAAAGATAAACTTTATTTAAGTCAAACATATATTCGATGTCACCTGTTGTAGGTGCATTATCAACTGTAGCAGTTTTGATGATAATTTGTTTTTTATTTTCTTCAATATGAAGATAAGTTTCAGCACCTAAGTTTTCATAAACTTCTATTTTAGATTTAAATACAGTGTTACCATCTGCAGTTACGTTGTTAATAAGACATTTAATATTTTCTGGTCTAATACCTAAAATAACTTCTTTACCAATGTAACCTTGTTCTTTTAAAGTTGATTGTTTTTCTGCAGATAATTCTATATCATTACCTAAAACATTAACTAATACTTTGCCGTTTTTCTCAACAACATTAGCATCTAAGAAGTTCATTTGAGGCATACCAATGAAACCTGCAACGAAGATATTTTGTGGGTTTTCATAGATTTCTTTAGGAGAATCTACTTGTTGGATTACACCATCTTTCATAACAACAATTCTAGTACCAAGAGTCATAGCTTCTGTTTGGTCGTGAGTAACGTATATAAATGTTGTGTTAAGCTCGTGATAAAGCTTAGCAATCTCAATACGCATTTGACCTCTAAGTTTAGCATCAAGGTTTGATAAAGGTTCGTCCATTAAGAACACTTCTGGGCTACGAACGATAGCACGACCCATAGCAACCCTTTGTCTTTGACCACCAGAAAGAGCTTTTGGTTTTCTGTCTAAAAGATGTTCAATATCAAGAATTGCAGCTGCTGCTTTAACTTTTTTATCAATTTCATCTTTAGCCACTTTTCTAATTTTAAGGGCAAAAGCCATATTGTCATAAACTGTCATATGTGGATATAAGGCATAGTTTTGGAAAACCATTGCAATGTTTCTGTCTTTAGGTGCAACATCATTTACAATTCTATCACCGATATATAATTCACCACTAGATATTTCTTCAAGACCAGCAATCATTCTAAGAGTAGTAGATTTACCACAACCAGATGGACCTACAAAAACGATAAACTCTCTATCTTCAATATTTAAGTTAAAATCTTTAACTGCTTCAAATCCATTATCATATCTTTTTACAATATTTTTAAGTTTTAATCCTGCCATTTTTATTTCCTCCTAAAATTAAAAGTTAGCTAAAAAACTAAATATAGTTAAATAATGTAGAGTTATCTTTTTTTAATATAGATAATAATTCTTCATCTAAACCAACAAGATAACCAACCTTATTGCCATTTTTATCATTTACAAAAATAACAACTTCTTTTAAATTTAAACCTTTTATAGTACATCTTACAATCTTTTCAGATTTATCAATATTGTTTATGTTAGATACTTTTAATATGTTTCTAACATCAATATTGCCTATAACTTTCCTTCTCTTTTTACCTATTATTTTAGATATAGTTATATCTTTATCATAATATTCGTATTCATACTCTAGAAAGCTTTTTGACATATAAAGCTCCATAAGAATAAAAACTATAAAGAAAGGAACAGATATAATAAGCCCTATAGGGTTAAGGATACCAAAGCTAAAAATAATTAACAAAGCAAATAATAAAAAACCTTTACTAACTATGTTTATAGCATTTGGTAATGTACCATAATCTTTTGTTATAAACTGTTCGTAGAACTTATTCAAAAAATTCACCTCAGCTGTCTTAAAGTTAACATAAATGTTAATTTATATTAACTATAATATTTTATTTAATAAAAGTCAACACTTCTTCATTTCATATTTATAATTTTGTTTAGTTTGCACATTATATCATAAAATGTATGTGCTAATTGCCCAAGATAAATTTTTAAACAAAGAAAATTAGCTTGTCTTATATTTATATATTTAGTTAAATTTTTCTCTTATTTTAGCTAGAACTTTTTTCTCTATCCTAGATACTTGTACCTGTGATACACCTATTATTTTGGCAACTTGGCTTTGGGTTTTATCTTCAAAATATCTAAGGGTTATTATATCCCTTTCTCTTGGTTCTAAATTTTCTATTATATCTTTTAAAACAATATTATCTACTATTTTTTCTTGGTTATCATTTTTAAGCTCTAATTTGTCAATTAAATATACGCTTTTGCCATCACTTTGATAAACTGTGCTATATAAAGATTCTATTTCCTTATCTGCATCTAATGCTACTATCAAATCTTCTAAAGAAACATCAATAGCTATAGCAAGCTCGCTAATTGTAGGCTCTTCGTCATTTTGCTTTGTCAAAACATCTCTCATATATTTTGCTTTTGTGGCAATTTCTTTTAAAGGTCTAGAAACCTTAATAAGCCCGTCATCTCTTAAAAATCTTTTTATTTCTCCCATAATCATAGGAACAGCATAAGTAGAAAATTTAACATCGAAATTTGTATCAAATTTTTTTATACACTTTAATAAACCAATAGAACCTATCTGATATAGGTCATCTGCATCATATCCTCTGTTTAAAAATCTTCTTACAACGCTCCATATAAGCCCAGTATTTTGTTCTATTATCATCTCTGTTGCATTTTTATCTCCATTTTGTGCAAGTTTTATTAGCTCTAAAATATCGCTATCCACTAGAACCCCTCCTTGCACTAATTTTTGCTTATTTTCTTTTCCAAATATATTTTTGTACCTTTGTTTATTTCTGATACAACTTTCATACTATCCATAAATGTTTCCATAACGGTAAAGCCCATACCTGAGCGTTCCATATCTGGCTTTGATGTATAAAGAGGTTTTACAGCTTCTTCTAAATTATCTATACCTCTCCCCTTATCTTCTATCTCTATGTATAAAGTGTCTTTTAATATTTTACAGTTTATAAATATTTGTCCATCATCTATACCTTCATATCCGTGGATTATAGCGTTTGTTACTGCTTCTGAGATAGCCATTTTTATATCTTCTAATTGTTCTAGGGTTGGATCTAGTTGAGTAGCAAAAGCAGATACACAAACTCTTGCAAAAGCTTCATTTTTAGAGTTTGCATCTAGTATTAAGCTTATTTTATTGTCGTATTGCATTTTTATATCCTCCTATATACTATTTATAGCTTCTTCTTTTGTTTCAAAACAATCTATAAGCTTATTAAGTCCTGACATATCGAATATTCTTTTAGCATTATCTTTTAATCCATAAGCACACATTTTTCCACCTTTTTCTTGTGATAATTTATATCTTCCTATAATCATACCTATACCTGAGCTATCCATAAAATTTATGTTTTCAAAATCTAAAACAATATTTTTACACCCTTGTTTATTAAATTCTCTGTCTATCTTTTCTCTTATATCTTCTGTAAAATGATGATCTATTTCACCATATAACTTAACTAATAACGTTCTATCTATTTTTTTACATTGTATTTTCACAAATTTTCCTCCTTTGTTATTTATATATATATAATACATTAGTTTGTATATATTAATCAACTTAATTTAAAGACATTTATTTCGTATTTTTCAATAAAAACCTTTACTTTTCGTCAAATAATGTTAAAATACTTATATAGTATACATTTTATGGAGGCAAAATATGGAATCATTAACAGAAAAACAACAATTAATATTAGATTATATAAAAAGCCAAGTTAAATCAAAAGGAGTTGTTCCATCTATTAGAGAAATTTGTAAAGCAACTGGCCTTTCTTCTACATCTTCTGTGCATCTTCATCTTGAAAGTTTGGAAAAAAAAGGATATATAAAAAGAAAGCAAGCCAAAACTAGAAACATAGAAATTTTAGAAGAAAATTTTTATAGTAATAATTCTGAAGAGTTTATAAATGTTCCTATTATAGGAAATGTATCTGCTGGTATGCCTATCTTAGCAACAGAATCTATAGAAGGTTATTTTCCTGTTCCGGTTAACTATCTTAAAAATAACGATGCATTTATGCTAAAAATAGTTGGAGACAGTATGATAAATGCAGGCATACATCACGGAGATTTGGTTTTAGTAAATAAACAGCCAATAGCTAATAATAGAGATATTGTCATAGCGTTAATAGATGACGAAGCAACTTGTAAAAGGTTTTTTATAGAAAACAATATGATAGTTTTAAAGCCTGAAAACGATTTATACCAACCTATAAAATCTAAAGATATAGCTATTTTAGGTAAAGTAATAGGGCTTTTTAGGAGTTTTTAGTATGTATAAAGATTTTTTAAATAATTTAATAAAGAAATCAGATTTGAATAAGACAGATTACTATGTTTATAATAAAAATAGACATATAAATAACGAAAAAAAAATAGAGTTTGATAAAATAGAGAGCCCTAGTTTTAAAGACTATATCGTGCTAGATTTTGAAACAACTGGCTTATCTCATATAAATGATAAAATTATAGAAATAGGTGCTATTAAAATAATAGATAACAAAATACATAGTAAATTTAACACGTTAATAAACCCTAAAGTACCTATCCCACCTTTTATATCTAGTAAAATAAAAATAACAAATAATATGGTAAAAGATAAACCTTCTATAGATGAAGTTTTTAAAGATTTTTATATGTTTTTAGATAATTTCCCTTTAGTTATACATAATGCTAATTTCGATATGAAGTTTTTAATTCAAAATGCTAATAACTTAGGTTACAAAATAAAAAATTCTGCTTTAGATACAGTTTCTACAACAAAAAGACTTTTTCCAGAGCTAAAAAGATATAATTTGGCTTTTTTATGTAATTACTTTGAAATAACAAACCAAAATGCACATAGAGCTATGTATGATGCTTTAGCAACTTATGAACTTTATAAAATTTTGTATAGAAAGGAAATGCTAAAATGAGTTTTCATCTAATAAATAAGTCAGATTTAAATAGACTAGAACATTTTGAACATTTTACTAATAATGTACCTTGTACATTTAGTATTACAGCAAATATAAATATAACAAATCTAATATATTATTTAAAAACAAAAAATATAAAATTATATCCATTTCTTATATATTCTATATCTTATCTTGTTAACTCAAATGAGTTTTTTCGTCTATCAAAAGAAAATAACAGTTTAGGATATTTTGAAATATTAAATCCTAGTTATACTATATTTAATAAAGAAACTAATTTATTCTCTAATATATGGACAGAATATAATGATAATTTTGATATTTTTTATGAAAATTACTTATTAGATTTTAATAAATTTTCAAATACTGATAAATTATCTCCAAAAGGAGAAATAAAAAATTGTTTTAATATTTCTTGTATACCTTGGGTTAGTTTTACTAGTTTTAATTTAAACATAAAAAATAGCTATGATTATTTAATTCCAATATTTACAATAGGAAAATACTTTAACGATGAAGAAAAAATATTATTACCTCTATGTATTCAAGCTAACCATAGTGTATTAGATGGTTATCATATAGCCACATTCTTTAATAATTTAGAAACTTTTATAAGCTTGTTTGTAGAAAAAAATACTAGATTAATAAATTAATCTAGTATTTTTTTCTACAATTAATGCTTTTAAAATTAACTATTATTCTTTAAGTTTAAAATCTGCAACCGATGCATAGAATACTTCTGCTTGGCTTGCAAGCTCTTCTGCTGCTGCTGCTGATTCTTCACTTGTAGCTGTGTTATTTTGTGTAACAGTAGATATTTGAGAAATAGATTCTATTATTTCGTTAATAGATCTTTCTTGTTTATTTGAAGATTTTGTAGAAGCTTCTGAAAGCTCTGAAATACCTTCTATTTGTTTTACTATTGCAAGAAGAGCTTCTGCTGTGCTGTTAGCAATTTTAGAACCTTCTTCTACTTTTTGTACAGAACTTTCTATAAGCTCTGTAGTTTCTCTAGCTGCTTGTTGGCTTCTGCCTGCAAGGTTTCTAACCTCTTCTGCAACAACGGCAAAGCCTTTGCCGTGTTCACCTGCACGTGCTGCTTCTACAGCTGCATTAAGTGCAAGAATATTAGTTTGGAATGCTATATCATCTATTACTTTTATTATGTTAGATATATTGCTAGCTGCAGTGTTTATTTCTTCCATAGCAACAAGCATACTATCCATTTGTTTGCTACCTTTAGATGCATTTTCTTTAGTTTCTATAGCAAGACTATTAGCCTTGTTAGAACCTCTTGTATTTTCTGATGTTTGTTCAGATATAAGTTTTATTATGTTATTAAGCTTTTCAACTGATTCTGCTTGTTCTGTAGCCCCTTCTGCTAAAGCAATGCTAGATTCTGATATTTGTTTAGAACCAACCGAAACTTGCTCTGCTGAAGATATAATATCTCTTATTAAAACATTTAAATTTTCAATAATTAAATTTGTAGCTTGTTGTATAGCTTTAAAATCTCCTAAATATTCTCTATCTATAGAAACATTAAAGTTTTTGTTTGCCATTTCTTGTAAAGTATCTGTTATTTCTGATATGTAAGATTCTATAGTATCTGCTGTATAATTTACAGTTTCTTTAATATTATTAAACTCACCTTTATATTCGTTAGTTATTCTATGCTTAAAGTTACCAACTGAAAATTGGTTAAGTGCATTTTGAGTTTCTTTAATTGGAACCACAACATTATCAACAAATTCATTTAATCCATTTATTACATTTTTCCAGTCACCAGCATATTTTGAACCATCAATTTTATACTCAAGGTCACCATTATTAGCTGCTTCTATAAGACCATTTATCTCTCCAGCTACAGATTTTAAAGATGTTTGTATTTCTCTTAATGTTTTTGTTGCCAATACTTTTTGACCTGGGAAATCTGTAATGTTAGCATTAAAATTACCTTTAGTAAAACCATCTACAGTATCTAATATCGTAAGAGTATCTGATATTAAGTGTCCAATTGCCTCATTTATAGATTCAGTTGCTTCTTTAAATACACCAGAATATTTTTCTGTATTTATTCTATATTCAATATTTCCTTCGTTAAGCTTTGAAGATAATTCATTAATATCGTTTAGTATTCCTTGGAATATATAAACTATATTTGATATTGCATTAGATAAAATACCCATTTCATCTGTATTATTGCTTCTTATATCAATATCTATATTACCATTTTGTATGTTATCTGTAGCTTCTAAAATGCTATCTATAGGTTTTCTTATATTTCTAGATATTATTATAACTTGAACTACAGTAAATAATATAACTATAACACCAATTAAAGCAATAAATAAAATTTTAAATTGTTCACTTTCAGATACATAATCTAATCTATCAATCATATCTCCAAAGTTTGACAGAGCTACAGTAAATACTTCACCATCTGTATCTATATTTCCAAACATACTATCTGCCAAGCTTCTAACTTCTTCTAAATGTTCAATATGTCCTTGAGTTAATTTACCATTTTCGTCGTGAAATACGCCTTGCTCATGTAAGTCAATATGTTCTAAATATTTTTCATAGTACGTATCTAAATCTTTAATAATTTTCTCAACTGATGCTATTTCATTTTTTTTATCAACACCACTATCTAAATCACTATTTGCATCTAAATTTATAAGAAGTTGCTCTAAATCCATTAAAGCTTGTTTAGCTTCTTCATATGGTCCTTTTAAAGTTTGTCTAGCTTCATCAAATTTTCCCATTGCAAGAGCTGATTGAGAACCATCTAACCTTAACTGTGCAAATCTAACTTGAGAAAGTACATTTGTTATGTGAACAGACTCTTCTATTAGTTCTCTATTAGATTCTACAACGTCATTATATTTATTAGTTGTATCTTTTAATACAACCGCTGATAATAAAACAGTAATTACAATAAGTAATGTTATAACTGTAGACATAATTCCAAATTTGCCTTTTAATTTCATATTATTGTACCAATTCATAATTTCCTCCTAAATTTTAGCCACATTAAAAATAGCAATCTTACTTTACTTGTCATAATACTAAAATTATCTAAATAAATTATTGAATTTTTATTTTTAAATGTTTTTTATACAAGCCTTAATAACTATAACGAAATATCCACTAATAAACCTTGTTCAATTATTTTGAAAGATTTATTTTTGTTATAATCACAACTATAATTAAAGTAATATGAAAAGTCTTTAAAATCCATATAGTTAGACATAGGCTCTTTCATAAAAATACAGACTTCATTATATAGGTTATTATAAAATGTCTTTATATTTTCTTTATCTATATAATTTTTATCTAAATTTGTATCTTCTTTTATATTGAGAAATCCACTGTTAGATACGCTAATACCTAAATTATCTAGTATTTCTAAATTGTTATTAATAATATTTTTAGTATTTTCTAGTATATTTTGAAAGGACTTACTATTTTCTGTATTTTCTTGTAAAAACCCTATAAACCTATTATATGTAGCTGTAAAATTTTCTATATTATCATCTAATGTATTTATTGGTAAATTGTAATACATTTTTTCATATATGTTGTTAGCAATATTTTTCAAACCGTTAAAGTTAGATGATAGCTCAAACATATAAGATTTTATATTATCATTTAAAGACTTATTTAAAAAATATGTAAAATCTGCGTTTTGGTACTGTTTAGCCCTCTTAATATTTTTATAAGAAGAAGATTTATTTTCTCTAGCTTTTTTATTATCTAATATAAATTGATTATAACTATTATAATAATGTAAAGTAGATATCATACTATCCTCCCCTTTTTATATTATTTAAGCTTAGATTTATTCTTCATCTTCATCGTCGTAATCATCATAGTCATATTCTTCTTCATCTTCAAAAAGATCTTCATTAAATATATCAAAAAATACTTCCTCTACCATAGCAAATTCTTCTTCTGTTTCAATATTTAAAAGTTCAAAATCTTCTTCACTATGTTCTACATATTGATAAAGTAAAACTTGGTCATCACCAACAGGTAAAAGAGCTATATATTCTTTATCTTCCACATCAAATATAGATAAAACACTGCATTTAAGCTCTTCATCATTTTCTAATAATACTGTAAGATACTGTTCCTCGTGGTTTTCATTATGATTTTCACAGTTACAACCTTCGTGGTTATGTCCACCACAGCAACCTTCGTGGCTATGTCCACCACAACAGTTATGTTCTTTGCTCATAAAAATCCTCCTTTATAATTAAGAAATTAATTTATTTTAATATAAGCATATTATAACATATATTTTTCCATATTTCTATATTTATTTTAAATTAAATATTTCATTTTCTATTTGCTTTTTTATATCATCTTCATTTGTTATTGTAGGCATATTATCTAATGAGCTAAATCCAAAATGTTTTAAAAAGTTATCTGTTGTTCCAAAAAGTATAGGCTTACCTGGTGCATCTAACCTTCCCTTTTCCTCAACAAGCTCATATTTTATTAAGTTATTAACTGCGTGTTCAGAGCTAACACCTCTTATATATTCTATTTGTGCTTTTGTTATAGGCTGTTTATAGGCTATTATTGCAAGGGTTTCTAGGAGTGCTTGGCTTAAAGCCTTTTTAGGTATAATGTTATATAATTTTTTTATATAATCAAAATAGTCTGGATTAGTGCACATTTGATAGCTATTATCTATTTTTATTATTTTTATTCCTTTTTTTTCTTCTTCATACTTATAAATAAGATTTTCTATTATTTCCTTTACATCTTGTTCACTTTTTTCAAGAGTGTTCGCAATATTTTTTAATGAAACAGGCTCGCCTTTTGCAAATAATATAGCTTCTATTATATTTTCTATATTTTTTGTTTCCATAAACTTAGTCCCCTTGTATTATGATTATATCATCGAATATATTTTGTTGTATAACTTTTATATCTTTTGTTTTTATAAGCTCTAAAACTGCTAAAAATGTAACTACAACTTCTGCTTTAGATGTGCTTTCTTCAAATATCTTATTAAAATTTATTTTGCTATTTAAAACAATTAAATCTTTTATATATTTTATTTTATCATTAATGTTGTAAAGTGCTTTTGTTACAGACTTAAAGTTACTTCTTATTTTATCTGTTTTTTGTTCTTTTCTTTTTAATACCTCTTCAAAAGCGTTGTATAAATCTTTTAATGTTATGCCATCTAATATTTCATCAATAGTTGGTTCTACATTTATTTTTATACTATTTATAGCTTTTATATCTGCCTCTTTAAACATAACCTTTTCAGAGAAAACTTCTGTATTTAAAAGTTCTTGCGCTATCATTTTATATTTTTTATATTCTATAAGCTTTTTAACAAGCTCTTCTCTTGGGTCTATTTCTTCGTTAGTTTCTTCATCTTTTTCTTTTGGTAAAAGCATTTTAGATTTTATTTCTAAAAGAGTTGTAGCCATTAATATAAACTGGCTCATCTCCTCCATATCAATTAAGTTTTTATGCTTTATATAATAAAGGTAATCATCTGTTAGCTTAGATATTGGTATATTATAAATATCTATCTTGTTTTTATCTATAAGTTTTAAAAGTAAATCAAAAGGTCCTTCAAATTCTTCTAGTTTTATCTGTAATATACTCATTATAAAAACCCTAATAATAACATTGCTAAATTACCTATTACACTTAATATAGCATTAGATACAATATCTAAAACTTTTTGAAGATAACCCATAAGAACTAATAATATTATTAAAACTTGTATTATTTTTTCATATTGAGATAAAGCTAAAGCTTTATTAGCAGGTAATATTGTCTGAAATAATTTTTGTCCAAAAAGAGGATATATAGGTAAAATATTAAAAACTGCAAATTTAACTAATAAAGTAGCTGTTACCATACAAAATGTAGAAAGTATACTTATATAATTAAATTCTAATGTAGCTATTAAAACTGCTATTATATAAAATATAAAAGCTAGTATAATAGCAAATATTAAAGGTACTACACATACTAATATATTATCTCTTTTTCTATTTTTATAATATAAAGAAGATGTATCTACAGGTGCTGTCCAACCATATTCAAAAAACGCAATTAAGACAAACCCTATTATTTCAAAATGTTTTTTTGGGTTTAATGATACTTTTCCTTTATTTTTTATAGCAATATCACCTAGTTTATAAGATGTATAAGCTTTTGAAAAACCCATAACTGTCATAACAAATAAAGCCGATAAACACATTGTTAAGTAATAAATAATTGTTATCATTTTTTCACCTCATTAGTTTTGTATCCTTTTAAAAAGCTTTTCTATTTCGTATTTAGTCATTTTTATAATAGTAGGTCTACCGTGTGGGCAACTAAAAGGATTTTCTATATTTAATATTTTTTCTATTAAGGCTTTAGCCTCCATAAAACTAAGCCTGTCATTTGCCTTCACTGCTTTTTTACAGCTCATAGATATTATTTTTTCTATTTTCATATCATAAATATTTGATATGTTTTTGTCACTTAGCATATCTAAAATATCTATAAAAAATTTAGGTTCTACAGGAGCTTTAAATATGAAAGGTACTTGCCTTATAGCATAAATATTTTTCCCAAATTCTTCTATATCAAACCCAAAATTTTTAAAAATTTCTTTATTTTCTTCTATTAGTTGGGCCTCTAAAGCAGTGGCATTTATAACTATAGGTTCTATTAATTTTTGGCTATATATTTGCTCATTTTTAAATTTTTCCAAAAATTCTTCATATAAAACTTTTTCGTGAGCAGAGTGTTGGTCTATAAGAAATATTTCTTCTCCTTGCTCTATAATCCAATAAGTATTAAATATTTGTCCTACTATTTTATAGTTATTAAAAAAGCTATGTTTTTTTTCTTTAATCTCTTTAGGTATTTCTTCTTTTGCTATATTTTTTATATCTTCTTTTTTATCTAAATTTTTGTTATAAACTAAATCTACAATAGTCTTTTTGGGTGTGTTTATCTCTTCTTCAGGCTCTTCTTTTAAAAGTAAAAAAGGCTTTATTTCTTCTTTATTTATATATTTATCTTCATATGTATTATTTTCATCTTCTAATAGTATATTTTCAAGGCTTTTTTGCACTTCAACATTAAAAGGCTTTGTATTTGTAACATCTAAAAATGTTTTTTTATCTTCAAGCTCTACATTAGGTATTAATATTTCTTTTTTAAGTGTTTTTTCTATCGCATCACATAAAAAACTTTGTATAAAATTTTCATCTTCAAACCTTACTTCAAGTTTTGTAGGGTGTACATTAACATCTACAGTATTTTTTGGAACAGTCATATTAATAATAAATACAGGAAACTTACCAACCATAAGCTTTCCATCATATCCTTCTTCTATGGCAGATTGCACTATAGAACTTTTTATATATCTACCATTTATAAAGAAATTTTCATAAGAGCGATTTCCTCTTGAAAGCTCTGGTATGCCTATAAGCCCTTCTATAGTAAATCCATTTTTATTAGCCTTTATAGGTATAAGCTTTTTGCATATTTCTTTACCATATACATAAAAAGCAGTATTTTTTAAATCATTATCTCCCATAGTTTTTAAAATCTCTACCCCATTATTTATATAGGTAAAAGCTATTTCTGGATGAGCTAATGCTAGCCTATTAACTATTTCTGTTATATATCCACCTTCAACAGAATCTTTCTTTAAAAACTTTCTTCTAGCAGGAGTATTAAAAAATATATTTTTAACAATAAAAGTTGTTCCTTTTAAAGATGCAACCTCTTCTTCACTTATTATTTTGCCACCTTCTATTGTTATTTTATTACCTATCTTGCCGTCTGTGCTTGTAACCATATCTACCATAGATATAGAGGCAATGCTTGCTAATGCCTCACCTCTAAATCCTAATGTTAGTATGCTATCTAAATCATCTAATTTTTCTAATTTACTTGTAGCGTGTCTTAAAAATGCTGTTTTTATTTGATTTTTTTCTATACCTGTTCCATCATCTTGAATTTTTATATAAGATGTGCCTCCATTTTTTATTTCTATAGTAATGTTTTTGCTATTTGCATCTATGGAATTTTCTACAAGCTCTTTAACAATAGAGGCAGGACGTTCTATAACCTCGCCTGCCGCTATTTTATTAATAAGGTTATTTTCTAAAAGCTTTATTTCTTTTATCAAAATATCCCCTCATTTCTATAAATTTTGTAACTTTGTTTTTATATCAAAAAGTTTTTGCCAAGCTTCTCTTGGCGATATATTATCTATATCTAAATTTTTAAATTCTTCCTCTAGCTCATCTACAAAAAGAATACTTCGCTTAGCAGATGCTGTATATTTAAAATCTGAACCATCATTATCTTTATATGTAATGCCTGTATCCTCAACTGCTTTTGTTGCGTCATAATCATTTAATACTTGTAAAATTTCTTTTGCTCTTTCAATTATTCTGCTAGGTATGCCTGCAAGCTTTGCTACGTGTATACCATAGCTTCCTGTGGCACCACCTTTTATTATTTTTCTTAAAAATACAATGTCATCACCATTATCTTTTATTTCTACACAATAGTTATTTACCCCTGCTATCTTACCTTCTATTTCTGTAAGCTCGTGATAATGGGTAGCAAAGAAGGTTCTAGCTCCTATCCTTTCTGCAATATGCTCTAAAACTGCCCAAGCTATGCTAAGCCCATCAAAGGTGCTTGTCCCACGTCCTATTTCATCTAATATTAAAAGGCTATTTTCTGTAGCATTATTAAGTATGTTAGATACTTCTGTCATTTCTACCATAAATGTACTTTGCCCTGTTGCCAAATCATCGCTTGCTCCAACCCTTGTAAATATCCTATCAACGATAGATATAAAAGCCTCATCACAAGGTACAAAGCTACCTATCTGAGCCATTAAAACAATAAGCGCAACCTGCCTCATATATGTAGATTTACCAGCCATATTAGGCCCTGTAATAATGGCTAATCTATTTTCCTTTTTATCAATGTAAGTATCGTTAGGTATAAAGCAATCTTTTGTTAAAAGCTCAACAACTGGGTGTCTTCCAAGCTTTATATCTATCTTTCCTGTTTTATCATCTGATATATAAGGTTTTTTATAGTTATTTTTAACAGCAACTACAGCAAATGATATTAGTGCATCTATTGTTGCAATGATAGATGCTGTTTTTTGTATACGTATCATATTATCTGCTAAATAATTTCTTATTTTGCAAAATTCTTCATATTCTATATCTGCAAGCTTTTCATCTGCATTTAATATTTTTTCTTCTGTTTCTTTAAGCTCCTGTGTTATAAATCTTTCACAGTTAGAAAGAGTTTGTTTTCTTATGTAATCATCAGGTACTAAATTTAAATATGAATTAGTAACTTCTATGTAGTAGCCAAAAACTTTATTAAATCTAATTTTTATATTTTTAATGCCTGTTCTTTCTTTTTCCTTTTCTTCTATATTTAAAAGTAAGCTTGTACCGTTATTTTTTATATTTCTTAAGTCATCTATCTCCTTGTTAAAGCCATCTTTTATCATATTTCCTTCTCTAACACTAAAAGGAGGTTCTTCTTGTATAGATGTGTTTATTACATTGTATAAATCTTCTAGGGTATCAAATTCTTCATATATATTTTTTAACAAAGCTACATTTGATTTTTTTAATATATTTTTTATTTCGGGAAGGCTTTTAAAGCTGTTTTTAAGAGTGATTAAATCTCTAGCATTTGCTGTTTGATATGATATTTTGCCAATAAGCCTTTCCATATCTTTTATTTTAGCAAAAAAATCTATTATATCTGTAGTATCCATAGCATTATTTTTAAAATATTCTACAGATAAAAGCCTATTTTCTATATCATCTTTATTTATCAAAGGCTGTTCTATCCATTTTCTTATAAGCCTTGCCCCCATTGGAGTTTTAGTTTTGTCTAAAACCCATAAAAGAGAACCTTTTTTTGATTTTTCTCTAATGGTTTCTGTAAGCTCCAAATTACGCCTAGAAGATATATCTAAAAACATATATTTATTAACAGTATATTTTTTTACGCTAGATATATGAGAAAGGTTATTTTTTTGGGTATCTAAAAGATATCTTAATAAAGCACCACTTGAGCTTATCAAAATAGGCTCATCTTCTATGCCAAACCCACTTAAATTTAATACATTAAAATGACTTAATAAAGTTTCTTTAGCATTTTCTAATTGAAAATAAAAATCTAAACAATTATATACCTTTATATTAAATATTTTTTCAACATCTTTAACAAGGCTAAAATTACTATTACATATAATTTCAGATGGATTATATTTTGCAATTTCATCTATAACCTTATTTTTTTCATCAAGGCTAAATTCTATAGCTAAAAACTCACCTGTAGAAACATCACAAACAGAAAGAGATATAGCAACTTTATTTTCAAAAATGCATATAATATAATTATTTTTGCTTTCTTCTAAAACATTGGTATCTATAACAGTACCAGCAGTAACAACACGTATAACATCGCGTTTTACAATTTTACCTGTCATATTTTTAGCATCTTCTACTTGCTCACATATAGCAACCTTATACCCTTTTTCCACAAGCTTTGCAATATATCCATCTGCAGAATGAAAAGGTACGCCACACATATCTACCTTTAAAGGTTCACCATCTTTTTTGCCACAAGATTTTTTAGTAAGAGCTATATCTAATTCCTTTACTGTGATAAGAGCGTCATCAAAAAATAATTCATAAAAATCTCCAAGCCTAAAAAATAAAAGACAATCTTTATATTTTTCTTTTATTTCAAGATATTGGCACATCATAGGTGTATATTCTGGCATAGTTCCTCCTTATTAATGGCAACCGCTACAACCGCTGCAACCACCGCTACAGCAACCTTTTTCTTCACTTTCACCTATAAGCGTTGCATTAAATATATCCATAACGCTAGCTACTAACTGGTTAAACTCGCCTTCCGCTTTAAAAAGTTCAGTTATTATGCTATTTTCTTTCATTTTCATAACAAGTTCATTAAGTTCTTCTCTAGCATTTTCAAATTCAACACCAGCATCTCCTCTTTGCATTCTCATTTGAAAATCTTGTGTTTTTTTAGCATATTCTTGCATCATATCTATAGATTCGTCATCGCCTTCAAAAATATATTTTGCCTCTTGATATTTTTTACCTTCTTTAGTTTCTAATAAGTTGTTTGCAAGGTTTCTTGCTTGTTCAAAAAGATTATTCATAATGTTTTCCTCCTAAAATAAATTATATAACTTCGCCTAATAAATAAAATGTTTTACAATCTGTAATTTTAACATCAATAATATTACCTATAAGTCTTTCTCCACCCTTAAAGTGTACAAGACTATTATCTTCTAGTCTGCCTTTTATAGTTTTTGTATCATCGTCGTATTCTTCTGCTAAAACTTTATAAGTGCCTCCTATTTTTTCTTTGTTAAGCTCTAAGATAATAGGATTTAAAGCTTCTAAAACTCTATTAAAGCCAATTTTAACGGTTTCTTCATCTACTTGGTTTTCCATTTTAGCAGCAGGTGTTCCTGTTCTTTTAGAATATATAAATGTAAAAGCACCGCTAAATCTTACTTTTTTTATAACATCTATAGTATCATCTACTTGCTCTAGGGTTTCACCAGGGAAGCCAACGATAATATCTGTAGTTATAGCAATATCAGGTATTTCTTTTTTAATTTTTTCTATAAGACCTAAATAATGCTCTTTTGTGTAATTACGGTTCATTTTTTTAAGTATTTCATTGTTACCTGCTTGGAAAGGAAGGTGTATATGATTACATACTTTTTCACAATCTCTCATAGCATATATTAAATCATCTGATAAGTCTTTAGGGTGGCTTGTCATAAATCTAATACGCTCAAGACCTTCTATTTCATTTACTTTTCTTAAAAGACCTGCAAAGTCTATATCTTCTTCAAGGCCTTTTCCATAAGAATTTACATTTTGCCCAAGAAGAGTAATTTCTAAAACACCATCTGCTACAAGCTCTTTAATTTCTTTTATTATATCTTCACTTTTACGGCTACGTTCACGCCCACGTACATAAGGTACAATGCAATAAGAACAAAAGTTGTTGCAACCAAACATAATGTTTACGCTAGCTTTAAATTTATATTTTCTAATGCTTGGCAAATCTTCTACAATGTCTTTATGTTCTTTCCATATATCAAAAACAGGTTCATTTGTTTCAAAATTAGTGTATAAAAGCTGTGGAAATTTATAAAGATTAAATGTACCAAATACTAAATCTACGTGTTTGTATGTTTTTTTAATAGTTTCTATAACTATGTCTTGTTGCATCATACATCCACAAAGAGCAATTTTTAAATCTTTATTTTCTTCTTTAGCCTTTTTAAGATAACCTAAATTACCATAAACTTTGTTTTCTGCATTTTCTCTAACACAACAAGTATTATATATAATAAAATCAGCATCTTTTTCATCTTCAGCATCTATATATCCCATCTCTTTAAGCATACCATCTAACTTTTCGCTATCACGAGCGTTCATCTGGCAACCAAAAGTAGATATTATCATTTTCTTTTTTCTACCGTACTGTTTTTCAAAATCTTCATTTATTTTTTTTATTTTTTCTATATATTGTTTTTGTAATAAAAGTTCTTCTTCAGAAACTTGTATTTCTTCACGTTTACTCAAAATTTTTACCTCCATAAATTAGTTTTCCCTATCATTTTACTCTAAAAACACTTTTTTGTAAATAATTAATAATTTTTTATCATTTTCTTTTTTAACTTTAATACTGTAATTATATATAATTTCTATTTTATACAATAATTTTATAACAATATAATTTATTAAAATTCCTATTTAACTAAAAGTAACAGTTGTATTAAAAGAGAGCATATTTAAAAGGTACGATACTTTTGTTCTTAAATTTAATTTATCGTGTTTTTCAAATATGCTCTTTTTAATTATTTTTTAAAAGTCTATTTTTATTTATTATATTACTTTCATTAATTTAAGTTTTATTTATTTCTAGCACGTTCAACTTTAACACTAGCTTTTTTTATCTTTTTACCTTTCATACCTTTTAAAATATCTTTAACATATTTTTTAGGTACATCTAAAAATGTATAATCTTCGTATATATCAATATCACCTATAGATTTACCAGGTATACCGCATTCACCTGCTATAGCACCTACAACATCTTTAGCTATTATTCTCTTTTTACTACCAACATTAATAAATAATCTAACTAACTTTTCATTATTTTCTTCTAAATCATCTTCAAAGTCTATATCTTCAGTATTTTCATCATATAAATTCATTTTTAAAAGAGCGGCTGATATATCAACTGCCGATATATCCTCATTAATAATATTTTCTACAATATTTATATATTTTGTAAGACGCCCTTCTTCTATAACTTTTTTAACTTTTTCTATAAAGTTATTAGTTTTAGCTTCCTCTATATCTGTTAAAGAAGGTAATTTACCAAGCTTAACCTTTGCTTTAGTATATTTCATAATATCTCTAAGCTTGTATATTTCTCTACCAACAACAAAGCTAAATGCTCTACCAGAACGCCCTGCTCTCCCTGTTCTACCTATTCTATGTACATAATATTCTTCATCTTGAGGTAAGTCATAATTTATAACCATATCTACATCATCTACATCTATCCCACGTGCTGCCACATCTGTTGCCACTAAAATTTCTATAGTACGGTTTCTAAATTTTTTCATAACTATATCACGTTGTATCTGTTTTAAATCACCGTGTAAACCTTCTGCAAAATATCCTCTACCTTGTAGATGTTCTACAAGTTCATCTACCCTTTTTTTAGTGTTACAAAATATAACAACTAGTTCTGGATTATACATATCCATAAGCCTTGATGTGGCCTCTACTTTTGTCTTTTCTTTTATTTCAAAATATATCTGTTCAATATTAGGTACTGTAAGCTCTTTTCTAGCAACTTTTATAAGCTCAGGGTTTATCAAATATCTATCTGTTAAATCCATTATTTCTGGTGCCATAGTAGCAGAAAATAAAACAGTCTGTCTATCATCAGGAACTTTATCTAGTATAGTTTCAATATCTTCTCTAAATCCCATATCAAGCATCTCGTCTGCTTCATCTAAAACTACCATTTTAACAGTTTCCATTTTTAATGTTCGTCTGTTTATATGGTCCATAACACGCCCTGGAGTACCTACAACTATTTGAACTCCCTTCTTTAAAGCACCTATTTGTCTTTCTATTGGTTGTCCACCATATACAGGTAAAACTTTTATATCATCTTTATATTTTAAAAATTTTCTAAATTCCTCACATATTTGTATAGCAAGCTCTCTTGTAGGAGATAACACTACAGCTTGTAACTTTTTGTTATCTACATCTATCATATCTATACAAGGCAAGCCAAAAGCTGCTGTTTTACCTGTTCCTGTTTGAGACTGACCTATAATATCTTTTCCCTCTAAAATTTTTGTTATAGCTTTAGATTGTATAGGAGTTGCCTCCTCAAACCCCATATCTTTAACTGCTCTTATTAACTGTTTGGATAATTGTAATTCTTCAAATTTTAAATTTGTCATAATCAGTTCCTTTCATATATAATTAACACATTTTTTTAGTATAACATTTTTTTTAATAAAACACAATATTTTATTAATTTTTTATTCATTATATTTATGTATAATTATATATAATGTAATTATCATATAATCAATATATGTAAAATTTTATAATTATTTATTTTATTACTAATACATAAAAACATAATAAAACACCACAAGTTAATTATGTGGTGTTTTATTATGTACCATATAAACAATTAAGTATTAATCGTTATGATATTTTTTTATAAATTCACTAACAGGCAAAGGTTTAGAATGTAAGTACCCTTGAACTATATCACAATTCATAGTTTTTAATATATTTTCTTGTTCAATAGTTTCAACACCTTCTGCTATAGTCTTAATGTTCAAATCTTTACACATAGAAATAATATTTTTCATTATTATTTCATTTGTAGAGTTTATACCTAGATTTTTTACCATACTTTTATCTAATTTTAAACCATCAAAGCTTATTTCTGAAAGAATAGTTAAATTACTATATTTAACACCAAAATCATCTAAAAGTATGCTTATGCCAAGAGATTCTAGCTCTTTTAGCACAGTACATATAGCCTGTTTTTCTAAATCTCCTATACTTTCTGTAACTTCTATTTCTATATAGCTTGGGTCTATGTCGTACTTATCCTTTATTTCTACAACTTGCCTTATTATATCATCTTCTAAAAGAGTTCTTCTAGAGAAATTTAAAGATATAGGTATAAGTGGTTTACCTTGTTTTTGCCAACATTGTAATAATTTTAAAACTTCTTCAAAAACAAATAAATCTATATAATGTATTAAATAATGATGCTCTAATATAGGTATAAATTTATCTGGAGGTATGTAGCCTCCTTCTAAATTTCTCTTTCTTATAAGAGCCTCTGCTCCTGATACTTTATTATCTTCTAAAGAAACTTTAGGTTGTAAAAATATTTCATACTCTTTAGATTCTATAGATAGCATTAATTCAGATAATAAAGTATTTCTTTTATACAGATTATTGTTATTGATAAGTTGTTTATTTCTTTGATTTTCCATTTTCCTAAGATATATGGCAGAGTTTACAATATGGTTTATTTCTTTTTCATCACTGCTCCAAGCCTTACCATAAGTTATAGAAAGCCCTATTTTTTCCAAGGATTTTATTAAAATATCTATTTCTTCTAAAAATACTTCATACTTTATATTTTTCATAATAATTAAAAATTCATTACCGTTTAACCTAAAAATAGGCTTATGATAAAATTGAATTTTAAGTATATTAGCTAAATCTAAAAGTATTTGATCTCCTGCCAAAACCCCTGCAGTATGATTAATATTATTAAGTTCGTTCAAAGCAAGGCATAAGGCTCCTATATTTTTGATATCGTCTGCATCATAAACTTTCTCATAACTTCTATATGCATTTCTATTTAAAACTCCTGTTAAGCTATCATAGTTTTTCTCAAAGTTTAGGTCAAACTTAAGAGTATTCTTAATCATTTCTTCCCTTATAAAATATGATATATTTTGAGAATATTCTTCTATCTTGTTATAATAAACGTTATCTTCTATATTGCTATTATTTATGCATATAGTATAACCTATGTGTATATTTTTATTAATAATAGGTATTATTATCATATTTTGTAAATGATACTTCACCATAAAAGAATATAGATTATATGATATAGATATTGCATCTTGCTCACAATCTAAATATTTAATACAATTAATAGGTGATGGTATAAATTCATCTTTTATTATGCTTTCTAATTCTAATTTTAGTTCATCGCTTAAATATGTTTTTGTTACAGAATGTACTGAAATATTATTATTCTTATTTATTTCAAAAACAAAACCAAATTCAGATTTATAAAACGTAGTTATTGTTTCTAAAATAAAATCTATGTTTTCCTCATAACTATATTTTTTGGATAGATGAGAAGTAATAGAAAGTATAATCCTACCAATATCTTCATTTAATGTTTCAGCTTTTTGTTCATCAAATAACGATACACTTGTTGCAAGGGTAAACATACATTTTTTGTTATCAAATGTAACTAGTTTATTTTTTAATAAAAAGTCTCTTTTGAGATTTTTATTGTATTGATTCCAAGTGAAAAACTCTTTATAATTCCAAAATATACTTTTGCATAAATTACAAGGTTTTTCTCTTTTATGTAATATTTTATAACATTCTTTTCCTAGACATTCATCTTTTGATTTGTTTACGGCTTTAAAAAATGCTTCGTTTGCATCTACCAATTTATAGTTAAATGCATCTATTACATAAGCTAAGTTATCGCTATCGCTTAAAATCAAATCATAAATATTAGAATAGTTTTCTTTAATATTTTCATCTTTTTGGGCTTCATCAGATTTTATATCCTCAAATTTCATAGGCTGTAAACTGTTATTAAAATATGTGATTATATCTTTTTCATAACCGCTTTTTAAGCTATACATCTGACTATTACATTTATTATATACCTCTTCAAATTCACCATTAACTGTTATACAACAACTAGCTTTACATTCTATTTCAACGTTTTCAAATTCCTTTAACCTTAAACGTAACTCATTTAATTTTGATTTAATATCATTCTCATTTGTACTTTTTATAAACACAATAAACTCATCATAACTTATTCTGGAAATAAGAGAATCATATTCAAAAATATATTTTAATAAATTTGATATATATTTTATGGCTTCATCTTCTATAAAGCTATCATTTGTATGATTTATGTTTTTAAATCCTACAATGTTTAATAAAATCATAGCATTTATATTTTCGCTTTTATCTAGTATTTTATTTATTTCTTGCTTTACATATTCTTTATTAAATAATCCAGTTAAACTATCTGTTATATTTTCGTGTTTTAAAAGCAATTCTTCTCTCTTTTTGCTATCAATATCTCTTAAGTATAAAAGCCCTAGTATATCTTTATTATAAGGTTCTTGAAATAAACTTATTGTAAGCTCCATCCAACGAATAGTTTCTTTAGAAACAATTCTTCTAAACTCGCATTTAACAATATTTCTACCTTCATTATAAGCCTTTAATAAATTTTTCGCATTTAATATTTCTATGTATTTATCCTGATCTTCTTTAAATATAACTTTGTATATATTTTTTTGCATTATTTCAGATATTGTTAAATTGTCTAAAACGTTGTTATATGAGCTCCATATACCACCTGTTGCTAAAAATTTATCATTTGTAATATTAGCTTCTCCATAGGCCACCATTTCTTTTAACATAGCCTTATAAAATCTAGACTCTATAACATATGATATTTCCATTTGTTTTAGGTTATTTATATTTTCTAAAGTTCCTATAACAACGTTAGATACATCAGATGATAACTCTTCTTTAGAAAGCGTCATTCTAAACCAAGTATATTCACCGTATTTATTTTTCATTTTAAGCTCACATACAGATTTTTTACTTCCCTTATTTATTCTATTAAATGTTTCCAAATATACATCTTTAAAAAATTCTTGAACATTTCCATTATCTATCCAAGCTTGAGGAAAGTTCTCAACGTTAGATTCATCTTTATATAATTGGCTATAATGTGTATGTACATAAGCTGTATTGCTATCTTGATACCATTCAAAAATTTCATTTTCTGTTTTAGATAAAACAACTTTCATTTGATGTAAATCATTTATATTTTGATGATAACCTTTTATTGTAATTACACCATTTTGTATGCTAATAAGTTTACCTGAGCATCTTACAATTATATCTCCAAAATCTGGGTGTTTCCAAGGATATTGTATTTCTATAGATTTATTTGTAGAGCATATTTGCTCAATAGCTTTTTCTACATAAGAATAATATCCTTTATGTATTCTAGAATACCAAAATTCAAAATTTTTTTCAGGCGTAAAATATTTTGAAGCTCCTATAATTTCTATCATAGTGTCATTACAATACATTCTGTTTATGCCAGTATTATTATCTATTTCTATGCTCCATAAACCTATTTTACTACTATCTAATATATCTATAAAGTTAAGCCAATTAAAAGGTTTGTTTTCTTTACTCTCGTTCATATAATCTCTCCTCAAGGTTTTTATTTAACAACAAATCCTTTGATATAGTTTTTTCGATAGCCTTTACTATTGATTGTTGAAAATTATTTTCTTCTAAAGCACATATCCCTTCTATAGTTGTACCTCCAGGAGAGCATACACTATCTATAAGTTCCCAAGGATTTTTTTTGCTTTCTTTTAACATTTTTGCACTACCTATAAGCATATCTATCGCAATATTTAATGCTTCATTTTTATTAAGCCCCATTTTTAAAGCACCTTTAGCCAAAGAATCTAAAAATAAAAATACATATGCTGGGCTACAACCTGCTATAGCGGTAAATATGTTAAATTTTTCTTCTGGTATGTAAAATAAAGAACCTATATTTTTAAATAAAGTTTTAACTTTTTCTAAATCCTCTTCATTTATATTTTGATGGCAATAAGCAGACGTTGATAAATTAATACTTGCATTAATATTAGGCATAATCCTTACGATTTTTATATTTTCATTTTTTATACTATTTAAAATATTATTGATAGATATCCCAGCAGCAATAGAAACTATGATAGGTTTATAAGTAACTATTTCTACATATATATCTTTTAATAAATTTAATAAAACATCTGGTTTGACAGCTAAAATTAATACATCTATATTTTCTATTAGCTCCTTATAGTTATCACATAAAACTATATTATATTCATTTTTTAATTGTTCAGACTTTTCTAAATTTATGTCAAAAATATATATGTTCTTGCAATCTATACCTTTTTTTATAAAGCCTTTTAGTATAGAGCTTCCCATATTACCAATACCTATAAATCCAATTTTCATTTTATCACCACTTTTTTATAAATTCCCATATATATATTATACATAAAGTTTCATAAAAGTCAATTTTATATAATAAATTAATAATAATTTTATAAGTTTTCATATAAAGTAGTAGCTTCTTCTTTTCTTATTACATCTTTAACAGATAAAACTCTAATTTTTATACTATTATTTCCTAAATTTATCTGTATAACGTCACCAACTTTTACATCTAAAGATGCTTTAGCAACCTTATCATTAACTAAAACCCTACCTGCATCACAAGCTTCATTTGCTATAGTTCTTCTTTTTATTATCCTAGAAACCTTTAAATATTTATCTAATCTCATAATATAAATCTCCTATTCTTGTTATTTTATATTCACATATTTAATATTTAAACCTAAAATATAATTTATGTAATTTGATATAATAATATAATAAAATAAGCCATCTTAACATTAAAGATAGCTTATTTTATTATATTGGTAATTATTTTTTATTAACTGCATCTTTTAATGCTTTGCCAGCTTTAAATCTTGGTGATGTAGATGCTGGTATTTTCATAGGTTCTTTAGTTTGTGGGTTTCTACCCATATGTTCTGCTCTTTCTATAACATCAAATGTGCCAAATCCAACTAATCTAATTTCGCCTTTTTTAGAAAGCTCTTCTGTAACAACCTCTTCAAAAGCTTTTAAAGCTTTTTCTGCTTCTTTTTTTGTTAATTCTGATTTCTCAGCCATAGCTAAGATAAGTTCTGCTTTATTCATTCTAAAGCCCTCCTCAAAAAATATTTGATACAGGAAAAAAGTATCTCTATTTATTTATACAGTGTAAAGCCCAATTTGTCAAGAATATTTTAATATTTATATGTAAAAATTTTATTTACCGCTACTACCTAGCTTACCGCTTCCTCTTTTTGAAGGTATCTTTAATACATCATCATAAGAAATCTCTACTCTTTCAAGATTGTTATGTACACAATGCACAACCCCTTGAAAAAGTGCTTTGCTATAAGGATAAACTATATATGCATTATTTATTAGTTCTCTTATGTTTTCATCTAAAGAATAAATATCTATTTTAGTTATTAATATAGGTTTTGTATTGGCATTAGTTGTAGCTAAAAACCATTCTCCTCTATATGAGCTATCTATAACCCCAGCACTATATTTTATCCCTTTACTACCGCTAGACCCTCGTTCGTGTATTTGTATATAATAATTTAGAGGTATAGCACTAGCAATCCCTGTTGGAACAAGCTTTGTTTCTCCTGGATTTATTATCATATAATCTTCATCAAAACAAGGATATATGTCAAGTCCAGCATTGTATTCTTCTCTGGTTGGTATAATAGCATCTTCTCTTATTTTGGCAAAATATATTTTTTCCATTTTTTTCTCCTAACAATAATGTACTATTTTATCTTCTATTAATGTTCTTTTTACATCTATAACTCGCTGATTAGATGAACCTCTCCAATGTAATTGTTCATCTGCTAATTCTTCTACAAATCTTCCATCAACAAGTATATCTATGTATTGTATTATATCTAAGTCATTTATTTCTTCCCAAGTATAACCTGTGTATAGCCAAATATCTTTTTTAGGAAATTTTAGTTTAATTTCTTTAGCTAATTTAAGTATATCTTCTCTGTTTTGTTTATGTAAAGGGTCTCCTCCGCTAAAAGTTATACCTTTTATATAATCCTTTTCTAAGGCATCAAATATTTCTTTTTTTGCTTCTTCATCAAAATCTAAACCATTGTTAATATCCCAAGTTATTTGGTTATGGCAGTTATTGCATCTATGTTCACAACCAGATACCCAAAGCACAACTCTAAGCCCAGAACCATTTAACATATCATCGTGAGTAATATTGTGATATTTCATCTTATACCTCTTACATACTTATTCTATCTTTTATTTCGTGCATTTTAGCATCATTTAACCTTGTATCACCATTCACCCTAGAATAGCTTAGGTATCCGTTCATACGGTCTATTTTCGTTAAATTATCACTACCACATTTAGGGCAAATATCCATATTTAACTGACTATGTCCACATTTATCACAATAAGATAAGCTAAGGTTTACCCCTTCATAAAATCCAAGTTCCATAGCTCTTTTAACTAGAGTTTTGATAGCTTCTTTATTATATTCTATAGGATATTTTACATATTGTATTTTACCTCCATTTAATAAATCCCAAAAACGTTTTTCTGTGTCTTGTTTTTGGATAGGAGTTATGTTTTCAGTAACGTGTGCGTGAAAAGAATTGCTAACATATTCTCTATCTGATACATTTTCTATTATCCCATATTTTTTCCTAAACTGCTTAACTTGTAATCCACATAAACTTTCGGCAGGTGTTCCATATATAGCATATAATACATTATCTTCTTTTTTAAATTCTTCTATTTTTTTGTTAATGTATTTCATTACTTCTAAAACAAAGTTACCATCTTCATAAAGAGATTTTTTATTATGAAGCTGTTGAAGTTCGTTTAATGCAGTTATTCCAAAGCTTGCTGTTGCAGATTTTAAAAGAGGTTTTATTTTTTCATAAGGTTTTAAATTACCACCGTAAAATCCACCTTCGCAATATGCAATAGGGTTTGTAGAAGCTTTCATCTCTCCAAGATAATCTAATGTTTTTAAATGTATTTTTCGTATCATTTCTAAATAATAGTCTAATACTTCATAAAATGGCTTACTTTCAGATTTAGCCTTTGCATATATCATAGGTAAATGTAAAGATACAGCACCAATGTTAAATCTACCAACAGATATAGCCTTATCATTTTCATCAGCAGGGCTAACCCCTCCACGTTCAAACCATAAGCTTAAAAAAGCTCTACAGCCCATAGGAGAAATAACTGTGTTATATTCTTTATAAGCTCTAGCTACATAGCTATCCCCTGTCAAGCTTAAATAATCTGGGTACATTGTTTTTTTAGAGCATTCTATAGCTTCGTCAAATACATCTTCTAGCTCCTTTCCTTCTCCGTGAAGGTTTTCATCATATAAAAATACAATTTTAGGGAAAAGCACAGGTTTTTTGTTTCCTTCTTTACCTTGCCCTTCCTTATGAACTCTAAGTATTATCTTGCTAGCCATTTTTTCAAATCTATTTTTACCAAGGCCTATAGTAAATGTAACAAAAGGATAATCTCCTCTGGAAGAGCCAACAGAATTAAGTTTATATTCTAACCCTTGAAACCCTTGCTCAAAATCTCTCTCTAATTTTTTTAAGGCTTTTTCTTCTATAAAGTCCAAATCTTTCTCAGATAAATCTTCACCTTTTATAAAGGTAATATATTCTTTTATTTCATTTACATATTTAATGTAACTTTTGTTAGCATATTTTGCTAAAATTTTATCTATCTCTGGCACAGTAAATCCACCATATTGTTGTGATGCTGTTGATAATATAATATCTCCTATAACATCAAAGGCAACACATAACGTTTTAGGTTCATTGTACCAAAGATTGCCCATTTCAAATCCACCTTCTAGTACTCTTTGCATATCAAATAAACAGCAGTTCATCGTATCACGTCTGGCTGTCATATCGTGTATATATATATATCCGTCATTACAAGCTTGTTTTTCTTCTGTTGTAAGGAAAAACTTTTTATAAAGCTCTTTATTTAGCTGGTTATATATTAAGCTTCTTTTTGTGGCAACTAGAGCACTGTCCGTGTTGCTGTTTTCCTTATCCCCTATATACATTATAGATTGAGCTTTTTGATAAACATCATCTAGCATATGCACAAAATCTTGTTTATAGTTTCTATAGTCCTTATAACTTTTTGCAACATCAGGATTTATATTTTCTAATGCGCTTTCTACAAAATTATGCATTAGCTGTATAGGTATTTCTTTTAAATCTTCTTTTTCTATTTTTAATTTAATTATATTGCATATATTATCAAAGTCTTCTTGTTTAAAATGATACATTACTCTATTAGCAGATTTAGTAATAGCATTTATTATCTTATTATTATCAAAATCTTCTAGCGTACCATCTTTTTTAATAACCTTTATCAATTTTGCTCCCTCCTAAGAATAATTACCTCAAAAAAACAATATACGTATATATAGTTGTTGTAATATTAATTATACACAAGTTATAGGTTTAGTCAATGATTATATGTGATAAAAATTTGTACAAAAAATGCAAATTTTTTTATTTTAAAAATTTTTTAAAATTTTTTTAAAAAAAGTGTTGACATTATTTAACTTTTATACTATAATTAATATTGTCTTAAGGGACAGCGGTTAAGCCCAGATAGCTCAGTCGGTAGAGCAGAGGACTGAAAATCCTCGTGTCGGCGGTTCGATTCCGTCTCTGGGCATATCATCTGCGGGTGTGGTACAATGGTAGAACATCAGCCTTCCAAGCTGAGGACGTGGGTTCGATTCCCATCACCCGCTGTTATGCGCGAGTGGCTCAGTGGTAGAGCATCGCCTTGCCAAGGCGAGGGTCGCGGGTTCGAATCCCGTCTCGCGCTTATTTAAAAGCTATAGATTATCTATGGCTTTTTTTGTATATATTAAATTAATAAAAACATAACAATATCATACCAAAGTTTTTATTTGGTCTAATAATATTAAGTTAAAAATTAAATAATATACTTATCCGTTATCTTAAAAGTAAAAATAAACTTATTTATAATAATCTACTTTAATTAATAAAAATATTTTATTTATTATTAATAGATATTGTCATATAATTTATAACCTCATTATTTATGATATTAACCCTTTAATTTCCATTATTATATATATTCAATATAATATTAATCCCCTAACCTTATATTATCTTATTTTTTATATTTTTATAAACTTAAGCATCATTTAATCATCTTGTACTAAAACTACTAATAAAAAAATATTAATCACTTATTTATGAAACGTAGATGCCTTTCAATCATATTAATTATATTTTAATAACTCTATAAATATAATGTATAACCTTCCTATATTATCTAGTTTTTAAGGCTTTTAAATGTATCTAAAATAGTAACAATTTTTTAATACGTAAAATTGAAAATGTATTTTTATTTTACATTATACTAATAGTCTCATTTATTTGTGTAATATTAAATTTAAAACTTGAAAATACAATATTTAATTATTAAAGCTAATAATTTTATAAAATAAATTAAGTAATACCTTAATTGTAAGTCAAGACCACCCGTTCAACGGGTGGCTTGCTCTAACCCTATAAGGATATGTTGCTTGCTATGCCTAAAGGCATATTGAATAGATTTGCCAACCACATTTTTTCTCAATAAACCCCTTAAGGGGTTTATTTTTTATGCTTTGGCATTCTTTTCACCCGTAAACAGGTCAATGTATTCTTTCAGTGTTATTTGGTCTGTTGCTATATCTTCTTATAACTGATTTCTTATATATTCTTCTATTACTTTTTTATTTCTTCCTACTGTATCTACATAATAACCTTTACACCAAAAATTTCTATTTCCATATCTATATTTTAAATTTGTGTGTCTGTCAAATATCATAAGACTACTTTTTCCTTTTAAATATCCCATAAAACTTGAAACACTCAATTTCGGTGGTATACTCAATAACATATGTATATGATCTTTGCAAGCTTCTGCTTCTATTATTTAAACACCTTTTTGTTCACATAATTTTTTTAATATTTTTCCTATGTCTTCTTTTATTTTTCCATATATTACTTGCCTCCTATATTTTGGTGTGAATACTATGTGATATTTGCAATTCCACTTTGTATGTGCTAAACTATTATTATCCATTTTGGATACCTCCTTTGTTTTTATATGGTCGGCAAACCCATATATATTTTACAATAGGAGGTTATTTTTTTCTACTCATAGGCACAGCTTTTTTGGAACAACCTGTAGAACAGGTGGTATTCTGTATACAATAAAAGGCTATAGACATATAGCCTATAGCCTTTTATTTCATAAGTTATAATTACTTATTTTTTAAATTGAAAAAAGTGTTAAGACCTAAATATTCTGCAACATCGCCAGAATCATTAAGTTCTTCTTCAATTCTTAATAATTGGTTATATTTTGCAACCCTGTCAGAACGGCAAGGAGCACCAGTTTTGATTTGACCAGCATTTACAGCAACAGAGATATCTGCAATTGTAGAATCTTCTGTTTCACCAGAACGGTGAGATACAACAGCTGTCATATTGTTTCTGTTAGCTAATTCAATAGCTTCAAAAGTTTCAGTTAAAGTACCAATTTGGTTAACTTTGATAAGGATAGAGTTAGCAACACCAAGCTCAATACCTTTTTGTAATCTTTCAGTGTTAGTAACGAATAAGTCATCACCAACTAATTGAATTTTATTACCTAATTTTTCAGTTAATAATTTCCAACCGTCCCAGTCGTTTTCATCTAAACCGTCTTCAATAGAGATGATTGGGTATTTAGCAACAAGTGCTTCATAGTAAGCAACCATTTCTTCAGAAGTTCTGTAGATTTCTTCACCTTTCATTTTGCTTTCGCCTTCGAAGTAGTATTTACCAGAAGCTTTGTCATAAAGTTCAGAAGAAGCAACGTCTAATGCAACTTTAATTTGTTCACCTGGTTTGTAACCAGCTTTTTCAGTAGCTTCAAGGATTAAGTCGATAACTTCATCAGAAGTAGCTAAGTCAGGAGCGAAACCACCTTCATCACCTACTGCAGTAGAAAGACCTCTTGATTTTAAAACTTTCTTTAAGTTGTGGTAGATTTCAGCACACATTCTTAAAGCTTCTTTGAAAGAAGTAGCACCAACAGGCATAATCATAAACTCTTGAACGTCAACAGTGTTATCAGCGTGTTTACCACCGTTTAAGATGTTCATCATAGGTACTGGTAAAGTTTTAGAGTTAAAACCACCTAAATATTGGTATAAAGGCATATTTAAAGCTTCTGCAGCAGCTCTAGCAACAGCCATAGATACTGCTAAGATAGCGTTAGCACCTAATTTAGCTTTGTTAGGAGTACCATCTAAAGCAATCATAGTTCTATCGATAGAAACTTGGTCAAGAGCGTTCATACCGATGATTTCTTCTGCGATAGTTTCATTTACGTTTTTAACAGCTGTTTCAACACCAGCACCAACGTATCTGTCGCCACCGTCTCTAAGCTCAACAGCTTCGTGTTCACCAGTAGATGCACCAGAAGGAACAGCTGCTCTACCCATTACTAAATTACCTACTAAATCTTCTACGATAACTTCAACTTCAACAGTAGGATTAGCTCTAGAGTCTAATACCTCTCTTGCAATTACATCAACAATTTCAATATAACCTTTCATTATATAAAAATCTCCTTTCAATTTATGCTTTATAACATAACCTGTTATAATATAATAATAACTTTAAATGTAAATAATGTCAATATTTTAACACAATAATTTTAAATTATTTATATATTATTTTAATAATAGTATAAATTATTCATATAATTATTTAATTAATAAACTTTCACCTGTCATTTCTTTTGGTTGCTCTAAGCCCATCATATCTAAAAGAGTTGGAGCTATATCTGCAAGCTTACCATCTTCTTTAAGACCTTTAGCTTTATCACAGTTTACTAAAATAAATGGAACAGGGTTTGTTGTATGAGCTGTAAAAGGCTCATTAGTAGTGTAATCTATAAGTTGGTCGCTGTTACCGTGGTCTGCACAAATAAACATTTGAGCATTATTTTCTACAACTGCATCAACAACTTTACCTATGCATTCATCTACATATTCTATAGCTTTAACGGCAGCATCAATAACACCTGTGTGACCTACCATATCTGGGTTTGCATAGTTTACAATAATTAAATCGTATTTACCGCTTGCAATATTTTCAGTTAATTTTTCTGTAACTTCTTTAGCACTCATTTCTGGTTGTAAATCGTAAGTAGCCACTTGTGGTGAAGGAATTAAAATTCTATCTTCGTTTTTATAAGGCTCTTCTACACCGCCATTAAAGAAAAATGTAACGTGAGCATATTTTTCAGTTTCTGCAAGTCTTAATTGAGTAAGACCTAAATTAGATATGTATTCACCAAAAGTATTCGTTAAGCTTTCTTTTAAGAAAACAACTTCTTTATTTTTAATAGAAGAATCGTAATCTGTGAAAGTAACAAATTTTGTATTAAAGTAACCTTTAGCTCTGTCAAAACCTGTAAATTCTTCATCACAAAAAGCTCTTGTCATTTCTCTTGCTCTATCAGGACGATAGTTAAAGAAAATAACAGAATCATTTTCGTTAATAGTAGCAACAGGCATATCGTTTTCTGTAACAACAGTAGGCACTACAAATTCATCGTTTACATCTTTAGAATAAGAATTTTCAATATAAGAAATAACATTGTCTGTGCTATCACCTTTACCCATAACCATAGCGTTATAAGCGTGCTCTACTCTTTCCCAACGGTTATCTCTGTCCATAGCATAGTATCTACCGCTAATAGTAGCTATTTTACCTACGCCTATTTCATTAATTTTAGCTTGTAATTCTTCTAAAAAGCCTTTACCAGATGTAGGAGGTGTATCTCTACCATCTAAAAATGCGTGAACATATACTTTTTCAATACCGTTCATTTTAGCCATTTTTAATAAACCATATAAATGTTCATTGTGGCTATGAACACCACCACTAGATAAAAGACCCATTAAATGTAAGCTAGTGTTTCTTTCTTTACAGTTATCCATAGCAGATTTTAAAACACTATTTTCAAAGAAATCTCCGTCTTGGATAGATTTAGTTATTCTTGTAAGCTCTTGGTAAACAATTCTACCAGCACCCATATTTAAATGACCAACTTCAGAGTTACCCATTTGCCCATCTGGTAAGCCAACAAATAAACCGCTAGCATTACCTTTAACACAAGGATATTCTTTAGTTATTTTATCCATATTAGGCGTATTAGCAAGTTTAATTGCATTACCTTCAGTTTTTTCGTTTATACCAAAACCGTCTAATATCATTAAAACAGTAGTTTTTTTACTCATATTTATCTCCTTATTATTAAGATATTAATAATTTACAACTTTGATAAAGTCTTCTTTAAGAGAAGCTCCACCAACTAAGCCACCATCAATATTTGGCATATTAAATAATTCGTTAGCACTATCTCCTGTAACGCTACCGCCGTATTGTATTCTAATAACATCAGCTACTTCTTGACCGTATACTTCAGCTACAACTTTTCTAACTTCAGCACAAACTTCTTCTGCTTGTTCTTTAGTAGCAACTTTACCTGTACCAATAGCCCAGATTGGCTCATAAGCTATAACAACTTTTTTAGCATCTTCTTTAGATATACCAGCAAAAGCTTTTTTAACTTGTACTCTTACTAATTCAATAGTAATATCAAGTTCTCTTTCTTCAAGAGTTTCACCAACGCATAAAATAGGAACAATATCGTGTTCTAAAGCTTTTTTAACTTTTTTGTTTACGATTTCATCAGTTTCGCCAAAGTATGCTCTTCTTTCAGAATGACCTATAATAACATATTTAACGCCAAGTTCTTTAAGCATAGAAGGTGCAATTTCACCTGTGTAAGCACCAGATTCTTCAAAGTGCATATTTTGAGCACCAAGGTTAATGTTAGTACCTTTAATAGCTTCAGAAACAGATGCTAAATCTACAAAAGGAACACAAACAACTACATCGCTTTTATCTGTATCAATACCACTTTTTAAAGTGTTGATAAGTTCAACAGCTTCATTGTGGTTTTTATTCATTTTCCAGTTACCTGCAATAATTTTCTTTCTCATAATTATCCTCCATAAATATAGGCTAAGACTAAAAAGCCTTAGCCTGTTAATAACTAAATTATATATTATTTATCATCAGCTGCAACAACACCTGGTAATTCTTTACCTTCTAAGAATTCTAAAGAAGCACCACCACCAGTTGAAATGTGGCTCATTTTATCACCAAAGCCAAGTTGGTTAACAGCTGCAGCAGAATCACCACCACCGATAATAGTTGTAGCATCAATTTCTGCTAAAGCTTTAGCTACTGCAATAGTACCTTTTGCAAAGTTTTCAAATTCAAATACACCCATAGGACCGTTCCAAACAACAGTTTTAGCATCTTTTAATGCATTAGCAAATAACTCTCTAGTTTTTTCGCCAATGTCAAGACCTTGCCAACCAGCAGGTATGCCACCTTCAACTGTTTTAAACTCTGTATCATTTTTAAATTCTTGTGTAACAACTGTATCTACAGGGATTAAGAAGTTTACACCTTTAGCTTTAGCTTTTTCCATCATTTCTTTAGCATAATCTACTTTGTCTGCTTCTAATAAAGAATCACCAACTTCAAGACCATTAGCTTTCATAAATGTGTAAGCCATACCACCACCAATGATTAATGTATCAACTTTTTCAAGTAAGTTGTTAATAACATTGATTTTGTCAGAAACTTTAGCACCACCTAAGATAGCAACAAAAGGTCTAACTGGGTTGTTTACAGCGTTACCTAAGTAAGTGATTTCTTTATCCATTAAGTAACCAACTGCAGATTCAGAAACAAATTTTGTAACGCCAACTGTTGAGCAGTGAGCTCTATGAGAAGAACCAAATGCATCGTTTACATATACATCACAAAGGCTAGCAAGCTCTTTGCTAAAGCTTTCTTCGTTTTTAGTTTCTTCTTTTCTAAATCTAGTGTTTTCTAATAAAACAACATCGCCTTCTTGCATAGCTTCAACAGCTTTTTTAGCGTTTTCGCCAACAACTGTATCATCTGCTGCAAAAACAACAGGTTTACCTAATTTTTCTGATAATCTAGTAGCAACAGGTGCTAAAGATGCACTAGGAGTAGGTTCTTTTGGTTTACCTAAGTGAGAACATAAAATAACTTTTGCACCTTCATTTATTAATTTATTTATTGTAGGAAGAGCTGCAACTATTCTGTTTTCGTCTGTAATAACACCATCTTGTAATGGCACGTTAAAGTCGCATCTTACTAACACTCTTTTTCCTTTTACTTGTAAATCATCAACGGATTTTTTATTTAACATAATAAATTCCCCTTTCAAATATACACAATATTTTGTGCTACTAAATTTAAGTTAATGTTTTAGATTTTTGTAATTAAAACAAATTTGCATAATTACATTGATAATATTATAACATATTTGCCATTTTATTGCTTTACACTTTTTATACAATTTTTTGCTGTTTTTATTATCATTTTTTATTAATAACGCACAATAAACACTTTTTATACTATAAAATAAATATTTTTTATACTTATTTTATAAATTTTCATAAAATTTAATAAACCTTTTAAGCAAATATACGTATATTTATATAAATAAACTTTATGGAGGTAATTATTATGACAAGTGAAAGAATGATGATTCTAGAAATGGTTAAAGATGGTAAAATATCTGTTGATGATGGTGTTAAGCTTTTAAATGCAATAAATAAAAATAGTTCTAATGTATTTAATGATTTTTCAAATGATTTAAAATACAAAATCAATCATTTACCAAAACCTGATGCTAATAAAATTAAACAAAATACACAAGCATTTTTTAATAAAACAGAAGAAATATTTGAAGATTTCACAAAATCTGTAAAAGATTTCTTTAATACATCAGACACAAATGATTTTAAAGATACCAAAGAAACAATAAATGTTGAACCTTCAGATGATAATAACAAAAAAGATAATGAAGAAAACTAAATAAATTTTTAAACCATAAAATATTATTTACAAAAATTTTATTTTAAACTATATAAAAAATAGTATTTTTGTATAGTTTATCCCTCATAATAAAAGCTAGCTTTTATTAGATAAATATAAGGCTATAGAAAAATCTATAGCCTTATATTTATTTTTTATTTAAAAATGGCTTAAAATAATGTTTTCTACAAGTTGATATAAAATAGTCTTCCCCTTCTTCTGTATCTCCTATAACAACAGTATTTCCTGTATCTGATTCTAAAATAGGTTTACCATTTTTTATTCTTAAATTCATAGTAGCTTTGCTATCACAAAAATGACAAACACTTTTTATCTCTTGTATGCTATCTGCAAAATATAATAATGCCTTTGAACCTTCAAAAAGCTCACCTTTTATATAGCTATTTTTAAGTCCATAGCATATAACAGGAATATTTAGAAAATCTACTATTTCTGTAAGCTCTATAACTTGCTGTTTTGTTAAAAACTGTGCTTCGTCTATTAATATACAATTTATTTTTTGTTGATTTTTACTTTCTATAAAATCATATAAATTAGTATCATTAGAAAAGCAAAAACACTTATGTTTATATGATAAAGCTCTGCTTTCTATAAAACCATCTTGTGTTCTTGTATCTAGGCTAGACCTAAGACAAATTATGTTTTTACCTTGATGTTCATATTTATGGGCGGTCATTAAAAGGTCTGCCGATTTTGATGCGTCCATCGTACCATATTTAAAATATAATTTTGCCATTTTATCTCCTATTAATTTGTATTTTCTTCTGTTTTTTCATTATTTTTATCATCTGTGCTGTTTAAGGTTTCTTCTATGATGTTTATCATTATATCTTTTGTAAGGCTTCCAGATATATATCCATAAATTTTGCCTTCTTTATTAATCATAAATGTAGTAGGAAAAGACCTTATAAAGTAATCCATAGAAACTTCTCCTGTTTCATCAAAAACTATAGGGAAAGTATAACCTTTTTCATCTATAAATTCTATAATTTCTTCTTTAGATACATCACTATTGTTAGGGTATTCTTCAGATGATGGATTGGCAACACCTAATATAACAACCTCTTCTTCATTAAGTCCATATTCTTTATAAAGCTCTTCTATATGAGGCATTTCTATTAAACAAGGATTACACCAAGTTGCCCAGAAATTAAGAAAAACTACTTTTCCTTTATAATCAGATAATGTATGCTCATTGCCATATTGGTCTGTAAGGGTAAAATCAAATAAATCAGGTAATTCTTCTATATCTTCATTGCTACTTTCTTCTTGAGTTGTGTTTTCTGTAGGTTCTTCTTTTTCTTGTACGTCTTCTTGGTTATCTTGTTTTTCTTGTTTAGTGCTAGATGTAGTGTATTGGTTTAAATATTTAGATATACCGTTCATATATCCTGTAAAAGTCATAATACCTATTATTATTAGTAAAACACCGCTTATTTTAACTGTATATTTTATTATTTTAGGGTTATTTTTAAAGAAATTTAAAACTTGGCTAGTAAATAAACCTAATAATAAAAATGGTAAAATAAAGCCTAAAGAGTATACAAAAACTAATAAATTACCAAGAAAAGCACTTTGTGAGCTAGAAGCAAGTATTAAAACAGATGATAAAGCAGGCCCAACACAAGGTGTCCAAGCAAAGCTAAATGTAAAGCCCATAACAAAAGCTATTAAAGGGTTTACCTCTTTTTTGCTTATATCAAAATTTATTTTTCGCTCTTTTTGTAAAAATTTAAAATTAAAAACTCCAAGTTGAAAAAGCCCAAGTAAAACAATTATTATACCACCTATTCTTGTAAATAAAACTTGATGGCTACTAAAAAATCTTCCTATTGTAGAGAAAGATAACCCAAGTAAAAAGAAAGTTACGCATATACCTATTGCAAAACATAATGTATGGAAAAATACTTTTTTCCTATTATATACAACTTTTCCATCAGACAAAGTTTGTTTAGCGTTACCTGCTAAATATGTTATATATATAGGTATTAATGGTAAAATACAAGGAGATAGAAAAGAAACTAACCCCTCTATAAATACAATAAAAAAACTTATATGTTCTGAAACATTTACGCTATCAAACATTTTTTCACCTTTCTAACTATTAATTATTTTTTCTATAAATTCTTTGTCTTTTAATCCATTTACCTTTTCAATAATTTTGCTATCTTTTATAAAAACCATTGAAGGTACTGACATTATACCAAATTTAACTGCCAAATCTACGCTTTCTTCAATATTTATTTTGCCAACAGTAATGTTTTGGTTCTGGTTTTCTATTTCTTCTAAAATGCCATTTAGTATTTTGCAAGGAGAACAATTTGTAGAGCTAAACTCTAAAATTACCAAATCTTTATTATTTGTTACATATTCATCGTAATTGTTCTCTAAAATATCTATTATCATATAATCACCTTTCTATACTATATTATCTAGTCTTAATCCTGGATAAGCATTTAAATCTAAATCAGCAAAATTACCTTTTAAATATTCATAATAACCTGCACAACCTATCATAGCAGCATTATCTGTACATAATTTTAAGCTAGGTATACAAAGCTTAATACCTTCTTTATCGCAATCATTTTGCATAGTTTCTCGTAAAAAAGAATTTGCAGAAACACCACCTGCTAAAGCTAATGTTTTTATATTTTTATCTTTGCAAGCTTTTATAACTTTAAATACTAAAACATCTGCTACAGCCTGTTGAAAAGATGCGGCTAAATCTTCATTTTTAAAAGGTGTATTTGTCATTTTGCTCTTATTAACAAAATTTAAAACAGCAGATTTTAACCCGCTAAAGCTAAAGTCATAGTCATCTGTATCAATCATTACACGTGGTAAATCTATTTTATTTCTATCCCCTTTTTTTGCAAGCTTATCTATTTCAGGACCTCCAGGATATTTAAGCCCTATAGTTCTTGCAACCTTATCAAAAGCCTCGCCACAAGCATCATCTCTTGTTTTACCTAATATTTCAAACTTGCCATAGTCTTTAACATAAACTATATGTGTATGGCCACCTGATATAACAAGACTTATAAAAGGTGGCACAAGCTCCTTATCTTCTATGTAGTTAGCATATATATGCCCCTCTATATGATGAACAGGTATGAGAGGTTTTTTAAGTGTATATGCAAGAGCCTTTGCATAGCTTACCCCAACTAATAATGCACCTACAAGCCCAGGTCCATAAGTAACTGCAACTGCATCTATGTCTTTAAGGCTTTTATTAGCTTGGTTTAATGCCTCATCTAACACAAAATCTATAACCTCTATATGTTTTCTAGATGCTATCTCTGGTACAACACCACCAAAAGCTCTATGTGTATCTATTTGAGAAGATATAACATTAGATAAAACTTCTCGTCCATTCTTTACAACAGCAATAGATGTTTCATCACAAGAGCTTTCAATAGCTAGTATAATTATATCTTTATTTTCCATACTATACCCTTTCTGTAAACTTTATTTTTACGCTTTATTATATCAACTATTTATAAACAAATCAATTATTTTTTATTCTAAATTTTATAAAAATTTTTAAAATAACTAAACAAATCACATAACAAAAAATTATATTTAATGCTAATTGTATAATATCTATCTGTATACTTTTAAATTTGTATAACCTATGCATTTTAAACCAAATTATAGGCTCTCCTATAATTAATTTATCTTTTATATTTTATTATTTTTCATACACTCACCTCATTTCATATTGATTATTTAAACCTTATATACTTTTATATTAATTTTACACTATAAAATATTACTTATCAACCTAGTAATATTTTATTAAGTTATAATTATAATAACATATAAAAAAATATTGATAAAATAAAGGTTAAATGATATAATCTTTAGGTATTAAAAGGAAATTTTATAGAAAGGTTATATATATGGCTAATATTAATAATATAGAAGAAATAAATAAAAGAAGAATTTTTGGTATAATATCCCACCCTGATGCTGGTAAAACAACTCTTACAGAAAAGCTATTATTACACGGTGGTGCTATAAGAGAGGCAGGAGCAGTTAAGGCTAGACGTGGTAATTTTGCAAAATCCGACTGGATGGAAATAGAAAAACAAAGAGGTATATCTGTTACATCATCTGTTATGCAGTTTGAATATAACGGTAAAAAAATATCTATTATGGATACACCAGGGCATAACGATTTTGGAGAAGATACTTACCGTATATTAACATCTGTAGATAGTGCAGTTATGGTTATAGACGCTGCAAAAGGTGTTGAAGCTCAAACTAAAAAATTATTTAAAGTATGTAGTATGCGAGAAATACCTATCTTTACCTTTGTAAACAAGCTAGATAGAGAGGCAAACCCACCTCTTGATTTATTACAATCTTTAGAAGATGCTTTAGGGTTACCTTCTGTTGCAGTAACTTGGCCTATAGGTAGTGGCTCTATATTTGAAGGTGTATATGATAGAACAGAAAATAAAATACACCTTTTTAAAACAAAAGAAACTATTGAGCTATCTGAAAAAGGTGTATTTGATGATAAACTAGAGAATATATTGTTACCAGAAAATTTAGAAAATCTTAGAATGGATATAGAGCTGTTAGACGGTGCTGGCAATGAATTTGACTTAGATTTAATATCAAAAGGCAAGCTTTCCCCTGTTTTCTTTGGTACTGCCCTTGCAGATTTTGGTGTTACAGAATTTTTAAATCACTTTTTAAAAATATCCCCTCCACCATCTGATAGAAAAACAACAACAGGCTCTGTAAGCCCAACAGATAGTTTCTTTAGTGGCTTTATATTTAAAATACAGGCTAATATGAACCCAGCACATAGAGATAGGCTTGCATTTTTAAGGATATGTTCAGGTACATTTGAGCGTGGTATGAGCGTTACCTTATCTAGAACAGGTAAACAGTTTAAGCTTAACCAATCTACACAGCTAATGGCAAATGAGCGTGAAACAGTAGATGTAGCTTGTGCAGGCGATGTTATAGGTATATACGATTCTGGTAACTATCAAGTTGGTGATACACTTACAAACTGTAGTGAAAAAATATTTTTTGAACCACTTCCAACTTTCCCTCCAGAGCTTTTTATGAAAGTTAGACCTATAAACACTATGAAAGCTAAACATTTTCAAAAAGGAGTTGACCAGTTAGCTCAAGAAGGAGCAATCCAAGTTTATAAAAACCAATTTAACGAAGTTATTTTAGGTGCAGTAGGTCAATTACAGTTTGAAGTTTTTGAACATCGTATAAAAAATGAATATAATTCAGAGATAAGAATGGAACCTATTAGCTTTACTGTAGCTAGATGGGTAAAATGTGATGATATAGAAAAATTAAAAGATTTCCAAAATTCAAGATGCACTTTAGTGTTTGACCATTTTGATAGACCTATATTATTATTTGCAAATCAATACACACTAGACACTTTTATGGAAAGAAACCCTGAGATAAAGCTTATAGATGCATTAAATGTTCAAACAGAGCTAGGGTAAATATTATATACAACATATATTTTATACAATTAAAAGTTAATTAGTAATAATTATTTATTAAAATTTACTATTGATTTATCAACAGATTTATAGTATTATATAAGAATAATTATTATTTAGTAAGTAAGGAGGTGTATTATATGAACATTCTTATAGAAAATCTTAAAAAAAATAATTTAAAAGTTACACCGCAACGTTTAACTATTTATAATTACTTATACCATAACCATATTCACCCTAGTGCTGAAACTATTTATAACAATATCAAAGAACAAAACCCTACTATAAGCCTTGCTACAGTTTATAAAACTTTAAAATCTTTAAAAGATTCTGGTCTTGTTCAAGAAATAAATGTAGGTGAAGATAGCTTTAGATACGATGTACAAATCGAACCACATTCTCACATTATCTGTACTAAATGTAACAGCATTATAGATTATTTCCCACAAAAAGATTTTATAAATAGAATACAAGATAAAGTATCAAAAGAAACTGAATTTAAGTTAGATTCTCATCAAATGTATTTTTATGGTACTTGCAAACATTGTTCAAAATAAAAATAAGCCATCTACTATAGGTGGCTTATTTTTATTTTAATTATATTTTTTTATATATCTCATTTTACAAAAACAACTATTATAAAATAACATATACTTTTTTATTTTTACATTAATATAAACATTTAAGCTTAAATTGTTTTATTTTAAATATTTATTAAACTTAGGATAAGCCAAGCATCAATTTCTGATGCTTAAAATTTATCCCATATATATCCAATATCTTTAGCTAAATCACCTAGATTTCATAAGATAGTATTTATATATTTACCCTTAAGAAAGTTTTATTGTTGTTCTTACGCTTGGTAAATAATTTTTAGATGTTCTCTCTAAAAATACTCTTTCTTCATTAATATTTTCAATATTTATAAAATCTAAATCTGTTTTTGCTTCTTTAGTTTCAAAAATAGGAGTTTCATCATTTAAGTTTTTGTAAACTTTTATAACATCACCTTTTTTAATACCTTTTATTGTTAATATATCATTGTTGTATTCCATATTTGAAACCAATATTTTGTCAGATTGATAAGGATAAGCCTCTTCAAAAAGTTCAAAAGAATATATCCTTGTATGCCCTCCACCATTTATACTTATTTGAGCAGGCTCTAAAATTTGTAATTTAATATATCTAGCTTTTACCTCATTAAAAAATATTCTATTAACTATATCTGCTTCATTTTCAAATTCATCTACAATATCAAAATTTACACCATCAACACTAGCTAAAATTTGAGCTTTTTTTGTATTCCACATTCTGTTTTCCCCTGCTTCATCGTGTCCACAGTTTACTATTTTATATTGTTTTAATGTTTTAACCTCTTTTAAATCTACAATAGCAGCTGGCCTATATTCAAGAGAGCACCATTTTCCACCTGCAATATTACCTTTTATAAGGTTTTCTACCTGTTCTTCTTTATCTTTACCTGTAGATGAGCTTACGCTAACTCCTAAAGATTTTAAGGCAATGTTGTTCATATTATAGTTAAGCTCTAAAGCCTTGCTTTCAAGACCAGCTTCAACATTTACAATATCTATTAATTTTTCAACAAAAGGCTTTAATATTAAAGAACCAACTTCAACAACAAACATTACAGATTTACCTTCTTTTAATGTATCTACTCTACAATCTTGTATTTTTTGAAGATTTATTGTTGCTTTTTTACTATTTTCTTCTATAATGTCAATGTTATTTTTATCAATATCTTTAAGGGCTAATAATGCATATTTACCTGCTATAGCTAAAAATTCAAGTCCGTCTAAAAATGGCTTTAATTCTGTAACTAGCTGTTTGTTCTGACAATCTTCTTTAACTTTTTTAGTAGCATTTTCTATATCTTTAAAATGCTTTAACATTACATCTAAATATATATCAATATTTTCATTTTTATCAATAGCATTTTCTAAGTTTTTAATGTCATCTTTTAAATACCAAGACTCATCAAATATAAATGTTCCGCTAGCTCCGCCATCTTCTTTAACGTAGCAAGTATTAGATGCAAATATTTCTAATTCTTTACTAACTTCTGGAGCGATAGCTCTAAATGATGCACAATAACTTTTTTCACAATCAAAAGCTTTTGTGTTCCAGTTATGGTCTGCTATACAAAATAAAGCTTGTTTAGATGCTTGTGCCTGATTCATTGGGTTAGAGAAAAAACCTGTAACGTTAGTTAAGTCTGGATTTAAGTTTTCTAATTTTCCCATAAGAACCTTTCCATTACAATAATCGTTTACAGGATAATTCCACCATACAGCTAAATCTTTATCACTGTTTATTTTTCTTTTAGGTGCATCTAACTGCTCATAAGATATATTAGACATAGTAGCAGCTCCTGTCCACATAACTTCTACATCTTTGTTAAGGGTTTCTATGAAAACTTTAAAGTAACCCTCCATATCTGGCCCCCAAGCCTCACAGTATCTTGTACCTACTGTAATAAGAGGTCTAACATCTTTTTTAGGTTTTACAAATTCTTTATCCACACGATTTATATAATCTGCTTGAGCTTTACCATCAGCAATACCTGTTATATCATCAAATAATACACCAAACTGCCTTACACCTAAGCTATATAATTGTTCTAGTTTATTTAAAGTAGCTTTAAAATCTTCATCAGATAAAAGGTCTATGGTATCCCCTGGGTGTATCGTCCATACAAAATTCATATTGTTAATATGCCCATTTTCTGCTAGCTCTTTTATTTCCATAGCTTTATCCTGTGGGTATAAATCACGCCAGCTTGTTCTGTGGTAAGGGTCGTCTTTAGGTGCATATATATATGTATTAAATTTACATTCACCGCCAAACTCCATAAGGTTTATCCTGTCTTGATGGCTCCAAGGATAACCATAAAATCCTTCTATATATCCTCTATATAAAATATCAGGATAGTCATATATTTTGCATTTTTCTATAAATTCTTTGTTTTGATTTAACATAGATAAAAGAGTAACTAAAGCGTAAAATAAGCCTGCTTTATCATTAGCAGTTATTAATATATCGTTACATATATCTAATATGTAACCTTCTTTTTTATCCATATTTTTTATGTCTAATATAATATTTATTGCATCATTATCTTCTTTTGTGTCTATTTTGTATTCTACATTATTTTTATTAAAAAATTTTTCTAATTTAGTAAAAATATAATTTTCTAACTCTATTTTTTTTACTATATTAAACTTTTTATTAAGCATTAATCTTTCATTTTTATATGTTATTTCTTGTGGTAAAGGATAAATTTCATATTTTGACACTTGATTATTTTCCATAATATTACTCCTTTAATTTTTTATATTTAATATATCACTTCAACAAAATTATGTCAATAACAAATATAAACATATATATTTTACACAAATTATATAGCTAACATCTTGATAGTTTTATTGTATTTTGTATAAATAATATATAGTTATATTATTGACTAAATTATAGTTTCTTGATATAATATTAAAAAATAATGTTTATTAACAAATATTTTATTTTAGGTCAAATGTATATTTTAACCTTGGTTTACTGCTTTAATTATATATTATAGGAGGTTTTTTTATGAGCAAACATAATCTTATAGATATTAGAGTACCAATAGAAGATGATAACCCTTCTATTGTCTTACACGAAGATAAATGTATAAAATGTAAATTATGCACTAAAATATGTAGAGATTTTATAGGTGTTTATGGTCATTACGACTTAGAAAAAACTAATGATATTGCCATATGTATCCATTGTGGACAATGTGCCAACATATGTCCTGTTGATAGTATTACAGAAAAATATGAATATGAAACAGTAGACAATATCATTGCTAATGAGGATAAAGTTGTTATAGTTAGCACTGCTCCTGCTGTAAGGGTAGCTTTAGGTGAGTTATTTGATATGGAGGAAGGCGAATTTGTAGAAGGAAAAATGGTTTCTTTATTGAGAAAGCTAGGTTTTGACTATGTTTTAGATGTAAACTTTGGTGCTGATATAACAATAGTAGAAGAAGCTAGCGAGCTTGTAGAAAAGTTAAAAAACGAAAATGCTACTTTCCCTCAGTTTACTAGCTGTTGTCCTTCTTGGGTAAAATATGTAGAAACTTATCATCCTGATTTTATACCAAATCTATCATCTGCTAAAAGCCCTATAGGTATGCAAGGTGCTACAATAAAAACTTATTTTGCTAAAAAAATGAACATAGACCCATCTAAAATTGTAAATGTTACAATAACGCCGTGTTCTGCTAAAAAGTTCGAAATAAGACGTGATGAGTTAAATGCATCTGCAAAATATAACAATATAGAAGTTATGCGTGATAACGACTATATTATTACAACAAGAGAACTTGCAAAATGGGCTAAAGAAAAAGGAATAGATTTTGCCTCTTTAGAAGATAGCAAATTCGATAAATTTATGGGAGAAGCATCTGGTGCTGGTGTTATCTTTGGTAATACAGGTGGTGTTATGCAAGCAGCATTAAGAACTGCTTATAACTATTTAACTAATGAACCTGTTCCTGAAAATCTTTACGAATTAAAAGAAGTTAGAGATTTAGAAGAAATTAAAGAAGCTAGCGTTAATATAAACGGAAAAGATATAAATATAGCAGTTGTATATGGTACTGCTAACGCTACAAAGCTTATAGAAAAAATAAAATCTGGCGAAAAACAATACCATTTTGTTGAAGTAATGGCTTGCCCTGGTGGTTGTATAGGTGGTGGTGGTCAACCTAAAAAGAAAATTCCAAAAAGAGATGCCGCTTTAAAAAAACGTATAGAAGGACTTTATAAAAGAGATAACGAGCTAAAAATAAGGTCTAGCTATGAAAACGAAGAAATAAAAGAACTTTATAAAGAATTTTATGGTAAACCTTTAAGTAATTTAGCAAAAGAGCTTTTGCACACTTCTTTTACAGATAGAAGTAAAGACTTAGGTAATTAACAGTAATATTTTTTATACCCTCTTCATATATTTAATATATAAAATATATGTGGAGGGTATAAATGTCTGAAGAAAAAAGAAACAAACATAATATTAATATATTAGATAGGACAAACATCAAAATTACAGGAGTTATAGATGTTATATCATTTGATGAAGAAATGATTGTAGCAGAAACAGAGCTTGGCGTTGTAATATTAAAAGGATTAAATTTCCATATTAACAAATTAAATTTAGATACAGGTGATTTAGAAATAGACGGTGAAATATATAGCTTAATATATGAAGATAAATCTAGCTATAATAAACCTGCTAGTAGTTTATTTAGCAAGATATTTAAGTAGAACGTATGATTTTATCTATTTCTTATCAATTTAAAATATTTTTAATATCACTATGTATAGGTTTAATTTTAGGATTTTTATATGATTTTCTTAAAATATTTAGAAAATATATTTTACATAATAATTTTTTTATAAATATAGAGGATATCATATATTGGCTTTTTATGTCTATCATAATATTTTTTATAACTCTTTGCCAAAACAATGGACAAATTAGAATATTTTTTATTTTAGGTATTTTTATAAGTATGTTATTATATAGCCTTTTAATAAGCCCTATATTTTTAAAGTTCTCTATAGATATTATAAATTTTATTTTAAAAATATTTTTATTTATTTTTAAAGCAATATGCACACCTATTTTAATTGTTTTTAACATATTTTTTAAGCCTCTAAAATTTATTTTTAATTTATTAAAAAAACTATTGCAAAATTGTAAATTTTATGCAACAATATATAATAAGTTAAATAGTATTAGTGTATCTTTAAAATCTTTAAAAGGAGGTAAAGCAAAAAATGAAAAATGAAAAAAATAAGAAAACTTCTTCTGCCTTTAATAAGCTTTATTTTCTTATTATGATTTTTACTATTTTAAGTTTTTCTTCCTATTTGTTTTATAAATACAATTCATTAATTACATATAACGATAAAATCCAAGAGCTTAATACAGAAATAGAAAAGGCGAACAAAGAAAATGAGGAGCTTCAATACCAAACAAATTATAAAAATAGTGATGAATACATAGAAAAATTAGCTAGAGATAAACTTGGTATGGTAAAAAATAACGAAATAATATTTTATGACGAAAATTAATTATACTTAAGATAAGGGTGATTTTATGATAAATAATAATTTTAATACTAATTATTCAAATAACCTTAATAATTCTATTAATAATTATAAAAATAACAAAAAAGAAGAATGTAATACTTGTGAAAACAGAAAATATAAAGATGGTTCAGATGATGCTGGGGTATCTTTTAAAACAGCTACAAAGGTATCCCCTAATGCATCAGGTTTAGCTGTTCGTAGCCACGAGTTAGAGCACGTTAATCGTGAAAGAGCTAAGGCTAAAAGAGAAGGTAGAGAGGTTATATCTCAAACTGTTACTATAAAAACTTCTACCTGCCCTGAATGTGGAACACCTTACACATCTGGAGGCGAAACAAGAACTATAACAAAAGGTGTTATAGATGAAAATGCTAAAAATTTAGATGATGAGGCAAGACGTGGTCAATTTATAGATATGTATATATAATAATTTTCTAAAAATAAAAAGATTTAATGTTATACATTTTGTTTATAACATTAAATCTTTTTATTTTTAAAAATCACCCGTTTAAACGGGTGATTTTAATTTTTAATTTTTAATTACAATTAAGGTCTGGCTTAATTTTTATTTAGCTTCACAAACGCCAAAGTTATTGCATTGAGGCATACAGAGTAAAAGTAATAAAATAAGCATAGTGCTATCACAGCAAGCTCCCATTGTACCTTGCATCATCATTAATAAAAAGATTATTAAGATAAAATTGTTCCCTCCAAAATTCATATTTGTTACCTCCAAAAAAGTTATATTTAATTATATGCAAAGTATTTTTAAATTATTAAAGTTTTTAAAAAAAATATTATAATAAATATAAATTTGTTGTACAAGCATATTTTTTGTAAAATTTAATAACATTTTACAATATTTAGCATAAACTAAATTAGAAATTATAAAAGAGGTTTTTATATGGGCAATATAGAACTAATAATAGAAAGTAATTTATCCTATGAAGAAGAAAATATAATAAAATCTATAGCTAATATAAAATATAAAATACCCTTAATAAATTCTATTGTTATAGAAATAGAAGAAGCAAATATAGAAAAACTAAAAGAGCTAAATTGTTTAAAAACAGTTTTTCAAAACGCTCATATAACTATGCAAATGGACAGTGCTAGAAAAACTGTAAATGCTAACATAATTCAGGAAAAAGGATATACAGGCAAAAACATAGGTATAGCCATATTAGACACAGGTATATCACCTATAAATGATTTTTTATACCCTAGAAATAGAATAACTGCATTTAAAGACTTTATAAATAACAAAACTATACCTTACGATGATAATGGACACGGAACCCACGTTGCAGGTATTGCAGGAGGAAATGGCATAAGCTCTAACGGTAAATATCGTGGTATAGCAACAGATTGTAACCTTATAGGTATAAAAGTTTTAAATAGTGAAGGCAAAGGTAATGCATCTGATGTTTTAGCAGGTCTTCAATGGATAATGGATAATAAAGAACGATATAATATAAAAATTGCAAATTTATCTATAGGAACAAACAACACTTCATCTAACGACCCTTTAGTAAAAGCAGTAGAAAAAATGTGGGATAGCGGTATTATAGTTACAATAGCAGCAGGCAACGATGGTCCTAAAAAATATACTATTAACTCCCCTGCTATTAGCAAAAAAGTTATAACCATAGGAGCATCTGATGATAACATAACTGCTAATGTTTGGGGAAATAAACTTATAAATTTTTCAGGGCGTGGCCCAACCCTAGAATGCGTCATAAAGCCAGATGTTTTAGCTCCTGGTGTTAATATTATATCTTGCTTATCTAATAACATTTCAAAACAATCTGATGATGTTATAGATAACGGTTATTTTTCTTTAAGTGGTACATCTATGTCTACCCCTATTGTATCTGGTGCTATAGCTATGCTTTTAGAAAAGCATAATAACTTAAAACCAGACGATGTAAAACTTATGTTAAAAAAATGTTGTAAAAATTTACATTTACCTAAAAACCAGCAAGGCTGGGGCTTAATAGATATTTATAAATTATTAAATCAGGAGGTATGTTATGCAAGATAATAATGTAATATATGAAATTGCTCAAAAAATGCAAGACAAACAAATAATAGAAAATGATATAAAAGAGGCTTTTGCCCTTGTTTCTAATTTATTTAAAACTAAATATATAGATAAAATAAATGAAGAACTAAAAAATAATATTGATAATATTAAAAATAACCCTCCTAAAGAAATTGTTTTATTAAATGCTATTAAACCTTTTATAGTAGAAAAAAATCATAAAAATATAGATAATGCTATAAATATGGTAACAAACATATCTGCGTTAAATTATATGATACCTAAAAATTTAAATAACAATAATATTATAAAAGTTAATAACATCAATACAGACCCTTCTGTTAAAGAAGATGGTGTTTATGATATTGACGAGAACTGTCTATTTTCTGTAAATAACCGTTTTAATATGCCTAATAATTTAATATTATTAGTTTTTATGCTATTATTTATTATTGATTAATTTTTATACCTATGTTACTATAAATATTAGTAAAATTAATAAATATTTAAAGGAGTTACAAATGTTAGAAAAGATAAAACAGCTTGTTAATACACTAAATGATGCTAGAAAAGCTTATTACCAAGAAAGCTATGAAATAATGTCTGACTTTGAATATGACAAACTATATGATGAGCTAGAAACTTTAGAAAAAGAGACAGGTATACTGCTATCTAATAGCCCTACACAGGAAGTAGGTTATGTTGTTTTAAGCCAATTAGAAAAGGTTAAACACGATAAAAAGATGCTTTCTTTGGATAAAACTAAAGAAATATCTAAAATAGAAGATTTTTTAGATACAAAAGAAGGCTTGCTTTCCTTTAAAATGGACGGACTTACAATTGTTTTAACTTATAAAGATGGTAGCCTTGTTAGTGCTGTTACAAGAGGTAACGGTGAAATAGGTGAAGATATTACCCACAATTGTATGGTGTTTAAAAATATACCTTTAAAAATACCTTTTAAAGATGAGCTTATACTTCGTGGTGAGGCTTTAATCTCTTTTAAAGATTTTGAAAATATTAATGAAAATTTAGATATAGAGGAAAAATATAAAAACCCTAGAAATTTATGTAGTGGTACAGTAAGACAGCTTAATAACGAAGTAACAAAAGATAGAAATGTAAGTTTTTTAGCTTTTTCTTTAGTAAAGTGTAATAAAGATTTTAAATTAAAATCCCAACAATTACAGTTCTTAACTAGTTTAGGATTTGAAATTGTAGATTATGCTTTAGTAAATAAAAATAATGTAGAAAAAACTATATTAGATTTTGAACATAAGGTAGAAAGCAATAAATTTGCAACAGACGGTTTAGTTGTAACCTTTAATGATATAGCTTATAGCAATAGCCTTGGAGAAACATCAAAATTCCCTAAAGATTCTTTAGCTTTTAAATGGGCAGATGATTTGGCTATAACTACCCTACTTGATGTAGAATGGAACACATCTAGAACAGGGCTTATTAACCCTGTTGCAATTTTTGAACCTGTTGAGCTAGAAGGTACTACTGTTAATAGAGCAAGCCTTCATAACATAAGTATTATAAAAAACTTAAAACTTGGTATAGGTGATACTATAAAAGTTTATAAAGCTAATATGATTATACCTCAAGTTGCAGAAAACGATACAAAAAGTGATACTTTAGAAATACCTAAAAATTGTAATGCTTGTGGTGGTATTGCAGAAACTATCCAAATAAGAGATGGTCTTGCATTAAAATGCACAAATCCTAACTGTATTGCAAAAACAATAAATGGTATTGTACATTATGTATCAAGAAATGCTATGAATATAGAAGATTTTTCTAAAGCTACCATTGAAAAATTTATAGATAATAAGTTTATATCCAACTATACTGATATTTATAATATACAAAATTTTAAAGATGATATAATTAATATGCAAGGCTTTGGAGAAAAATCTTACAACAACCTTATAAACGCTATAGAAAAATCTAAAAATACTAATTTAGCTAACTTTATTTATTCTTTAGGTATAGACCATATAGGGCTTAGCAACGCAAAGCTTTTATGTAAACATTTTAACTATGATTTTAATAAAATAAAAACTGCTAACGAAGAAGAGCTTATAGCTATAGATGGTTTTGGGGATATTATGGCAAAATCTTTAGTAACATATTTTTCTAATAATGAAAATTTAGCCCTTGTAAACAAAGTTTACCCTTTGCTACATTTTAATGATAACTTACAGCCTATGGAAAATAATAATTCTGCTATACAAAATAAAACTTTTGTTATAACAGGTGATTTACAAACTTTTAAAAATAGAAAAGAACTACAAGAAAAAATAGAAAATTTAGGTGGAAAAGTTACAGGCAGTGTATCTAGTAAAACAGATTATTTAATTAATAATGATAAAAATTCAACTTCTTCTAAAAATAAAAAAGCAAAAGAGCTTAATATACCTATAATAACTGAAGAAGATTTCATAAAAATGTTAGAGGCTTAATATGATAAAATTAATAGATAATAAAGCAGAAAAGCAAAAAATAACTAAAGATATATTAAATAATTTACCTGAATGGTTTGGTATAGAAGAAAGCACTAAAGAATATATAAATAATGTTTTTAATATGCCATTTTTTATAGCAGAAGATGAAAACATCATTAAAGGTTTTTTAGCTTTAAAAGAAACTAGCAAATATACTTGCGAAATATATGTTATGGGCATATTAAAACAATACCATAGAAATGGAATTGGAAAGTTATTAGCAAATTCAACCTTTAATTATGCAAAAACTAAATGATATGAATTTATACAAGTAAAAACAGTTAAAGAAGGTATATACCCTATCTATGATATCAGTAATAAATTTTATAAATCTCTAGGATTTAAAGAGTTAGAATGTATTGATAGTTTATGGGATAAACATAACCCTTGTCAAATTTATATAAGAAATATTTAAAAAATACCCCTTTTAAAAGGGGTATTTGATGTTTTAGACAAAATAAATACCTATCAAAAATTTTAGCTGATAGCTTACGGGGTGCGGGGTGTCCCCGCATAGGGACGGTGGGTGGGTTTAGATAATTACAAAAATCTTTCCTTAAAGCCAAAAATCTAATAATTACAAAAATGGTGTAGACAAAGTCTATAACCTTAAAAACAACTATCAAATATCTTTTCTATTTCTTTAGATTTATCAGAAATAGCCATTATTACATATATATCCTTAGTTTTAAAAATATGCTTTTCTATTTTAGCCATTTCCCTATCATTATCTTTCCAGGCATCAGATATACTCACTATTTCTGAAGATAATGCTCTTTCTATATTTTCAACAGTATCTTTAGAAGATGCCTTTGCTATGATAATTTTATCACTTTCATCTTCATTTTCTGTATAATAAACAACGCCATTTTCTATATCACTAGGTGATATTCCATAACGCTCTGCTATGCTTTGCTCTTTTAAATCTTCTTCTATAGGGTTATCAAAAGTTACCTTTTCGTTTATAACGCTTAATATATATTCACTAGATAAATTAGGGGTTGTATTTTTAGAACAACCAATTAATAAAAAACAAAAAACTAGTATAAATAAATTTTTCATAAAACACCTCTTAATAATTTTTTTATATTATTTGTTTTATAAATAATTTTTATACTAGCCATATATTTATAATTTTAAAATATTATCTTGTGGAAAATTTTTACAAAGGTCGATAAAATAATTTATTTCTTCATTTAAAAATTTATTTTTATGATATAAAAGACATAAATCCCTAGATAAATCTTCCATACCTTCAACTTCTATAGCTTTTAGCTCTTTTCTTTCTATTTCATCTTTAACAGCCATTATAGATAAAACAGCAAAGCCTTGTCCTTTTTTTAGTGCATTTTTCATAGTTTCTACGCTTGTACAATTCCATTTACAGTCTACTTTTATATTATTTTGATTTAAAAATTTTTGAAATTGACTTCTTTCTTTACTACTATCTTCTCTTGCAATCATAGCTTTTCCGCATAAATCTTTTAACGTAACATTTTCCTTTAAGGCAAGTGGATGATTTGTACTACAAACTACAACTAACCTATCTTTTAATATAGGTAATTTTACAATATCTGTATTATGTGTTTCACCTTCTACTATTCCTATATCTATTTCGTTATTTAATAACTTTTCTTCTATTAATTTAGTATTATCAACTATTATTTTTATATCTGTATCAACATATTTTTTTTCAAATTGCTCCATTATATTAGGTAAAATATATGTACCAAATGTTAAGCTACCACCTATTCTTATATAAACATTATTATGCTTATTTTTAAATTCTTTTTCCATATTATCAAAAGTACTAACAATATACCTAGAATATTTTAATAAATTTTCTCCATCTTTAGTAAGGTATAGTCTTTGAGATAACCTTTCAAAAATACGTATATTATAATATTCTTCTATTTCTCTAATAGCTTGGCTAACAGATGGTTGAGATATAAATAGCTTTTTAGCAGCATTACTCATAGTTTTATAATCTACAACAGAAATAAAAATTTTTAAATGCCTTATTGTCATTTTAAATCACCCCTCTATCTTATTAAATAGATTATAACTAATTTATTATATGTGTGTCAATACCTATAAGCAAAAAATACATAAATTACCAGATTATTTTTTTTATTTTGGAACAAGATAATATTGTAGCATATAAATGCTAAAATATATTATTTTTAGGAGGAAAAACTTATGTCAACAAACAACAAATCTTCAAACAAAATTAATATCCCAGAGGCTAGAGCTGCTTTAGAGCAATTTAAGTATGAGGTAGCAAATGAAATTGGTGTTCCTTTAAAACAAGGTTACAACGGTGATTTAACATCTGCACAAAATGGATATGTTGGTGGATATATGGTTAAAAAAATGATTGAAGCTCAAGAAAGACAAATGGCTGGTAAAAACTATACAAAATAATAGTATTTATATAAAAGTATAAATACAAAAAAATATGTAATATTTTTAAAAATTTAAAAATATTACATATTTTACATATTTATTATACAATAAAATCTACTGTTGTACCGCTAGGAGCAGGTGAAACATTTACCATTTCCATAAGCTTTAACATATTTTCTTCACTTTGGTTCATAGCATTTTTTAATACTTTTAAAGAAACATCTTGTCTTGCATTAGCCATACTAATGTTTGTAGATGCTGTTGCAATGCTTTCTATCATACCCATAAAGTCATCATCTCCTTACTGTGTAGAAGCTGGTACCTCACCATCTTCTGGATATTTTTCTCCTAAATATGTAACACCATTTATAATATAATTTTTAGGGTCATAACTAATAGTTGTATCTTTTAATATAGTTTCTGCATCACCTTGTAATAAATTAGCAGCTTTTATAGCATTTTTAACATCTGCTTCTGTATTTAAAGGTGTATTTTTCATAGCTGCATCTGCTGCAACTTGCATACTAGCTATATAAACAGCTCTTGCAGTTGCTTTATTAGATGTAGTTCTTGCAGAATTTATGTAACCAATTGTATTAGGACCTACTATAGCAATAAGTGTAACTATTATTGTCATAACAACTATAACTTCTACTAAAGTAAAGCCTTTTTTCTCCTTAATTTTCTTTTTTAAATTATTTAACATCTTTTTCCTCCAAAAAATTCTTTATACGTATATATTATAAAAATTTTTTTAAATTGTCAAGCACTATTGATTATCTTCAAAAGCCCTTTTTTCAAATTCTTCTAAAGATATAGGTTTACAAAAATAATACCCTTGAATATTATTACAATCTATGGTCCTTAGGTATTCAACTTCTGATTCTCTTTCAACACCTTCAGCAACAACTCCAAGCTCAAGCTCTTTAGCTAACATAACGATAGATTTTATTATTGCTGCACCTTTTTTTGATTTTTCAAAATCTTTAAAAAATCCACAATCTATTTTTAAAACATCAACAGGTAAGCTTTGTAACATATTTAAAGAAGAATATCCTGTGCCAAAATCGTCCATAGATATGGTTACATTTTCCTTTTTAAAATCTTGTATAATTTCTATAATTTGTTCTGGCTCTTCTGCTATTAAGCTTTCTGTTATTTCAAGCTCTATAAGCCTTGGGTTTACCTGATATTTGCTAATAATTTCCATTACATGATTTTTTAAATCTTTTCTTCTAAAATTTAATTTTGATATATTAACAGATATAGGTATATTTCTTCTTCCTTTTTTATCATTATCTTTTATAAACTTACAAACTTGTTCTAGTATGTACATATCTAGCTTCATAATAAACCCATTCTTTTCAAAAACAGGTATAAACTTACCAGGGAATATTAAACCTTTTTCTTTATGTTGCCATCTAACAAGAGCTTCTGCACCATTTATTTTATTAGTATGCACATTATATTTAGGTTGTAAATAAAGCTTAAAATCACCATTTAAAAGAGCATCTTCCATATCATTTTCTATCTGTTTTTCTATTAACATATTAAGCTTTAAATTATCATCATAGAAAATAATATTTCTAGTAGTATCTTTTTTAGATATTTTATGAGCATAGCTAACACGTTCTAAGATTTCATCTATTTCTATATTTCTGTCAAATATTCTGTATATACCGTAAGATAATATTATCTTTATATTTGGTATGCTATCGTTTAATTCTTTGTTTATATCATATAAAATTTTTAAAATTTCTTCATCTGAGCTTACTTCACAACAAAAATAATAAACATCAGAATAAGAATGGCAACATATGCCCTTACCAAATATAAATTTATTTATAATGTGATTTATTTTTAAAAGTATTCTGTTTCCTTCGTCAAAACCATACATTTCATTTATTACTTTAAAACCATTTATATCAAGCATAACCATCATATATGGTTTATCATTATTAGACATTAACTGGTTAATTTTAAATTTAAATATATCATGTTTAGACTGAAAAGAAAATTTATTGGTGCTAAAATCAAGCTCTGTATCGTGGCCTAATGTAATTGTTATTTTATCTTCACAATCTTCAGAATTTGTAGCCATTGCAGAATATATTTCTATATCGTTATTTTTAATATAATCATAATAAGACTTTTTGGCTTGATACATATATTCATCTGCTTTATGAGTTAGTTCATTAATATCTATGTTTTTATTTTTCCATAAGTATCCTATAGATACGCTATACTCCATTAAGTCTAAAAAATATCTATTTATAGAATTTATTTTTTGAATAAAGGTTTCTTTTGTTATATTTTCAGATATTATAACAAATTCATCTCCACCTATTCTGTAGCTATCTTCTTTTCTAAAATATCTTTTTAAAGCATCGCTAACAGCCTTTATAGCTCTATCTCCAAATTTGTGCCCTTGAGTATCATTTATAGCTTTTAAACCATTAATATCTATAAATGCAACACCTACAGATTTTAACCTTCCATATCTAATATTTTCTATGTAGTTTATATATTTATTTCTGTTATTAAGCCCTGTTGATGAATCGTGAAAACTCATAAAAGTTAATTTTTTAGAGATTTGCCTTCTTTTAAATTCATTTAAAATAAAATATATTAAAGATTTTAATAAAGAAATTTCCTTTTTATGCTCTTCAACATTTTCTATGCATATAAACCCTACTGGTTTTTCTAAAAACTTCATTGTAGCAACAAGAACATTGGTTACGTTTCTATCTTTTAAATCTTCATATTTTTCAATCCAATTATCTTTTAATATGGATATATCATCTATTAACAAAACTTCTTCTTTATCTAAAACCTTATCCCAGTTATTTATTTCTTCATCGTTTGTAAGCTCATCACACATAGTTTCTTCAGATTTTATTCTGTTCCAAGCATAACAATAAATGTTATTTTCATTATTAGTTAAATGTTCATTTATATAGCATCTATCTGCATTATAATATAAACCAATCATTTCTAATATTTCATACATAACTTTAAATAGCTCGTCATCTTTTCCTAGTATAGCTACACTATTTATTAAGATATCTTTCATCTCAACATACTTTTTTTCTACGTGAACATCTGATTCTTTAATTTCATTACAAACGCATAAAACAACACTTTTATCGTTATATATAGCAGGACTTTTATTTATGCTATAGTTACACCCTTCGTAATTAATAAATTTATGTTCATCTGTTATATTTTCATCTAATGTTAACTTATTATTAAAAAACATACAGTTTAATATATCTTTTCTTAGAGGTATATTATTATTTATCTTTAGTATATTTTTAGCAGTATTATTTATAAAAAGCACTTCTAAAGTTTTATAATCATATATGTATATAAGTTCGTCTAAAATATTAAACAAACTTATATGAAATTTATCTATTATCATTTTTATTTCCTCTCCAATCGATAATATTTTATTCAAAGTTTAATATAAATGCAGGTGGATTAGGCTCTAATTCTAACATTTTAGATAATGCAACAGTAAAGTTTTCTACTTCATATACATCTGTTGTGTTGTTTTCATTTGCATATAATAATATTTTTAATCCAGATTTAAACTCTAAATAAACAAAATTACCAGCACCACAAGAATATGTTAATTCTTCATCAACCCCTATTCTTTCGTTTTCTTTTAATAAATCAACTAAATAAGTTTGGTCAGATTGTATGTTAGAATATAAATATATTTCATATAAAGGTAATAATGCTAAATCAAAGTCTGTATAAGCATAGTTTACAAATATTTTATTGTCTCTAAGCTCTAGCTCTTCTATTATTATATCATATTTACCACTATTTTGTTTTTCTAAGGCATACTGTTTGATATAGGCTGGGTCATCTTTGCTAGATATTACAATCATAGCATATTTATCATTACAAGCAAGGTGCTTAACATTACCATCTTTTAGGTTTTCATCTTTTTTCTCAACAGCTTTTATAACTTCTTTATATTCTTTGCTATCTTTATCAGGCATTCTCGTTTCACCTTTTAACCAAGAATGCTCGCTTACAAACTTTTTATAATTTTCGCTTGATACAAAGCCACCTTTATCAAATTTAGAAGATATATACATACCTCCCTCTACAGGTAAAGCACTGTAAACAGTTAAAACTTCAGGGTCATCATCTATTATGTTATCACCTAAATAAGGTTTTAAGCTTTTAGGCTTTACAAAATGTATTTGTACATCTTTAATTTCTTCTGGTGCAGTATAATCAAGGGCTTTCTCTACATCTTCTAGCATAATTTCTGTGTAATCGTTTGTAGCTAAATAGCTATAGTAAGATATAAACTTGTTGTTATCCCAAGTTTCTATATAATATTCATCTAGTTTTTGATTAAATTCATTTAAACTTTCTAAAGTTGTAGCATCTAATGTAAAATCAGATTGTACACTAGCATTTGATTGCTTGTTTAAAAAATATATTGTAAAAATAGCTATAATAGCTATACCTAATGCCAATAATATAAAAAAACCTATTTTCTTATTCTTCATTTTTGTATTCTCCTTCTTTATCTTTTATTGTGTTTAAAACATCTATTAGTTCTTTATTATGATATTCTAGAATACTATTTATTATTTCTAATAATTTAAAATTATCTTCTATATAATCAAAGCTTATTTCCCAAGTTGGATTATATTCATCTTCGCATTCTTTTATTTTATATCCAAGTTCTTTAAATATGTCTATATCGTAATAATCATATATAGCGTTATATTCCCAATCTAAAACGTCTTTATCTGTAGTTAACTTTATATTTAATGTTATTTTATTATCTTCTTCTAAAGCATAAATATTTAATATATATTGTTCATATTTAGATATATTAAGTGTTTGTAGTTCTTTTTCAAATAGCCCAGTTTTTTTATTTTTTTGCATAATAACTATTACAGTATCCATTTATATCTCCTTTATGTTACAAATAATATCACATATATATTATAATACTAAATTTAAAAAAAGTATATAGTTTTAATTATTTTTAATAATTTATTTACAAATTACTTTTATATTATAAATTTTTTTGATATAATAAAAGATATAAATTTATTTTATACTAAAAAATATTAATTATACAATTTTATTTAAGAGGTTTTATATGAATTTTATTGTTTTCAAAATAGGATTTTCTAAATATTATAACGGTATAGAAGATGAAAATTTTAATATATATGATAAATTTTATCAAGAAAAAAAATCTAATAACCCAGAGATTTATAACTTTCAAGATTATAATGGATTTTGCTATGGATATGCATCTTTAAAAGATGGTGTTGTTAACTTATCCAATATAGAATTTAAAAACGATGCTTCTGTTATGTCAGATAATAAAACAATAATATGGGTTTATGAAAAAGATAATAATTACTATATAGTTGGCTGGTATAAAAATGCTACTTTATATAATTTTTTACAACGAGAGCTAAGTTATCCATCTATAGGTAGGGATTTATATTATAATGTTAAAGCTAAATCTAAAGATTGTTTTTTGCTTCCTGTTGAAAATAGAACATTTTCATTAAATATAAATTTCAAAAAAGATGCAAACTTTTGTATTTTAGATGATGAAAATGTCATCAACATAATAAATGATTTTATAAATAATTATAATGATAAATTTATAAATATAGTTATTAATAACTATATAGACTCTACAATAGAAGATGCCCCTAATAACCCTATTTCTTTACAGAGAAGAGGTTCTTTATATTTATATAATGAAAACAATTTTTTAGAGGCTTTAAAATATTTTAACACAGCACTATTATATAAAGATAGCTTAAAAGATAAAGAAATAATAGATATTTATTATTTAAAAGCTTTAAGTTTACAGTTTTTAAATAGCTTTGATAACGCTATCATATATTTTGAAAAAGTAATAAATAATATAGAATATGATATTGATATTATTAAAAATTTAATTTATTTACATATGCATACAAAAAATTACGAAAAAAGCATTATATACTGTGATAAAATATTAAAAAATGAAACTAGAAAAATAGAAAATGAACTTATTTTAGATGAAATAGCCTGCTTAAAAGCAGAATGTTATTTAAACTTAAATAACATAGAAAAAAGCAAAGAAATATTAGAAAATATAAAAAAAATTACACCTTCTGAAAATCTAAAAAAAATTACACCTTCTGAAAATCTAAAAAACTATTGCAAAAATTTATTAAAAAATATTAATCCTGTTATATAACAGGATTAATATTTGAGATTGTTGACAAAGTCAACAATCCTTTTGTAATTTTAATATTTTAGAACAAATGCAATATGATAGAAACTATCTGTTTCCACCCACCACACTTCTTCTAGGGCTTCGCCCTAGAACCCTTTAATTGCTTAAATGTTTATGGTAGAAGGTTTTGATATTATTTTGTCTACAGTCTGATTTTTTAATTTTTATATATTCTTTTAAAATAAATATTGCTTAATAATTCTTCAAATGTTCCATCTCCTACAAGCTTTCCATCTTCTATTATTAATATTTTATCAAATTTTTTTAAAGTATCTTTTTTTAGTCTATGCATAACTGTAATATATAAAATATCCTTTATATCTAATATATTATTTTCTACATAATGTGCTGTATCATTGTCAAGGGCAGATGTAGCTTCATCTGTGATTAATATTTTTTTATTACTAGCTAAAGCCCTAGCTATACATATTCTTTGTTTTTCTCCACCAGATAAATTTTTTCCATTTTCCCCTACTATATGGTTTATTCCATTTTTAAGTTTATATATAATATTATTTATTTTACATTTTTCTATTACATCATTTAATGTGCTATCTTCTATATTTTTAAACATACATATATTATTTTTTATGCTATCATTAAATAAAAAGCTATCTTGTTGTAAATAAGAAATATCCCCTATATCGCTATAAACTTCTCCTGTGTATGTATTATAATATTTCATTATGAGCTTTAAAATAGTAGATTTGCCACTCCCTGTTTTACCAATGATTGCATATTTTTTTCCCATTTTAAAACTATAACTAAAATCTTTTAAAATATGCTTTTCGTTGCATAAAATTGAAACATTATTTAAAATAATATCATTCTTTGCATTCTTTATATTATTCTCTTCTTCTTTCTTATTAATTATTTCTATTAAATCTTTACAAATAGATTTTATACCTTTTATTTCTGTAAATTTATTAGCCACTGTTGTTAATGGAGATATAACCTCTCCTGATAATTGAGTTATAGCTATAATCTCCCCTATAGATATAATATTTAATAAACAAAAATATCCAGAAATAAACATTAAGCTAAACTGACAACAAATAGATACACAATTAGAAGCAACATATAATTCACTTGATATTTTTTCGTTAATAAACTTCTTATTTTCTAAAGATATTATATTATTTTGATTCTTTTTAACAATAATGTTTATTAAATTATAATTTTTTATAACTTCAAAACCATCAAATATTTCTTTTATACTGTTATTATATACTTCATATTCTTTTATAACATTTTCATTTGATTTAGAAAGTTTTTTACTAAAAATTTTAGGTATTAATGTAGGTATTAACATAATAAAAGTAGCTATAATAGCCATAATAGGGTTTATCCATACAAGCATACATATAGCAAAAATTATTTTTAATATAGATGTATATAAATCTAACATATTTTTAAAATAACTAGCCTCTATCTTTGAAATATTATTATTAAATAATGAAATGTAATATCCCGTATCTTTATCTTTATATTCTGCAATACTGTTATTAAATATCCCTTTTAGAGTGTTTTTCCTTATATCTTTCATTATCTTTTTTATAAGCTTTGATGTGAAATATCTTTCTAAAAACTGGAATGTGCCTAAACCAAATGTAAAAGCTATGCTAAAAATAAAAATATTAACAAGTTTTTTAATCTCTTGTAAGTTATTAATATCCGTTATAATATTTATTATTTCACTTAAAATGAAAGATATAGAAGTTGCTAAAAAAATTGATATCCCCTTTAGAATTAAAACACTTATAAATAGCAATTTTTTATTTTTATAAAAATAGTGTAACATTAAATCACTCCTTAATAAATTTTATAAAAATAATATCATTTATAAAATCTATTTTACATATCGTTTAATGTTAAATTTTTATTATTTTTTCTATATAAAAGGCTATATCTTTATTTTCAGCTATTTTAAAATAAGGATATATATCTTCTAATATTTCTTTTCCTTCTGTAATTTTACCCTGTTTACATAGCATTCTGCCTTTTAAAAAACATATTTCACATAAAAACGGACTATATACACTATTTTTACTTATATCCAATGCCTCGTCTAATGTATTTATAGCTTCAAAATACATTCTTTTTATTTCATAAAATTGAGCTAAATTCATTAATATTAAAATATTAGTAGTATTTTGTTCTAATGTTTTTATTTTATAAAAATCAAAACACTTTATAAGTTTTTTATCTATTTCTATAGCTTCGTCTAACATATTATTATTAGAAAATGCTATAGCTAAAAATGATAACAAATTTATTTCTTGTAAGGATAAAGGTATTTTGTCTATGTTTAATAAATCTATATTTTTTTTAGTTATGCTTAAAGCCTTATATATTCTTTTTATAAATTCACTAGAGGTAGTATTTTTTTCATATATTTCTAAACCCATATCTAACCCTATTTCTAGTATATTTAGCTTTTGTGTGTCTAATAAATCTAAATTTTGTTTTTTGTGAAGTTCTTCAATAATTTCTTTTGTTTTTTCAAAATTATTTTTTAATAGATAGTTTTTCCCTACATTAAATAAATTTTCAAAGTTATCATCTTTAGTAAAATTAGTTATGTTTATATTGTTAATATCTTGCCCCAATTTATCAAGAATTAATTTTAATATATTTTCAGAAGGAAACTGAACACCAGATTCTATCCTAGATATAGTTACAGGAGAACATATATCTTCTGCTAATTGTTCCTGAGTTAGCCCTATTTTTTTACGTAAAAACCTTATGGTATCCCCTATTTTGTATTTTTCCATTTTGTGCCTCTCTATCAATTTTTTAGTAATTATAAATAATAATATAAATATTGTCAATATATTAGTTTTTTAGAATATATATAAATATAAAACTAAATTTAAGGAGGTATTTATGAATAACATAAGCATAAATAGTAAAAAGAAAATAATATTTTATCTTTTAGTTTTTCAAATAGCATTTGTATTTCTTATTGTAAGAGTATTTTTCATACAATCTATAAATGCAGAAGAATATCAAAAAATGGCTTATGAACAACAAACAAGGGATAGGCTTATAGCTCCTAAAAGAGGAGAAATTGTAGATAGAAACGGTAATGTTATAGCTACAAATGAAAGTGTTTATTCTATAAGCGTAATAAATTCACAAATAGAAGATTCTGAAAAAGTTGCAACTGTATTATCTGAAAAGTTAGATTTAAAATATGAAGATGTTATAAAAAAAGTTAATAAAAAGGTTGCATTAGAAAGAATAAAAACAAAAGTTCCAAAAGAAACAGCAGATGAAATAAGAAATTTAAACCTAGCAGGTGTTATGGTAGATGAAGATATAAAAAGGATATATCCTAATAATAATATGGCATCACAAGTTATAGGCTTTGTAGGGAAAGATAACCAAGGTATAATAGGTTTAGAAGCTAAGTATGATGAATACTTAAAGGGAAAACAAGGTAAAATCTTAACAGAAACAGATGCTAGAGGTGTTGAGCTTAAAAATGGTATACAAGAAAGAGTTGCTCCAACTAACGGATACACTTTAGTAACTTCTTTAGATATAAATATGCAAAAATATGCAGAGCAAACTTTAGAAAAAGTTGTAGAGGCAAAAGGAGCAAAAAGAGGTTCTATTATATTAATGAATCCTCAAAATGGAGAAATTTATGCTATGGCAAACAAGCCAGATTTTAACTTAAATGAACCATTTACCATCAACAACGAAGACTTAAAGGCTAACTGGGAAAATATGTCCCAAAAAGATAAAAATGATGCCCTTAACCAAATGTGGCGAAATTTTAGTATTAACGATACATACGAACCAGGTTCAACATTTAAGGTAATGACTTCTGCTATGGGCCTTGAAGAAGGAATTGTTACTCCAGATTCTCACTTTAATTGTAGCGGTGGAAAAACTGTTGCTGGAAGATATATAAAATGCTGGCGTTCTCCTAGAAGCCACGGAAGTCAAACATTTACGCAAGGTGTTCAAAACTCTTGTAACCCTGTATTTATGGAAATTGGTGAAAGTTTAGGAGCAGATAAATTTTATGAATATATGGAAAAATTCGGTTTTAATGAAAAAACAGGTGTAGACTTGCCTGGTGAAGCAGTCGGTATAATGCATAAAAAAGAAAATGTTGGACCTGTTGAGCTTGCTACAATGAGCTTTGGGCAATCTTTTCAAATTACACCATTACAACTTTTAAGAGCAATTTCCTCAGTTATAAACGGCGGTGAGCTTGTAACTCCTCATTTTGGAACAAAAATTATAGATGAAAATGGTAATGTTATAGAAACCTTTAATTATGAAAAAGGCAATACAACCGTTTCTAAAGAAACATCAGAACAAATGAAAGTTATTTTAGAAAGCGTTGTTTCTGAAGGTACAGGTAACAAAACTTATATCCCTGGCTTTAGAATAGGTGGTAAAACTGCTACAAGCGAAAAATTACCAAGAAAAAGTGGTAAATATATTGCATCTTTTTGTGCTTTTGCTCCTGCAGAAAACCCTCAAGTTATAGCTTTAGTTTTAGTAGATGAACCACAGGGAATTTATTATGGTGGGCAAGTAGCAGGCCCTGTAATGAAAGAGCTTTTAGAAAATGTATTACCTTATATGAAAATAGACAAAGTATACAATGAAAAAGAACTAGATATAGAAGAAACAAGAGAAATAGTTGTTCCTAACCTTATTAATATGACTGTTACTGAAGCTAAAAAAATGTTAAGTGAGGAAAAAATCACCTATGAAATAGATGGAAGTGGAGATACGGTAAGGACACAATTCCCCCCTAGTGATGAAGTTATAAATTTTGATGGAAAAATTATTTTATACACAAATTAAACAAACAAAAACAGCCTGTAAAGGCTGTTAATTTTTATAGATTTTCAAAAAATGCATTAAAATCAACGCCAAAAATATTTTTTAGACAAATTAATTCCGATACTTTTATATTGTAAATACCTATTTCTATTTGTGAATAAATGCTTCTTGATATTTCAATACCATCTAATTGCATTTTTGCTACTACCTGCTCTTGTGTTAGTTCATTTAATTTTCTTAATTTTTTTATATTTTGTCCTAAATTTATATCTTGTCGTATTTTTTGCATAAATACATTTCACCTCAAAAATATATGTTGCTTTTTATATATTTTACATTTAAAATATATATTATATGCAAGATATACCTTGCAAAGTGTAAAGGAGAAATATTTATGAACAAAGTTGTTTGCTTTACAGGGCATCGCCCTAACAAATTTTCTTTTGGTTACAATGAAAACCATATAGATTGTATAAAATTAAAATCTTTATTAATTAAAGAAATAGAAAATCTATATAAATTGGGATATAAAACTTTTATGACCGGTTGTGCTATGGGTGTTGATATTTGGTGTAGTGAAATTGTTTTAGATTTAAAGCAAAAATATGATGATATAAAGTTATATTGTGTGATACCTTTTGAAAATCAATCAGAAAAATGGAACCATAATTATAAAATAAGACATAAAAATATTATTAAAAATTGCGATAAAAAAATTTTAATACAAAATAATTATTCAAAAGATTGTTATGAAAAACGTAATAAATTTATGGTTTGTAACTATAATGTTGTTATTGGCGTTTATATGAAAAAATATGAAATAAGCGGTACAAAATCAACTTTAAATTATGCTCTTACTTTAGATAAAAAAGTTATTGTTGTTGAGCCTGTTTGTTGTAATGTTTTTTATGTTAAAAATAAGTTATAAACATTTTTATGTATATTTTTATTTTACTGTTGAAAGAGAATATTTTAAAAAGTTTTTTAAATGAAATAAAAAAATTTTGAAATTAAAGAAGATAAAAATTATACTAATAAAAATATATTAATGAACAATTAAAAATAAATTAACAAAAGAAATGCTAAACAAATATATTAAATCTATTTAAGTTTTTGAAGATAATGTTATATCAAATTTAATAAACTAGCATAGTTTATATAAATATTGTTAAAATTTAAAAAGTCAAGATAAGTTATTTAATAATCTATCTTGACTTTTAATGTATAATCTCTTTAATAACATTATTTAAAATTCTATTGTAAATTTTACAAAACTACCATATACTCCTTCTACTTTTACATACCATTTATTATTATCTATTATTTTTTTAGCAATAGATAACCCTAACCCATATCCTTCTATCTCTTTGTTTCTTGATGTATCGGCTCTATAAAATCTATCAAAAATATGATTTATATCTTCATTTTTTATACCAACACCTGTATTAAATATAGAAAGCTGTATTTTATTATGCTTATTTATTAAAGTTACTTCTATAATATCATTTTTTCCAGAATATTTTATAGCATTATCTAAAAATATACGAATTAAAGTTGTTATATCATCTTCTAAACAAGGAATTATTATATTTGGTTGTATATTATATTTTAATGACTTATTTTTTTTATATATAATTCTTTCATAAACCAACACTGAATTTAATATTAAAT